>CAZWSO010000115.1:0-7796 GCA_964636485.1 uncultured Gemmatimonadaceae bacterium
CCATCACGTCGCGGACGCGCGCGAGCGTGAGCGGTGCCTGGGCCTCTCCACGGCACGCGTAGAAGCACGCATTGCAGTCGATGGGCTCGTAAGGCGTGAACTCGGACCAGTGAAAGTCCGGCTGAAAGTCTGGACAACGGCGCACTTGCCCGCTGGGGTCGACGTGGATCGTTCGAATTCCGGATCGGCACGGCTCCCGCATGTCGCCGCGAACCCAGCGCGGTATCTGGCGGAGGTAGTGATCCGAGCTCACGATGACACCACGGCGTCGGCGCTTGAACGCGAGCAACTCGGCCACGAGTGCGTCGAGCTCCTGGAGCTGCCCGGCACCGAGCCGTGGTTCCGCATTACCGTTCTTCAACTCCGTGTACACGCTGAGGCTAACACCTACACCCACCTCCTCGGCATAGCGCACGATGGCCATGATGTGGCCAAGATTGTCGCGCTTGATCACCGTGTTGAAGCGGATGCTGTCGATCCCCTTTTCGCGCATCCGGGGCACCGCCGCGAGAATGCGGCGACTCAACCCCGGAATCCCGCGCGCCCGATCGTGACGCTCGTCCAGATAATCGAGCGAGATGTTGAACTGGTTAAGCCCGGCCTCCCACAGGGAACTCGCCCGCTCCGGCGTCAGCATTCCTCCGTGGGTTATCATGGTCATGTACTTGAGGGACACCGCCTCATGCACCGCCGCCACCAGATCCTCGAGATCGCGCCGTAGCGTCGGTTCGCCACCTGTGAAGGTGATCATGAGCGGATTGAAGCGACGCGCCGCATCGGCGAAGCTGCGCAGCTCCTGTTCCCGCGCTTCGGCGGGTGTCTGCCAGTAGTTGCAGAACCCGCATCGCGCGTTGCAACGCATGGTGACCTCGAAGTGCACGAGAACGGGCATGTGCCGCACGTGCAGCCAGGCGTACTTCGCCGCAAACAGCGGCACGTGCCATGGCTTGAACCGCGCCGAAAGCATGTCGCTCAACCGCCTCCCGCCGTGTTCATCATCGGGAGATCGATTCCTTGCCGCCGTGCCGTGGCAACGGCTGTTTCGTAACCTGCATCGGCGTGTCGGGCGACGCCAATGCCGGGATCGTTGGTCAGCACCCGAAGCAGGCGCTCACGCATGGCACCCGTACCGTCGGCGACGATAACCTGACCGGCGTGAAGCGAGTTCCCGATTCCGACCCCGCCACCGTGATGGAACGACACCCATGAGGCACCGCTGGCGACATTGAGCATCGCATTTAGTAGCGGCCAATCAGCGATCGCATCGCTGCCATCGCGCATCCCCTCGGTCTCACGGAATGGTGAGGCAACGCTGCCGGTATCGAGGTGATCGCGGCCGATGACGATCGGCGCCGAAAGTTCGCCACTCGCGACGAGATCGTTGATCGCTACGGCAAGGCGCGCGCGGGCGCCCTGCCCCAGCCAGCAGATACGCGCGGGCAGCCCCTGGAACTGGATTCGCTCGCGTGCCATACCGATCCAGCGGCGCAGGTGCGTATCCTCCGGGAAGAGCTCCAGTACGAGCTCATCGGTGCGCGCCAGATCGGCGGCATCACCGGACAGAGCCACCCAGCGAAAAGGACCCTTTCCCTCGCAAAACAGGGGACGAATGTAGGCCGGCACGAATCCGGGAAAGCCGAAAGCGTTCTCGAGGCCGGCGTCGTGCGCTACCGTACGAATGTTGTTGCCGTAATCGAAGGTCACCGCACCGCGCAGCTGAAGATCGAGCATCGCTCGCACATGCGTCACAATCGAAGCCACGGCACGTTGCTGGTATGCGGCAGGATCGGTGCGACGAAGCTCCGCGGCGGCCTCCAGCGCCAGGCCGGCGGGCACGTAGCCGTTGAGTGTGTCGTGGGCACTGGTCTGGTCGGTAAGCACATCGGGAGTTACACCACGGCGTACCAGTTCCGGCAGGACGTCGGCGGCGTTTCCGACCAGTCCGACCGACAATGGCCTCGCGGCCGCGCGTGCCTCGCTCACCCAGCGCAACGCCTCCTCCAGATCTCCCGTCATGCGGTCGCAGTAACCCGTGTTGACACGCTTCCTGATGCGATCCGGATCGACCTCGATCCCCAGGAAAATGCCGTCGGCCATCGTCGCCGCCAACGGCTGCGCACCTCCCATTCCACCCAGTCCGGCCGACAATACGAGACGGCCGGCCAGCGAGCCGCCAAAGTGCTCGCGCGCCACGGCACCGAACGTCTCATACGTGCCCTGCACGATTCCCTGCGAACCGATGTAAATCCAAGACCCAGCGGTCATCTGGCCATACATCGTGAGTCCCTCACGCTCCAGGGCGCGGAAATACTCCCACGTCGCAAACCGCCCCACGAGATTGCCGTTGGCGATCAGCACTCTCGGGACGGTAGGCTGTGTGCGAAAGATCGCCACCGGCTTACCGCTCTGCACGAGAAGTGTCTCATCATTTTCCAGACGGCGGAGCGCATCCACAATCCCATCGAAGGAGCGCCAGTCCCGGGCCGCTTTCCCGGTACCGCCGTAGACCACAAGATCATCCGGGCGCTCCGCCACGTCGGGGTCGAGGTTGTTCATGAGCATCCGGAGCGCAGCCTCCTGCTCCCACCCCTTGCAGGAGGTTCGCGCTCCTCGCGGCGCCGTCACGCGACGCGGTCCGACTTCGAGAGCGGAGGCAGGAGCGTTCATGGCGTTTCCGCGATCGTTGAGGGTTCGAACCAGCCACGTCCCACCGCGTCGGCGAGTTGGCGCATGTCGCCGCTGAGCACGCGATCACCCGACAAAGCCGGTACGAGTTCACGCACGCGGCCGTGTGCTTCGGCCACCCCGACGCCGGGACGGAGCGGCGCTCGACAATCGATCGCCTGCGCGCCGCACATCAACTCGATGCCGATCACGTGCTGCAGGTTACGCACGATCCGCCGCAACTTCCACGCGGCGCCCATTGCCATTGGAACGACATCCTCCTTGTTGCCATCCGTGGGGATGGTGTCGACGCTGGCCGGGTGCGAGAGCACCTTGCATTCGCTCGCCAGCGACGCAGCCGTGACCTGTGCCATCATGAAGCCGGAGTTGAGGCCGGCGTCGCGCACCAGGAATGGTGGGAGTCCCTGATTGAAGTCCGGGTGCACCAGGCGGTCGATGCGCCGTTCGGCGATGGTGGCAAGATTGGTGAGCGCGATCGCCATCACGTCGAGCGCCGTCGCCACCACCTGCCCGTGGAAGTTCCCGCCACTCAGCACTTCACCATCGTCGAAGACAAGCGGATTGTCGGTCGCGGCGTTCAGCTCGCGCGAGATCAACGACTCGGCGAACCGAAGCACGTCGAGCACCGGACCATGCACCTGTGGCATGCATCGCAGCGCGTAAGCATCCTGCACGCGGGGATCGGCGTGACGGTGCGACTCGCGGATCTCGCTGCCCGCCAGCAGCGACCGTAGCAGCGTGGCCGAGGCGCGCTGGCCCTCCTGTCCTCGGGCAGCATGAATCCGATCGTCGAACGCGGCGGGCGTGCCGAGAAGAGCCTCCAGCGACATTGCCCCGGCCACGTGCGCCGCCCGCCACCCTCGCATCGCATCACTCCACGCCAGCGCTGCCACGGCGGTGTGCGCCTGCGTGCCGTTGATAAGGGTGATACCCTCCTTGGGCCCGAGTATTACCGGCTCGAGCCCGGCCGCTCGCAGCATCTCGGCGGCGGCACCGGACCTGCCGTCCCGGTACAGCTCGCCCTCTCCGATCAGCGCCAGCGCCAGGTGCGCGAGCGGAGCCAGGTCACCGCTAGCTCCCACGCTGCCCTGCTCCGGAATTGGTGGATACAGACCGGCTTGGAGCATCCCGATGAGCAGATCGACCAGCTCCGGGCGCGCACCCGAGAATCCTTTTGCGATGACGTTCGCACGAAGCAGCATCAGGGCGCGAACCTCCCGTTCCGGCATGAGCTCGCCCACTCCGGCAGCATGGCTTCGCACCAGGTTCACCTGCAGCTCCGCCAACCGGTCGTCGGCCACGGCCACCTCGGACAGCTTGCCGAAGCCCGTCGTCACGCCGTACACGACAGCGCCTCGCCTTACGATCTCCTCGACAATGCGCCGTCTCTCAATCGCGGCCGCCCGCGCCCCCGCCGCGAGGGCAACGGGTACCCGATCCTCCGCAACCTGACGGACGTCCTCTATCCGCAGCGACTGCCCATCCAGCTCGATCCGTTCGCTCATGCCGCCGAATGTCCCATGTGAGCACCCATCCTTCAAGTCGAAGGGAAGATGCTACCGCCGCTGGCATGCCGGCAGCCCCGCGCTCCTGGCAACCGCAAGCGACCCGGCGCCCCCGCGCGATCGCGCGGGGGCGCCGGGTCGGGTCCGGAGTCGGAAGGTCAGATCGAGGGCGCCAGATCGGGATTGATGATCCGAAGCTCTGGATTGCCAGGGTCTGTCTGGTAGGACCAGTCGAAGATGAGATAGTCGCGCGCTACGTGCGTAATGCGCACGCCACCGAAGTGCAGTCGCCCGTCCAGGCGTGTCTCGAAAACGTATCCGAAGCCTGGAACGGCTTCGATGGCTCCTGTGGAGTACCCACTCACGGGAGCGATGTCGATGGACGTCAGGTCGCTGATCGGTTGACCCGAGTAGAGGGCGACTCGCGTGCCGGAGCGCACCGGAGCCATCCAGAGCGAGCCGTCAGCACGCCGCTCCACCCGAAAGTCGATGTCGGTGCGATCGCCTGCCAGCACGGCGCCGAGCGCCCCTGTCGGTGGCTCGAAACGGAAACCGCTAGTGGCGACCGATACCTCGATTGACCAAAGGATCACGTTGCGCGCGTCGGGACGCGGGGTGTCCGCGCGGGGCGCGGCCCAGAGGCTCTCGTGTCCATCTCGGCTAATGGCGCTCGTCGCGAAGCAGCGGGGGGCACCATTCGGCAGCCCGGTCACGAGAAAGTCCTCGGAAACCGTGCTTCCTTCCATGACCCACCGCGTGTTGTCGCAGGTTCCCTGATCGAGATCGTATGGCGCCGAGTAGACACGGTAGTAGTCGAACAGCGACGGGGACGCCTGTCTGGCATTCGCGGGCCATGAGAGCTGCACCGCCCGATTTAGCGAGATGGATGACATACTCGACGGCGCCGGCAGTCGGTTTCGCTCGTCCACCGTGATTATGCCGGAACCGGATCCCTCGTATCCATCGTACCCGACCGCAGTGACGTAGTACTGGAGATGAGGCGCTCCGACGTCATGGAACGAGGTGGATGAGGTCTCCGCGCGACGGAGCCACCGGCTGCCCGTCGAGCCACGGGAGTAGACCACGTAGTACGCAGCCTCTCGCGCGACAGGAGGAGCCCACTGGAGCAGAATGCCCTGGGGCACACTTGGGTTGCCGCTGGGCACGAGCCGGTACGAGAGAGCGGTGGGTGCGTCTGGAGCGGGCTGAGGACCTACGACGGTCTGTGTGCATCCGGCTAGCGCCATCATCAGCACCACGGTGCAGGGACGTGACATTGCGAGGCTCCTTTATGGGCGTCGCCTCGCTGAGAGGCACGTCGCGCACCGAGCCTCACATACCTCTTAAGCGTTGCAGCGCAACAAGTTGCCAAAATGTTCCGGCATCATATGTCCTCGGGCGAGGACGACACCATGACCCAGCCGGTGGATACCTCGGCGCAGGCCGGCATCCGGGTAGTGATTCAGTTCTGAGGCCGATAGCTGCGCTCGCGGTAGTCGAACTTCAATTCCGGCTGCGCGATCAGCGAAATGAAGAACGAGAAGGCGAAGTTCCCATTCGGCGCCTGCATGAAGGAGAAGTTCGCGCGCCAGTCGTGCATCTCGCGCACCAGCAGGACGAAGTGGTCGGAGAACTCGCTACGCTGGAAGTCGTATCCCGTCCTCCACTGCACTGACCAGCGCGGCGTGAGATTGAAGCCAAACGACCCTTGCACGGTGGACACCGGAGCCGTTCGGAAAAACTGGCCACCCACCGTAGTGGTGGGGAGCGAGTCCGTGAGCAGTGCGCGCTGCACCTCCTGACACTGCCGGAGCTGTATTGGATCCAGGTTGAGACCGAGGCAATAGGCACCCGGGTCGAACTCGAACACTTCGGCGCCTCGCGCCGGACGTGACCGACTGGACGAGAAGCTTATAGAGGCGGTCCATCCAGTCGACTGGCGCGGGATCATGGGCGTTCGCGTGTCCGCCCCACCGGCCACCGGCCGCGGATCTCCCTCCCCACCCTGCGAGGCCGCCGGCAATCCCGCCGTATCCTGCGGGACGGCGGAGCGGAAGAGCCGGGCGATGGCGGTGAATGGGTTCTCCTCCCGCCCAATCGTGAACGAGGCGTTCAGTGTCGTACGATAGGGGCTGAAGCGCGCCGTATCGCTAAGCACACTCCCCTCGAACAACGAGTAACCCGCTGAAAAATCGAAGCCGGGAAGCAGATCCGAGCGCACCGAGTAGCTGAAGAACTCGGTCGCGAACCCACTCAGCGTGTTGCCCGTGGCTCGCGCTCGCTCAAAGTCGTAGCTGACCGGCGAGAAGTTCATCGTGAGCAGCCGGATCTTCTGCCCATCGTCCGCTACGGTATCGGAAGGCGTGCGCAGCCGTGCCTCCAGGTTGTGGGTCACCCCGAGAGACACGCGGTTCTGCGCCAGCGCCCCCAGGTACGTCGTCCTCTCGCGACCCAGCGCGCTCAGAAACTCGTCACTTACACTGGCTGGGGGCGAGTACGAGTAGGACATTGACGGCGTAACGGCATGTCGTAACCGCGCGAACGGTCCGAACCCGGGGAACAGCCCGAAGAACGTCGGCGTCGAAGAAACGCTGTAAACCAGCCGCTTCGACTGCGACACGAACTCGCCACCCGAGAGATGTGTCCGAAGCCAGAAACCGGATCCGGGGTCGACATTCTGGATTCCTACTGACGGAGAAAAGTTCCACCGCCCCTGAGAAATTGAGGGAAGGCTGATTCCAGTTTCCCAGTCGATGCGGGTGCTGAATCCGCGCTCGTACACCCTCGTAAGCCGCTGGGTGGTGTCGCGGACATCAACCACACGTTCCTGCACGGGGAAGTCCTGCAGCACATCGTTCACGGTGAATCGATTCCGCCACGTGAAACCGAATAGCTGCACCGGCGTATCGAAGGACAGTGAAGTATTGCGCGTGCTCGCCCGAATGGGGATGCTGTCCACCGCGCCCCCTGGTCCGGGGATGTAGCGAAATCGGAAGGGGCTTGTAGGCTGATCAAGCGCGAACTGCTGACTATTCGTGAGATTGAACGACGGCGACCATACCATCCACGACGCCGGACTGATGGGCCTGGTCGAGATGCTCATCGTGGGGAGGGTCTGATTGACCTGATCCCGGCCGGGAAACTGTGTTCGGCTGCCACCCAGCGAGATTGACGCCGGACCAAGCTGGTGGCGGTAGTTTGCCGAGGATGAGATGGTAGCCAGCGCCTGCTGCACGTCGAACGAGTGGTCACGCTGGATAAACGTGTTTGTAACGTAGTTGATGTTCGCGTTGAGACCACGCGTCCGGGAAAACGACTGCGAGTGCGATAGCGACAGCGCGAGATTCGTACTGCCATCGTCCCGGCGTGTGTAGGAGGTGCCGAGCCGTCCCCGCATGAACCTATCGAGGAAGTGGTAGTTGAGCTCACCATTGTAGCGGGTCCAGCCGGGATCGAAGCTGGTGCCGCGAACACCGCTCCGCCAGTCAAGCGAAAGCTGGGAATCCAGGTAATCGTTCAGCGCGAAGTAATAGCCAATGTTCTCTATCTGTCGCCGGTAGCCGGAGGAGCTCCGGACGACATCAGTCAGTCCGAACCGCGCCGGCA
>CAZWSO010000116.1:0-7742 GCA_964636485.1 uncultured Gemmatimonadaceae bacterium
TCGTCCAAAGCATCGCTTCATCTCCCGCATGTAAGGTTCATGACCCCACGACACCAGCTTCGTAGAGCAACACTCGTACCGCGCGGACCGCGCTCCTGGGTCCCGTGAGCCCCTGTCTCGCGCTACTAACGTCCTCGCTCCACACCCGCTTTCAGCTTCACCAGCGCCACTGGACCGACTAGCCAGCTGCTTCTGCCGTCCACCGCGGGAGGCGCAGCGTGAATGTGGAGCCGCGTCCGGGTTCGCTTACGGCCTCCAGCTCGCCGTCCATGGCCCGCGCCAGATCACGGCTGATGGCAAGTCCGAGCCCCACGCCTTCATTCTGCCTTCGGTAGCGCTCGGCAACCTGCACGAAAGGCTCGAAGACGCTGGATAGCCGCTCGGGAGCGATGCCGACACCCGTATCGGCGACGCTGATCAGAACGTCTTCGCCGGCCGGCTCCCAGCTCAGCAGCACGTGACCGGTGGGCTCGGTGAACTTCACCGCGTTCGTGAGCAGGTTGAGCACGATCTGGAGCATCTTCTCCTGATCGGCGCGCACGGCAACGTCAGCCGAACCGGTGCGATACACGTATCGCAGTTGCTTCGTCTCCACCAGCGGGCGAATGAGCGCCTCGACGCCAGCGAGAGTCTCGTCCACGCGCACGGGGCCAAGCTCCAGTTCGACGCGGCCCGCCTCGAGTTTAGCGAAATTGAGAACGTCATTGATGAGACTGAGGAGGTGCGCGCCATTGCGCTCGATCCGCGTCAGGCTGCGACGTTGCTCCTCACTCACAGGACCGCTTACTCCATCAAGCAGGAGCTGCGCGTATCCGCTGATGGCATTGAGGGGTGTACGCAGCTCATGGCTCATCATGGCGAGGAACTCGGACTTGGACTGATTGGCGCTCTCCGCTTCCTCGCGGGCACGCTCAGCTTCGGCGCGCTCCGCCTCGAGGGCCGTGCGCGAGCGCTGCAGATCATCCACGAGTCGGGCATTGTCGATCGCCATCGCCGCCCGGCGCGAGAGATCCTCGGCCACGAGGAGATCGTCCCGACGGTACTGTCGGCCGGAATCCGCGGACATGAACGAAACCGCTCCCAGAACGCGCTCCCGGGCGACGAGAGGCACGATCATGTAGGAGCGGAACCCGAGCGCGCGCAACAGATCATGGTGATCGGTGCCGCCGGACGAGGGGCTCTCGTCACGCTCCTCCAGCCCCGACTGGAGAATGCCGTGACCCGTGCGCATAGCTCGCGCCACCGGATGATCCCCGGCGAGATCGGGCGGGTGACGCTCATGGATCCGCTCGATGATCCCGGCATGAGATGGGTCATCTGGAACGACGGCCACGCGCTGAACCGTGCCATCTGAAGCAAGCGCATCCACGATACAGATGTCCGAAAGCTCGGGCACGGCGAGGCGAGCGATGCTCTGCAGCGTCGTCTCGTAATCCAGTGACGAGGCAAGCACGCGGCTGGCCTCGGCCACGAAGCGCGCACGACGCTCCGCAGTTTGTACCACCTGCGTCGTCCGGACGAGCTCCTCGTAGCTGGAGAGGCAAAGGTCGAGAATCGTCTCCCGGTCGGCGGAGACGTGATGCGTCTCGCCCATGAACATGACCTCGACGCCCTCAGTGCTCTGTCGGTCCCGCCGGATTTCCCGATTGGCGATCACCTGTCGCAGACGCGAGACCAGATAGCCGGGGTCGTACGGCTTGGTGATGTAGCTGGCCGCGCCACATTCGAGGCCGCGAATGATGTCTCGCGGATCGCCGAGCCCGGTCATCAGGACGACCGGCACGTCAGGGAGCCGTGGATCCCGGTTCAGGCGGGAACAGACCTCATAGCCGCTGATTCCCGGCATCACGATGTCGGTGAGAACGACATCGTATCCGTTTTGCTCTATCCGTTCGATCGCCTCTTCTCCGCTGCGAACGGCCGTGACATCGAAACCGTGGCTCCGCAGCAGGTCCGTAAGTGCCGCTGCCTGCGTGGCGCTGTCCTCCGCCACGAGAACCCGATAGCGGCGCTCGCCTCTCATGACACCAGCTCCACCAGCCGCTGCCCGAGCCGATCCACCGGCAGCACCGAATCGCAGAGCCCCTCCCGCACAGCCTCCTGGGCCATGCCGAAGACCACCGAAGATCGCTCGTCCTGGGCAAGGATCCATCCGCCCGCGGCGCGCACGGCGCGAAGCCCATCGAGCCCGTCGCTGCCCATGCCGGTGAGCACGGCCGCAATCGCGCCGGTACCGAAGGCAGCCGCTACCGAGCTGAAGAGGTGCGTAGCCGAGGGTCGAAAGCCATCTATGGGAGGGTCATCCGACAGCGCGATCCGCCCGCCACCGGTGACTCCCAGGTGCCGGTCATCCGGTGCGAGATAGACCGTGCCGTGCCTCAACTCATCTCCGTGCTCGGCGACGACGACCCGCAGCCCGGTCGCTCCCTGGAGCCAGCTGCCAAGCCCGTTCACGAAGCCGCGCGCAATGTGCTGCACGACGAGGATCGGAACCGGGAAGTCGCGCGGCAGATCGATTAACAGCCGGTGAAGCGCCGCCGGCCCGCCAGTGGATGTGCCGATCGCAATGATACGCTTGTCTGCTCGATCCCGAACCACGGACGGCGCCGCGCGGCCGGGAGCTTCTTGAGCGCCTCGACGACGCACGACCTTGACCTCGGACATCGCCCTGACCATTGTCAAAAGTTGCTCCCTATCATGGGCGAAGCGGGGGTCGCCGGGTCCGGCGGGCTTCTTGACGACCATCAGCGCACCGGCCTGCATCGCATCGAACGACAGATCGAGTGCTGGACGATCGATGGCCGACACCACCAGAATGGGCGTCGGCAGCTTGGCCATGATCGTTTTCGCCGCTTCGAGTCCGTCCATTACCGGCATGTTCACGTCCATGGTGATGAGGTCTGGATGCAGTCTCATCGCCTTCTCTACCGCTTCCTCGCCATTCGAGGCCTCGCCAACAATCTCGATCTCCCTCTCCGATTCGAGCACGCCGCGAAGCAGCGTCCGCGCCGTGGCCGAGTCATCGACGATGAGAACGCGGATCATCTCAGCAGCTGCTCGATCGTCTCGATCAGTGCTTCCTGATCGAAGCTTGATTTCACGATGTACGCGTCGGCACCGGCGTCCAGCCCCCGCTGCCGGTGGTCCGCGGTTTCCAGCGTGGTCACCAGCACGATCGGGATGTCGCGAAACGACCGGCTTGCACGCATTGCCTCGCACAGCGCGAAGCCGTCCATCCGCGGCATCTCCACATCCGCCACCACCAGATCCGCACCGCGCTCCTGCAACAGATTCCAGGCCTCCACGCCGTCCACCGCCGTCACGACGTCATACCCGGCTGACTTCAGCACCGACTCCTCCATGATCCGCGTCGTAATCGAGTCATCCACTACGAGGATCGTGCGACGAACGGCCGCTACCGCAGGGGTAGCGCGCGCGGGTCCTGCAAGTCCGGCATCTGCGGCTCGCAGGAGAGCGCCGACGCTCACTACCAGAGCCACCTGTCCCGTGGCGAGGAGCGCGGCTCCCACAAGCTTCTCTATGCGGGGCGCTCCGATCCGCTCAAGTGGGCGGAGCATGATCTCCTGCTCGCTGACCAGCTCGTCCGCGCTCACGGCGATCCGCCGCGTGCCTGCACGCAGGACTGCCACGTGCACCGATGAGCCGGATTCCTCGTCCGAGAGCGGCGGGCCCAGAAGCGCGGCGATCGACGCGAGCGGCATGGTGCGACCATCCATCTCGAGGACGGGACGCCCCTGGACGTGGCGGATCTCCTCCATGCGAACATGGAGCAGCCGATCCACCGAGCTGGTGGGAACGCCGAGCAGATGACGTCCGGAACGGACCAGCAGCACGCGAAGTGTCGCAAGCGTGAGAGGCGCCTCGATGACGAACGTGCTTCCCACCCCCTCCCGCCACTGAACATCCACGCTGCCGCGAATGCGCTGCACTGCCGAGCGCACCACATCCAGCCCCACACCGCGTCCTGAGATCTCGGTTGGGACCTGACGTGTCGAGACGCCGCCCTCGAACAGCAACGCGGCCGTAGCGGCATCGCTTTCGGGCAATGGTATGCCGCGCCGCTGGAGTTGCCCGCGCACCGCGGTCACGTTCAGCCCCGCCCCATCATCCGCGACAGTCACACGAAGCCCGTCCCCCTGAAGCTCCGCCCGCACATGTACCGTGCCGAGTGCCGGTTTTCCCGCCGAACTCCGGTGCTCGGGGAGCTCCAGGCCGTGGTCCACCGCGTTCCGGACGAGCTGGACGATCGCCTCACGCACCCCCTCGAGAACGGCTCGATCCGCTTCGATGTTCTCTCCTTCCACCAACAGTCGCACCTCTTTCCCGGTGCTGGCGGCAAGGTCGCGCACGAGCCGCGGCAGCGCTTCGACCGCATCGGCGAACGGTCGCATCCGCAGTCCGCGAACCCTCTCGGATATGTCGCTGGCCACGCGCCAGAGGCGGGCACCGTCACTGCGGGCATTGCGCGACAGGTGCAGCGTACCGGCGGCGATGTCGTCGATGCGTGAACCGATTGTGTCGAGCGAGGTGAGATCTCTCGCCGGCGTCCCTGCCGACTCGAGCAATCCGCGCGCGCGCTTCCACGACCGACGCCATTCGGCCTGTAGCCGCGACGCATGGTTCGCCAGGTCCTCAGTCCGTTCGGCGTGGCTCTCGGCCCGCCCGGTGCTTATCAGCAGCTGACCAGCGGTCGCCAGCAGCGCATCGAGTTTGTCGGCGTGCACCCGCAGGTGGCGGGGCTCGTCGCGGCCGGCGCGGGCAATCTCCGGACCTCTGGGTGGCGTGCGCGTCGCCTGGTGAGTGGGTCGTGACGCATCGCGGCCTCGGGGAGGGAGATCCGGGCGTGGACCACGATTCGCAAACGCGCTGCTCGTGCGCATCGCCCGCAAACGGCGCTGAAGATCGAGAAACGAATCGAAGTCGGAGGACGGCGTTCGGCCTTCCCGAAGCTCACCGGCCGCGGCAGCCAACGCATCGGCGGTCTCGAAGAGAAGTGCAAAGTGCTGGGCATCGAGCCGCACCCGGCCGTCGCGCGCCTCGGCGAGAAGCGCTTCCAGATCGTGACATAGCTCCTCGATTGCCGTCACGCCAGCGGCGCGCGCCGCGCCCTTGAGCGTGTGCGCGATACGAAAGACGGCGCGCAGGCGCGTCTGATCTTCCACGTCCTGTTCCAGGGAGAGCAGTTCGTCATTGAGCATGGCGGTCTGCTCTTCCAGCTCCTCGGCCAGCGTGTTGAGGAGTCGAGCGGCAAGATCGTCGCGTTTCACGGGCTCGCAGCGTGCGATGCGGCGTGCTCGGCCCCGATCATCTCGACCAGCTGCCTGCCAAGACGATGCAGCTCCTGCGCGGCTGCCTCAGACTGGCGAGTGGACCCGAGATTTTGCTGCGTGGCCTCGTGGATGTTCGCGATGGCCTGCCTGATCTGTTCCATTCCGATTGCCTGCTGTCCGGCAGAAGCGACGATCTGGGCCGCCGCCTGTGAGGACTGGGCGACCGCATCGGCAAGGCCGCGAATAGTGCGACCGGCTTCCGTGATCTGCTTTGCTCCCGCCGCAACCTGCTTCGTTCCACGCTCGGTGGCCATCACGGCGCGGTTCGTTGCGCTCTGTATATCGCCGAGGATCTGGCGCACCTGCGACGTGGAGCGCTTCGACTGTTCCGCCAGGCTCTTCACCTCGCCGGCGACGACGGCGAATCCTCGACCCTGCTCACCAGCACGCGCCGCCTCCACCGCCGCGTTCAGCGCAAGGAGATTGGTTCGCTCGGCGATCTCGTTAACCGCCGTGATGATCTCCCCTATGGCCTGAGCCTGCTCGGCGAGTGCAAGGATGCTCTCAGCGATTGATTCCACCTGCTCCTGCGCGAGTTGCATGGCCTCGGTGGACTCCTCCACGGCCGACCGGCCGGCGCGGCCGAGCTCGGCGGCGTGATGCGCCATTTCGGACACGGACTTTGCCCGATCGGATGCCTGCTGCGCCGTTTGCGCAACTTCATCCACCGTCGCGACGGTCTGCGACACGGCAGCCATCGACTCGTTGGCGCCGGCGGCCTGCTGCGTGGCCGCGACCAGGATCTCGGCGGCACTCGAGGCAACCACTCCGGCCCCTTCCCGCAGCGATCCGCGGATGCGCTGGCTGAGCAGGAGCGCCGATCCCAGGCCAGCGATCAGCGCGATGATCGCACCGATCAGCAGGCCAATCTGCATGGCCCGCGCAGTGCGCGCACCGCTCTGGGCCTCGCGGTCGCTCCTTGCCTGCGCGAGTGCGACGCCGTGATCGATCCCCGTGTCCAGGCGCTCGAGAAGAGGCACGCCCATAACCTGACGGATGTTCTCCGCCTCCTCACGATCTCCAGCAGCGGCGGCGGCCATGGAGCGGCGCGCCACTTCATCCCACTGGTCGAGCGCCGTCATCGCCTCGTTCCACGTGCGGCGCTCCTCGGCGTCGACCGCTCGCTCGCGAAGTCCCTCCAGCCTGGCTCGTGCGACAGCCATCGTGCTTTCCCGCTGCCTGGCACTTTCGTCCCGCGGATTCAGAAGATAGCGCAGCAGCCAGACGGTGGACTGGCGGGACGCCGCCTGCGCGCCCAGGGCCTCGCGCAGGTTGACGTTCCCTTCCGCGAGCGCCCGATCGTAGGCATTGTTGGCCCGCCCGATCGCCCATATACCGAGAGCGGCAACGACCACGACCAGAATGAGAATAAGTGAGAATCCCCGGCCAATCTGCGCAGTGATAGTTCCTTTCATTGATTGACGTCTCCGTCACCTTAGTTGAGCTACGCAACGCACCAGCGCGTCATGATCGAGTACCAGCACCGCCGCGCTGACCACCCCGACCGCCAGTTCGGCGGTGGCCGCGAGCGTCTCGGGGACAGGCGCGATCTCTCTCGGGCGAATCGAGCGTATCTCGCCTACGGCGTCCACAAGCACACCGAACGTCGTGTCCCCGCCGCCGAGGACGATCTGGTGACGCCGTTCCACCGGTGAGCTCGACTGGCGCCCCAGCAACGATGGAAGATCCACCAGCAGCAGGACGTTGCCGCGCCAGGCAGTGAGGCCGAGCAGCGGCGGCGGCGCGCCGACGAGCGGAACCAGGTCGCCGGTGCGACCGACCGCAACGATGCCGCGCGTGTCGAGTGCGTAGAGCTCACCATCGAGCGTCAGCGTAAGGATCTCGCGCTCACTTGCAGCCTCCTCGGACGCGATTGGCCGCGCCAGCTCACGAGCGCGCGCGCCAAGGATCCTGCGCACGTCCTCCGGCGCCGGACGAGCATCGCTCTCCACCACGCGGCGGAGCTCCTCGATGCGCCGCCGCACGTCCGGCCAGTCGACGGGGCCCGATCGCGTGCCGGGGCTCATAGGCTCTGTCCCCCGTGCGCCTTCACCTGCGCTCTGGCAAGCTGCACGATGCGGTATGCCGTCTCGCCGTCCGCTCCGGGCACCTCAGCGTCGGGTGGCAGGCTCTCGGCAAGAGCCAGAACGTTGCCGAACGCGCGGCGCGCACCAGCGCGATCTCCCAGCACCGCGAGCGCCGAGGCCAGCACCATGTGTGCAACGATCATCGACCTGTCGAGGTAGAGCGCGCGGCGAGCTGAAATCGCCGCCGCGGCTGCCTGTCCGCCCTGCAGCAGGAGGAGTGCATGCAGGTGCAACAGCTCCGCGGAGGCCCGATGACGCTCGAGCGCTGCCACGCAGGCGTGACCAGCCTCCTCGAGCCGCCCCT
>CAZWSO010000117.1:0-7688 GCA_964636485.1 uncultured Gemmatimonadaceae bacterium
TCCGCGAGCATGCCGTCTTCGCCCTCTCGCGCCGTCCACGCGATGAGGCGATTCCGGCGCTCATCCAGATTGTGCGCGGACCGGCGCACCCCCGCATTCGTCAGCGCGCTCTCTTCTGGCTGGGGCAGTCGCGCGACGAGAGGGCGCTGCGGTTGTTCGAGGAGCTGCTGGGAGGTTAGTGGCTGGTTTGGCTCGGGTTTCGGTTCGCGGTGAAGATTGGGCAATCGAGTATCGGACCTCGATCCGCCTGGCAACTTCCTGGTCGCATGCTGCATGGGCGACGAGGTCGTCAACTCGCGAACCGAGCCCGACCACGACCCCGATCAGTTCCCCTCTGCCACGGTCTCGCTGCCAGGCGCCGACAGCCCGACGTCGAGATCGTTCCAGTGCATGATCGCGTTCCACACGAAGGCGAAGTTGCCATGCGACTGGAAGCGGTGCAGGGGATTGAACCCGAACAGCACTACATGCCCTTCACCGACAGGGAGGCTGATGATTGCCGGCTGCCCTGCCAGCTCTCCCGGATTCTGCACCAAACCACTCATGAACAGCTCGTCAGCGGGCGCGTATCGCACGAGGACGTTTGCATTCAGTCGAGTCGGCACGGTAAAGTAGGGCCCGAACCGGTGATACAGCGGCATCGTCTCGCCATAACCGTACGTGATGGGGTGCTGGCGCTGCTCGGCCTTGCCCCTGACGATCGATCCGGGCACGAAAAGCGATCGCGCCGTGGAGGTCGATACGTCGCGCACAAGGCCGAAATCCACCGGCAGCGTGCTCGCCGAACCGAGCGTGATGAGGGTCCCACCTTCGTTGATGAAGTCCCGAAGCGCCGCAAGCCCTTCGTAGCCCATTCCGCCAGTCATGTCCGCGGTGGAATCGGGGAAGCCGTGTGAGGGGAACTCATCAGTCTGCGTGTAGGGCAGCGGTGAGAACCTGGGGTCGACGCCGGCAAAGATCGCTCTGGCGTTCGAGTTGGCGCCTTGCGATGGGAAGAGGATCACATCGAATCTCTCGCGCAACCGGGCATTTCTGAGCTTGTCTTCCCCGATGTACGTGTATGGAATGTTCTGGTGGTCGAGGGTAAACCGAACCCAGCCCTCGTCCTGAGTGTTGCGCCAGGAGTGCAGCAGCGCCACGCGTGGCAGCTCCATCTCGTGCCTCCGCACATTGCGCAGCGACGCTGCGCTCGCGGCGAGCACGGTAAGCCCATGCTCGCGCGCAAGCCGCTCCATGGTGGCTGCATCGGCGCGCCCCACCTCCACCAGCCACGCACCCGGCGGCACGGCACGCCCGCCGATCCTGATCGTATCCTGTGCCGCAAATATGGGCACATCCTTCAGCGCCCACCGCGCACCGATCGAGTGGGCGCTCGCTTCGGGCGCCACCACCCACCACGCCGCGCCTCTCGCCGACGTGACGGTGCCTGGCACGGCTACCTCACCCCGCACCGGTCTCATCGCCAAACCCAGGACCGCGGAGTCCTCCACCGCCACCGCGTCCACATTGAACATCAGCGGGAAGGTCCACCCCACGTCGTCGTAAGGGCGCGGGGCACTTTCGGGGAAGCGCTGAACCTCCATGATCGTCTGTATGAAGTTGCGATACGGCTGATCCATGCGAATCACGAAGTCGCCGCGGCTCACGCTCGTCTCGCCGTACCTGGCTGCGGCGTCCGCCTGGTGCAGCTCGATCCCCTGCCGCCCCAGCAAGGACAGCATGTATGACACATCGCCGCGGCGCGGCTGGTCTGCGCGGATGATCCAGGCGTAGGGAGCCTGCGTGCGTCCACGCGTTACGGCGTTGTTGGCTTTGGTCCAGTACTGGTCCAGAATGCGGGTTCGATTCTGCGCGGTTAGCGAGAGTACGGAGAGAGCGCCGCTCTGCATGTAGTTGGTGTTGTTGCGCATCGACCACAGCGTGCTCGAGCGCGGTGGGTTGGGGCGGTACCACTGTACCTCGGTGGCGGTGCGCGGCAGGTCGCGCTTCATCGTGTTCGGCACGCTGCTGCCGAACGTTTCGTAAAATCGCCCCACCGCATTGCGCACGTTTGTCACCCAGAGCAGGTAGCCCGGATACCAGCCATCGTAGAATCCGTGCGTCCAGACGCCGGGCAGCCCGCGCGCCGTGAGATCCGTGACCTCCCAGTTCGCCATCCACTGCCACTCGCTTACTGCGATGGCATCTATCTGCGGGTTATAGGGGCCCGTGCCCGTGGAGGTATACAGATAGGGCACGGACTCGTGAAGGTCGTGCCCTATCGGGTACTTCCACTCCTCGAACAGCGCCACCGAGATCTGCGTGAGGCGGGCGCTGAGCTGCAGGCCGTCGCGGTTGTTGTCGTGAAAGATGTACTTGCCCCAGTACGGAGGTCCGGGAACGCGGTCCTCCGTGCGCATCGTGCCGGCGTTGTGTCGGCGATGCCAGTCCACCACGCGGCTGCGACCGTCCGGCTCTGCGACCGGCACGATGAACACCACCACGCTGTCCCGAATGTTACGGATGAGCGGGTCATCCGAAACGGCGAGCCGATAGGACAGCTCCATCACCATCTCCGGTGGTCCCGTCTCGGTCGAGTGCAGCCCGGCGTAGAACGTGTAGATCACCGGAAGCTCGCGGATGAGACGCTGAGCGGCCTCGCGGTCGGTGCGCCGTGGATCGGCGAGCGCGTTGAGCCCCACCTTTATCTCATCCAGTCGCGCCAGATTGGCTTCGCTCCCCACCTGCACCAGCGCCAGCTGGTTGCCCTCCTCCGTTTCGCCGAGCAGGTGGAAGCGCACTCGCGGCGAGCTGTTGGCAAGGGCGGTGAAGTAGCTGTAGATCTCATCCACGCGGTGCAGCGTCCCCGGTTTGCCGATTGGGTACCCGAAGTGCGCTGTCGGCGATACCACGCTGGAGTGTGCCGGAAGGTGATTGACGAGTGGAGTGGTGTACTCCGGCATGGTCGTCCACGAGAGTATCAGGTCGGTGCTGGCGACGTCCACCTCCTGTCCCCAGGGAGTGGTGGCGGGTATGGGAGCGCGCTTGTGCCAGTCGAACGTCTGGGGGGGCGGTGCGCTGTCGCGCGCCGCCGGTGAGGCGCTGGCGGGAGACTGGGCTTCCACCTGCATTGGCGCCAGCGTGAGGCAGAAGAACAGCAGAGCAAGAAAGCGTGTTGGCTGGAGGCGCATGGTTGGATCCATGAAAGAAGGCTGAGGGAGTCTATCCCCAGGCCCACTGGCGCGTCCAGAAGCGGGATCCTGGCGGCGCGTGATCCTTCATTCAGCATATATGGCTGGGAGCTGCAGGCTGGCAGCACTAGGTGCTCGAGAGAACCTGTTCCGCGGCGTGCCCTGGCCGTTGGCGAGCTGCGCGACGGTCGACTGATCGTCGCGCTGACTCGCTTCGATGCGCTCGATGGCCGCATGTCAACGCTGCCGTTCGGACCTACTGTTTCGGAGGTAGCCGCGTTGATGGGCGCGCTGGGCTGCCGTGCCGCCGTGCTCCTTGATGGCGGGGTCTCGGCGCAGCTGCTGGTGCGTGCTTGCGATGGCGCGCGTCGGGAGTGGAAAGGGATGCGGATCGTGCCAACTGGAATTCTGCTGGTGCCCCGTGAGCTCGACCGCTGACTAGTCGGGTTTCACGGGATAGTAGCAGCAGATGTTGGGGCGCAATGATCCGCACTCGCCCAGGCAGAACTCGCCCCACGTAGTAATCCACCACTGGAGCCAGCCGCCCTGCGCCGGCTTGTGATCAAGCCCGAGACCGACGACTGCCATGACGGCTGCGACGCCGACAATGGTGACTGCTCGCATTCGATAGCGTCCGGTTTTCCTTCGCATGGGACCCTCGCTGTTTCTGACGTGCGCCGCGAGCGGCGCCGGTTTACTTCGGGAGATAGACCTTCTGGCAGCAGTACGCGCCCTTGGCGCAGGCCGAGTAACAGATATCCGAGTAGAGAATCCTGAAGTACATGAGCTTGGACGCCTCCTCCTCGGCTCGAAGCTCCCCACCGTACGGCGGTGGCGAAGCCGCCGGGCCGCCAGCCAGGAGTCCGGCGGCCAGAGCGAGCGAGGCGAGGACTCGTTTGGTAATGCGCATGCGACACCTCCTTGTGTGTGATACGACCTCGTACCCGGCCGCTAGTTCGGCAGGGTTGCCGAGGACGCGACCGCTCGCCGCACCACAGCGACGAGCGAGTCGGAGGGCGTCCCGAGCTCGGGCGCCACGGAAACCCGTCCGGCCGACCAGACGCCGGCAATTCGGCCACTCACGATCAGCACGAGCGCTGGCAGACTCTCGTAGCCTATCGCGCTCTTGAGGACGCGCCGGTCCGTGCGGGCGAGGCGAGCAGAAAGGCGTTCCCGCCGGAGCAACGCTGAGACCCTGTCATCTGGGTCCTCTGCGACGACCGCGACCATCTGCAGCGAGGGGCCGAAGAGTCGTTGAAGCTGTCGGACTCCGCTGGTGCCCGGATCGCAGCCGAAGAGGTGCTCACCGCGCAGGACCCATGCGATGGAGACTTCGGCGTCATCTTCGCGCAAGATCGTTGGTGCGGCGTCGCCAGGGCGAAGAAGAGTGCGTTCGATCAGGGGGCCGCAGCTCGAACCGAACAACGCGAGCGAGGCCGCCATTGCGGCGATGCTCAAGGTTCTACGAGCTCCGCTACTATCCATTTGCTCGGCACCTCCGATGCGGGATCCGCGAGATAGAACTGGTTGCCGGAGACTGCGAAGAGGCGTGGAGCGCCACGAACCTCGAAGATTTTCGATCCGACGCGCGTCATGCGAAGAAGTCCGAACTCCTCGTCGATGGGACGTTTGATGGTCCACTGAACGACGAAGGAGCCATCCTCGAGCCAATGCAGTCCCCCGATCATCGTGATTGTCTGCAACCAATCGTTTCGCGCGCGCTCATTGGCCAACGCCCGCGCGGTCGGTGGCGACACCGAGAACCGTGAGAATGGGATGGGGATGCGCTCAACGATTTCTGCTGCCGATCCTTCCTCCAACCGGAACAGGAAGACGGTGTCGCTGACGGAGAAGACGGCGGCTACGGTGTCACCTTTGACGGCGGCGGCTGCAAAGCCGAGCGATAGCGCCGTAGCGGCGAGTGCGTCGGCGGTTGGGACCTCGAAGAAGCTTCGCTCGATGCGCCTGCTCGAGAGACTCCATTCGTGAAGCAGGCGGGGGCGACGTAGTTCGCCCTGCTCTCTGCCGAGGAGCAGCAGCCGCAGCGAATCGATCGGAACAACTCCGTAGAGGGGCATCAGCGGAATGCGGGCGCCGTCCACGTATTCCGTCAGGTCCTCATTGATGAGCGAGATTCCTCCACCCATCGCATCACCGGCGGAGAAGCGACCGTCAGCGAGTCGGCGGAGGCTGACCGGCATCTGAAACTCTCCCGGACCCTGCCCTTTCCGTCCGAACGTGGCCCGGAGTGCTCCCGTTGGTGAGTACCATCGAAGTTGGGCCTCGCGAGCGTCAGCGAGCAGCAGGTCGCCATCGGGCTCGATGTGCACGACTGGCATCACGTTGATGACGTGCTGGCTCTCCTCGAGGGCGATGTGCCGCACCACGCGGAATGTCTCCGAGAATATTGAGGAGGGGGCGGCGGGCGGGGTGTCGGGTGGACGGTCGTGTTCGGTGTCCGTCGCGCACGCTGCAGCGGCCAGGATCACCAGCGCCAGGGCCCACCAGTTGGGCACGAGGTTGGCCTGCGGGGTGTTTGCCTCAGCCAACCGCTGTACGGGGGGGTAGGTGATCATGGTCATGTGTGACAGGGTGTTGGAGCTTCGTCGGCGCACAGTAGTGGTTCCAGCAGAGGGTGCATACCCGTTCCAATTCGGTAGTGATCAAAATCGCGTCTCGTCTCTTGCCCTTGAGGCGGGAAGGATATATCCTTAGTCACGGATATATGGATATTATGCCCCCACGAGCGCCTATCCTCGACCGGCTCTCCGCTCTCACGGACCCGATCCGCACACGTATGCTCCTCCTGCTCGAGGGACAGGAGCTAAACGTGTCGGAACTCTGCGCGGTGCTTCAACTTCCCCAATCCACCGCCAGCCGTCATCTGCGCGTCATGGCCGGGGAGGGCTGGGTCGCCGCGCGACCCGTCGGCACGACCCGGTGGTACCGAATGAGCCTGGAGCGGCTGGACGCCGGCGCCAGGCGATTGTGGGACGTGGTGCGCTCTGAGGTAGCGGAAAGCTCGGCTGCCGGCCACGACCGGCAGCGGCTGGCCGGGGTGCTTACAGAGCGGCGGGCGCGGGCGCAGGAGTTTTTCGCCGAGTCGGCGGCGGACTGGGACCGGCTGCGTGCGGATCTCTTTGGGGAGGGGCTGGATCAGACGGTCGCGCTCGCCCTGCTCGACGACTCATGGACGGTGGGCGATCTGGGGTGCGGCACCGGCCGCGTGGCGGCCGCGGTCGCGCCCTATGTCACCAACGTCATTGCGGTGGACGACTCCGCTCCGATGCTCCAGGCCGCGCAGTCGCGGCTGGCGGGGGAGGGGAACGTGGAGGTGCGCCGGGGTGCACTGGAGGCACTGCCTATCGCAGACGGGGCGCTGGACGCGGCGATTTTGTGCCTGGTGCTGCACTACGTGGTGGAACCGCTCCGAGCGTTGCGCGAGGCACACCGCGTGCTGCGACCGGGAGGCCGGCTGCTGCTGGTGGACATGGTGGCTCACGATCGCGAGGAGTATCGTGCCGAGATGGGGCATGTTTGGCTGGGGTTTTCCGCCGACCGCGTGGTGGAGTGGATGGAAGCCGCCGGATTGGAGCGCGCGCTGTACCGGCCGCTGCCGGCCGATCTGCGGGCGCGAGGTCCGGCGCTCTTCGCGGCGACGGCGCGCACCGCACCGCCGCCGCTGGTGCGGGGCAATGGTGGGATGACGGAGCTCGACTTCTAGTGACGACTTTCTTTCGCTGGTATCCTGAACAGGAGCGTTGAATGGCAACCGCAGTTGGAACCGAGCGCACGGGCGCTGAGCGTGGCATACAGGAGCGTCCACCCTTCAAGGTGCGCGACCTCGGCTTGGCGGAGTTCGGCCGCAAGGAGATCAGGCTGGCGCAGCACGAGATGCCGGGGCTGATGGCGGTGCGAGAGGAGTACGCCGGCAGGAAGCCCCTGGCCGGTGCGAAAATCATGGGTTCGCTGCACATGACCGTGCAGACGGCGGTGCTGATCGAGACGCTGGCGGAGCTCGGCGCCGACGTGCGCTGGGTGTCGTGCAACATCTTCTCCACCCAGGATCACGCCGCCGCGGCGGCGGTGGTCGGCCCTGATGGCACAGCGGAGAACCCGCGCGGCGTACCCGTCTACGCATGGAAGGGCGAGACCCTCGAGGAGTACTGGTGGTGCACGGAGCAAGCCCTGATGTGGCCCGACGGCTCCGGCCCGAACATGCTGCTCGACGATGGCGGCGATGCCACCCTGCTGGTACACAAGGGTGCCGAGTTCGAGGCCGCGGGTAGCATTCCGGAATTCGACGCCGATAGCGATCCCGAGGAGTGGGGCGTCATCCTCGACTTGTTGCGCGCGCAGCAGAAGGCGAATCCGGGGCGCTGGAGCGCCGTGGCCAGAGGGATCAGGGGGGTAACCGAGGAGACGACGACCGGCGTGCACCGCCTTTACGAGATGGCGAAGAAGGGCACGCTGCTCTTCCCGGCGATCAACGTGAACGACTCGGTCACGAAGTCGAAG
>CAZWSO010000118.1:0-7606 GCA_964636485.1 uncultured Gemmatimonadaceae bacterium
GTGCGCAGCAGCCCGATGACACCGATCACGTGATCGGCGTGGAAGTGACTGAAGAAGATGTCGCTCAGCGAGAATGAGGTGCCATAGCGCATCATCTGTCGCTGCGTCCCCTCTCCACAATCGAACAGGAGCGTCTCTCCCTCGCGCACCACGGCCAGCGCGGTCACGTTGCGTTCCACAGTCGGGCGCGACGCCGATGTGCCGAGGAAGCGAATGCTGAGAGACATGTGAACAATATACAGCGACGGGGTCAGGCAGCCGTCCAAGTGTCGCGAGCGACACGCTCACCCGTAGCGGTGAATGATCTCCACATGCCGTTCGGGATCGATGTTACGGCCCGTGATGACGACGGCACTCGGACCCTTAATACGGGGAAGGTACCCGAACATCAGAGCGGCAACGCCAACCGCGCCGGAGCCTTCGACCACGAGCCCCTCGTTCGTGTAAAGCCACGCCACGGCACGCGCCGTCTCGTCCTCTCGCACTACGACCATTTCGTCCACGGCGAAACGCGCCAGATCGAGTGCGTACGCGTCGGCCTCCCCGGCAAGCCCCTCGGCGATGGTAGGCTTGTGGTCAGTGGGCATTGGGTGCCCAGCGGCCAGCGCTCGCGCGAGTGCGTCGGTGTGCTCCGTCTGCACGCCGACGATGTGAACGACGGGAGCAAGCGTGCGCACCAGGCTGGCGATTCCCGAGACCAGGCCTGCGCCGCCAACGGGGACGATCATCGTCGACACCGTCGGTTGATCGAGCAGCATCTCCAGCCCCACGGTCCCCTGACCGGCGATCAGTACCTCGCCCTCGCAGGGATGAATGAACGTCGTGCCGTCACGACGTGATGCCTCCTCCGCACGGTGGCGCGCATCATCGAAGTGCTCTCCCTCGGCCTGCACTCGAGCACCCAGATCGGTGATCCCATCGCGCTTCACATGCGGCACCGCGGCTGGGACGTGGACGGTAGCTGGAATCCCGAACTCGCGTGCCGCGTGCGCCACACCCATGCCGTGATTGCCCGCGGACGCCGACACCACGCCGCGCTGTCGTACCTCGTCTGGCAGCGCGGCGATCACGTTGTAGGCGCCGCGGATCTTGAAGGAGCCGGTGACCTGGTCACATTCAAGCTTGAGGTGCACGTCATGGCCGACGAGCGCGCTCAGTGCGCTGGAACGTCGCAGTTCCGTCCGCTCCACAGCATTCCTGATCCGCTGCGCGGCGGTGAGGACATCTATAGCATGAAAGGTCGGCATGGCGGGAATCGTAGCTAAGGCGTATCGACGAGGGCAGCCCTGTTGTTGCCCGGGCGCAGCGACTGTGGGAGCGGCGCCGCGCCGAGGGCGCAACACGGGAGTGTACCAATGCCGTTACCCGGCTCCGCTATCGTAGTCTTCCCATTGCTTTCGTGGCCGAATCCTGCTATCGTAGAGGAGCTGGACGGCGGCCCCGGCGGTTGACGGGGCCCTTTCGTTTGGCGCGAAAGCCGGTTGAGGCCCTCTGGAGGGGCAGAACTCTCGGCTTGCTGGGGCTGTAGCTCAGTTGGGAGAGCGCTGCAATCGCACTGCAGAGGTCAGGGGTTCGACTCCCCTCAGCTCCATGGGGTGGCATGCTACCTGCTTTTGGTACGGCCATCTTACGAACATCGTGGTTCCTCCCTGCTCGGTAGGACGGAGAGTTCCAATGACAGGGAGTGTAACCGCACCGCGATGGGTGTTGCCCGCCGCCAGTCGGTAGGACGTAGAGTTCCAATGATGGCGCGCGTGGCGATCCCGCGCGGGAAAGAGATGGGAGGCGAGACGCCGCGGAGATCCGCGGCGTTTTTTTTACTCGCCATGATACGCCAGCCGACTGCCTTACGATAATGGGGATGGCGGTACTTCATCCTCCTCCCACGCTGCCAGGCGGGTGGCAAATATGCGCTCCTCGTTCGTTCAACGCGCGCTGACGGTCCCGTTGGCCTTGTCGCCCGGAATGCGCTGGTGGCGCTGCGCGGTCTGCCTGGTTGCGGCTGTCTGCCTCTCTGCCGGCGCGGCAGCCGCGCAGGACTACTCCGGCGAGTACGTGCTGCTGGTGGACGGACACGCAATTCTGTCCGTTTCGCTGCGTCAGACGCCTGCCGGACAATTGAGCGGTACGGTGCTCGCTGGCGGCAAGACGCTCCCGCTCGCCGGTTCGGTGCGGGCCGGCACTGCGTACATGATGTCTACGGCTCCGGATGGCAGCGTCATGCACTGGGAGGCGCTGCCGCAGGGCCAGTCGCTGGCGATCGCGATGGCTCCGGCCGGGATAGATGGTCGTCCGGATCCTGCTCTCATTCAGCGGCACATGCTAAGTCGCGGGCGCAGCCAGTCTGGTGGGGTTGGCGCGATGTCGCAACAGTGGATTGCACGAATCTCGGCAGTAGCCGACGCCGTCGCGAGCTGGTGCTCCTCGCCACTTTACGCCTCCAGTGACATCTGCGTGAACTCAATGCAGCTGCTCCGGAAGGTGGCGCCCGCTCTAATGGTGGCTCGTTTCGCCGCAGGCGGCGAGGCATCGGCTCTGCTCCGGGCGCTCATGAGCGGACCGGGTGCAGTAGCGGCGGGTCCCATCCTTCCGCAAGCACCGCCCGGGATGGACGCCGGGTTCTTTGCGCCCGCGCAGCCCGAGGCGGGCATGTACGACGAGCTGGCACACCCACCCGAAGCCGTACAGGAGCCGTGGCCTCAGCCGGCTCAACAGGCGCAAACTCCCGTCGTCGAGGGAGCGGCGGTACAGGCTCCGCCTCTCGCCCAAACGCTCCTCGGCGGCGCTCAGCAACCCGCCGGGCAAGCCTCCATTGCAGCTGGCGATTATGTCATGCTGCATGGTGCCACCGAGATTCTCCGCGTGCAGTTCAGCAGCGTGGGAGGTGGTGCGGTTACTGGAACACTCTCACTCGTCGGAACGCATTTTCCGTTTACTGGCAGTATGAACAACGGCAGGCTCGACTTCACGACCACTTCCGCCAGCGGGCTGGTAGCGCAGTGGCAAGGCCACCTGGTGGGGGATGAGCTCATCGCGACGCTGGTGACCGGCAGTACCACCGAGCGGTACATTCTGCAGCGCCGCGGCATGGGATGGAGCGAGGACGTGCCCGTCGCACGCGCGTGGAGAGAGTACCTGGAGAGCCGGACCATCTCTCACAGCGTGGCCGGCGGAGTCGCCGAGACACTGCTCCACATGTGCGGCGGGGGCGTGCTCCTGGTGGAAACGAGCGCCACCTTCGACCTGAGCATGCCACAAGCCGGGGCGGCAGCCACCCAGCCGCAGCGCAGCATGGACCGCGGCAGCTGGCGCGTGGTTGCCAATGGAGATCTTGCCGCGCTCGAGCTCGTCTCCTCGGAGGGACCGGTGCAGGTGGGCGTTCGGCGCGGCGATGGCGATCAGATCTTCATCGCCGAGCAGCCAGCATACGTTCGGGCCGCAGGCGGCTGCCGCTGAACAGGCTCCCGTGACCCCCGCGCCTTTCCCGATTCCGATCAGGGGGAAGCGGCGGTCTGAACGGCGAGGGGCTCACCGAACGAAGCCGCGCGATCGGGGCGGCCCCATGCTAGGTACAGCGCCGCCAGCCGCTCGCGCGCCTCCCGACTATCGCGATGCTCGGGTCCGTGTGTCCGCGTAAGCGTCTCGTGGCCCTTCAGGAGCTCCCGTTCGGCTTCGGCGAACCGTCCGAGCTCTCCCAGGCAGTGGCCGAGCGCGCTTCGCGACCGGGCCGTTTCGTCATGCTCCTCGGGAAGCACGCGCTGCTGGAGAGCGAGAGCTTGGGCAAATCTGCTGGATGCGGCTCGGCAATCCCCACGGGCGAGTGCCACGCCACCGAGATGATAGAGAGTCAGCCCGATGCGCGGATGTTCGTCGGCACGAGTCGCGCGATTGATGCGCAGCGCCTCACTGAAGGCGCGCTCCGCCTCGTCCAGACGGCCGAGGTCGCGTAAGGTCGTGCCGAGATTGCCGAGGGCGTCCGCCACTGTCGGGTGGTCGCCGTGCGCAGCGAGCCCGATATTCAGCGCCCGGCGCAGCAGCGGTTCCGCCTCTTCCTGCTTACCGCGCTCGTTGAGCACGGACGCCAGGTTGCTCATGCTGCTGGCAACATCAGGATGATCGTCGCCATGGAGCTGACGGGTCATCGCTACACTTTGCCGGTGCAGCGCCTCGGCCTCCCCCAGCTTCCCACGCCGCTGCACGACCGCGGCAAGGTTGTTGAGCGTGTTGGCGACACGGGGATGAGGGTCGCCGTACACTTCGCGCCGGACTGCCAGCGCCTCGGCCAACGCCTCTTCAGCGCCAGCATAGTTGCCCTTGTGGTACAACAGTACCGCGAGATTGTTGAGATCGGTTGCGACTTCTGCCGACACGTCGCCGTACAGCGTCCGATCGGCTTCCAACGCCTGGCGGATGAACGGCTCGGCCTCGTCGTACGCGCCGCGGTATGTGAGCAGCAGGCCCAGATTGACGAGGCTTTGCGTGACGTCGCCGTGTCTTTCGCCCAGAATCCGGCGTCGCGTGGCGAGCGAGGCGCGGAACAGCGGCTCCGCCTCATCGTACTCTCCATCATCCATCAGCACATTGCCCAGCCTGTTCTGGCTCTCGGCGACGGCGATGTGGTCGGGACCGTGGAGCTCCAGTCGAATTTGCAGTGCCCGACTCGCGAGCGCTTTCGCTTGTGAGGAATGCCCGAGCGTGCCATAGACGGCACCGATGACGTGGAGAAGCATTGCCCCAGTCTCCGGCTGGTCAGCCATGTACTCTTCCACCCGTGCCGCGCCCGCGTCGAGGATTTCCCGCGCAGTGAGCTCGCGACCGCGCGCCATTGCCGGATCGGCGGCGCTGAACATGTCGGTAAGAAACTCCGTCACCACGTTGGCGCGCGCGAGCTCCCGCTCGGCGCGATCCCGCTCCCGTGCGGTTCTTGCCTGCTCGACAACGAGCATGGCCATGGAGGCGCCGACGAGCAGGAGGAACAACGCGCTTGCCACGACTCCGAATCGGTGTCGCCGAACGAACTTGCCGGCGCGATATCGGGCGGTGTCGGGCCGTGCCCGTACGGGTCTGCCGTCGCGGTGCCGGCGAAGGTCCTCGAGCAGCTGCTCCGCCGACTGGTAACGCCGCTCAGGCTCCTTGGCAAGAGACTTGAGAACGATCGTTTCGAGGTCCCCTCGCAGGCGGCGGTGGAGGCGATCAGGCGTGGTCGAGCGGTTGGCGGCAATGATGGCGGGCGTAACTGGTGGCGCGCCCGTGGCCGACGGCTGCTCGTGCTCGCGCAGCACGGCAGCGCTGGGATGAAGTGGCTCCGCCTTCGTGATGGCGTCGGAAAGCTCCTGCACGCTGCGGCCGCGCAGCCGCAGGGGGCGGACACCCACCAGCAGCTCGAACAGGAGTACGCCGAGCGAGTACACATCCGTGGAGGCCGTCACCGGGGCGCCAAGGATCTGCTCCGGAGCCGCATATTCCGGCGTCAGCACGAGCACCCCGGTTCGCGTCCGCGGTGTGTCGGCATCGGGCTGGTCGTCGAGCACCTTCGCGATTCCGAAGTCCAGCAGGCTGACGGTGCCTCGCTCCGTCACCAGCACGTTGGACGGCTTGACGTCGCGGTGCACGACCAGCCTCTGATGCGCATACTGAACCGCCTCGCAGACCGTTTCGAAGAGCGCTAGGCGCTGCTCCACGCCGAGGCGGTGCTCATCGCAGTAGGACGTGATCGGCCTGCCCGCGACGTAATCCATCACCAGGTAGGGCCGTCCGTCTGGACCGACGCCGCCATCGATGAGTCTGGCGATGTTGGGGTGGTCGAACGACGCCAGGATCTGTCGCTCGGCACGGAAGCGCTGAAGGACCTCATCGGTATCGACGCCGCGCTTGACCACTTTGATCGCGACCTGCTTTCGGAAGTTCGCGTCGGCCCGCTCGGCCAGATAGACGGCTCCCATGCCGCCGCGCGCGATCTCGCGGACGATCCGGTAGGTGCCGAAGGTGGTGCCCTCGTCGATCCGATCGCCGCCGTCATCGCTGTCAGAGGGCATCACGCGCAGGAGTGGCTGCGCGAAGGTGGATGCCCGATCACCGAAGGCCGATTCGGCAGCGATGGCCGCGTGCAGGAGTGACGTCACCTCCTGATACAGGGCGTGATCGCCGTCGCTCGCTTGTCGCACGAAGGTGTCGCGCACCTCGGACGGCTGCTCCAACGCGGCGGCGAACAGATCGTCAATGCGCTGCCAGCGCTCCGGCGGGATGCTTGCCATCGGGAACTCCTCGAGCCGTGCCGGAGGTTTACGTCGGTGCCGATTGCATCGATCGGTAGAGCCATGCGCGCGCCCGCGTCCAATCTCGTTTGAGCGTCGGCACGGAGAGGCCGGTCGCCTGAGCGATTTCCTCGAAGGTCAGGCCGCCGAAGAAGCGATACTCGACCACACGGCTGAGGCGGTGATCCCGATCGGCGAGCTCCCCGAGTGCGTCGTTCAGCATGAGTAGATCGGCAGCGCGTTCATCGGCGGCGGCGTGCAGCGCGTCCAGCGGCAGGTCGCTGCGGTGCCCACCGCGCTTCTGCGCAGAGCGGGCCCGTGCGTAGTCCACGAGCACGAAGCGCATCGCGCGTGAGGCAAGCGCCAGGAAATGGGAGCGGTCCTCCAGCCCGGCACGGGACTGATCCACGAGCCGGAGATACGCTTCATGGACCAGCGCCGTTGTCGAAAGCGTCTCGCCTGGCCGGAACCGGCGCAAGCGCTCGTGCGCCAGCGAGCGCAGCTCCCGATAGAGGTGCTCGAAGAGCCGGTCGAAGGCGCGCTCATCTCCGCCGCGCGCGTTGATCAGCAATTGGGTCGTGTCGTCCTGCTCGGTCATGGGGTAAGCAGTTCGTGCACGGGGGGTTGGCGCGACGCCACAGCAGCCGGTCTGCCCATCATATGGTTGGGGCGGACGCTGTCAAGCTCGACCACGGCGGATGCCGTTTCGCGCCCGCAGGCTGGGGATGATCCGATCCCGGATTCGATCCCGATAATAGTAGAGTCACTCTACGCGGTTCCGTTGCCGGCCGCCAGCGCCTTCCCAAAGAGGAGAGATCAGCCATGCCAGCGAAGCGCTCGAACGCGAGCGAGTGCCCAAAAACGACTGCCAGACCGGAAGGCCGGTTCAGGGAGCTCTCCCCGCCTCGTCGTCACTTTCGCGCCGGAGGGACAGCAGGCTCGCTGATGTCGGCTGTGCTGGCCCTGATGCTGATCGGGTGCAACGCCGCGGCTCAGGATCTGTCGGGCAGCTACTCCTACAGCGGACCGAACGGAGTGGTCACGCTCACGCTCCAGCAGGAAGCGCCGAATCGCGTGACCGGCACCATGCAGGGTGCGGGAGGGCTCTCCTTCCGCCTCGAGGGACACGTGGAGAACGGACGAGCCACCGGATCGATCTCCACCGGCGAAGGTTCGGGGTTCTTCGCCGCGGGCTTTGAGGGCAGCACGCTGCTGCTCGTAGTGGCCGAGGTGGATCCGGTAACGCGGCAGCCGGATCTGAATCAGGGGTGGCGGCTCGACTTCGTGCGCACCGGTGGCGCGCCGGTCGGAGCAGCGCCGGGTGGCGGAGCGCTTGGCCCGGGGGCGGGGAG
>CAZWSO010000119.1:0-7593 GCA_964636485.1 uncultured Gemmatimonadaceae bacterium
CGTCCGCCACCAGGACGACGCCGAGAGTCGTTCGCGCCACTGGTCCACGCGCCTTGGTCTCGGTCAGGATGCCCATCGTCACCGCTGGCGAGTGGACGATGGCTACGGCAGCGAACAGCGCCGCGATCGCCAGCAGCCCGAACCCCTCGGCTCCCTGGAGGAAGGGGATGTAGGCGCGCAACACGAAAAGGGTGACGAGGATGAGCGTGAACGCGAGTACCAGCTCCACGCTCATGATCGTGAGGATCGCGCGCCCACGCTTGCGCAACTCCTGAAAGCGGAGCTCGGCGCCGGCGAGAAAAGCGATGAGCGCGATCGCCAGCCGTTCCACTGGCGCCAGCTCGGCGACTGTTTCGGGAGTGACGACGCCGATCAGGCTGGGTCCAAAGAACAGCCCCGCGGCGAGATAGCCGGTGATCTTCGGAAGCCCGATCATCCTGACCATCTCGCCGATGGTGTACGCCGTCAGGACGAGAAAGCCAAAGAGGAGCAGCGTCTCCGACGCGGGTATCTCGAGACCCGTTTGCATCGGGATGACAAGCTGTAGCCCGAAGTAGAGCAGGAGGAGGATAGCGATCCGCCGCACTCAGCCCTCCCCTTCCATCCAGCGTGAGCCCGCGCCCGGCTTCGGCTCCGCGGAGTCCTGCTTCACGCTCTCGCCGCCGTTCGGCACGGGCTGCTCACCCGTCTGCACTTCCGCGCCCATGGTGAGCGGCGCGAGCACGGAGCGCGCAATGCGTGCACTGGCCACATCGGTGAGCAGCACGGACGCGATCGCGGCCGTGAACACCACATCGCCCAGCACACCCTGGCGGAACTGGAGGTAGTTGAGCCCCAGTGCCAGCGCCAGTCCACCCTGTCCAAGCAGCGCCCGCCCCCAGTCGGGGCCGAGTACGGGAAGCGCACCCCTGGTGCGGGCGGCCAGTCGCGCGCCACCCACCTTGCCGGCAACGCGAAAGATCAGAAACACGCTCACCGCCAGCACCCACCATGGATCGAGCACGGGTTGCCAGGTCGCCCCAGCGAATATGAGCAGCACGAAATAGAAGGGTCGCTCGGCATTTCTCAGAGTCAGGGCGATGTCCGTGCGGGCGCGTGACGTGTTGATCAGCGTGGTGCCCATCACCATGGCGGCGAACATCGGCGACAGCGCGAGATAAGCAGCTGCGCCACTCACCAGGATGATTGCGCCGGCAAGGGAGATGAACAGGCGGTCGCCGTCGTGCTCTTCGCCCAGGAAGAGATGAAAGAGGGCGCCACCGATGATGCCGAGCCCGATGCTGATCACGGCCCACTCCGTCATCGTGATCGCCTGGGTGACAAGCTCGCCGGGAGGACGGCGCAGCGCGAAGAGAAGTCCAATGGCGGAGACGCCGACCAGCGCATCTATCGCGGTGGCGATCTCGAGCTGCTTGACGACGGGGCCGCGCCGCCCCAGCCGCCGCGCCACCATCTGGATCCCCGCCGGAGCCGAGACGGCCGCAATCGCTCCCATGGCTACGGCCGGCACCAGTGCCGCCTCGTGCGTCATGCTGAAAGACCAACTCAATGTCACCAGCATGACGCCAGTAACCAGGCCCAGCGTGATCAACGCCTCGAAGAAAGCCAGGCGGTACATGTTGCCGGGGAGCTTGACCAGTTCCGGGATGTAGAACTGCATCCCGACAATGGCACCGATCCAACCCAGGGCGAGGATGGTGAGCGGCGCAAAACCATCCAGTGCCTCGGTGCTCAACAGCCCCGACAGCTGGGGGCCAAGCAGGATTCCGAGGAGCAGGTACTCCGCGCCGCTGACTATCAGAAAGCGTCGTGCGAGCCAGTCGAACAGCACGCGAGCCGCCAGATATGCGACGGCTACGGCCAGCACGAGGAAGATGGCGTTGCTCACGGCGGCAAGTTACGGGGCGCGTGGTGCGAGGGGGAAGCGGGCGCGTGGTGCCGCGGTATCTGGTCGAGCGCCCGCCATGGGAGAACGACCAGCAGTGAGCGTCCAGAATTCCAGCTGGCAGACATCCCATCGCCTGCGCCGCGGTGCCGCTGACCGTGCGCCCCCTCCAGTCGTCATCCGGATCAAGGGGACGGGCTCCTTGAAAGCTGTGCTGGCACTCATCGCCACCGAGTAGCGCTCCCGAACCCTGAAGGAGCACTCTGACGGCGCGCCCCCTCCAATCGTCATGTCCTCATGACGCAGCCACAACACGGACCGGCCGAGCGGGATGAGGTCTCGCCAGCACCGCTGCGCCTTGTACAGGGGCCATTCAAGCGGACCGTCGTGCTCATCCCGGAGCACGACGAACCGCAAGAGGTCGAGGCTCCGTCCAACTGGGATGGTCGGATCCGCGTCGGGATCATGGTCGCGTTGCTCGTTGCCGCTGTGACGGCAGGGGTCGCGATCGGTCCGCTGCTGGTTCAGCGCACGGCGCGTCTTTGGCACGCGGATACCGTGATCGGCGCGCCTCTCCCTGCGGCAGTGTCGCCCTCCAGCGAGGCGGTGCTACGCGCCGCGGGGCAGCTCGACACGCTGGAGGTGGCGGTCCGCGCCTTCTCGGAGCGCAGAACCGACTTCTACGCCCAGCGTATAGCGTGTCCCGAGCTCGTGGCCGGCTACGTCGCTGCAGACGCCGCGCTCCTTCGCGCCGCCCTCACCGTCCGCGAGGACCGCGACTCTCTCACCTCGGCTGTGATGACCCGCTACAGTCGCCTGCTGACCGGCATGGACTCAATTAACGTCACGTTCGACGCGAGTGGCTGCGGGAGGCCCTGACGCGCCTGCGGCGCAACCCCCCAGCCCGTAGCGCCACACCGCCGCCCCCAGCCCGCTGTCCGCTCCCCTTCGGCGCCGCCAGTTCCCACCCATCCCGGCCCACATCCTGTCCATAAGTAACTACCTTTCAACTAGTTAACACCACTCTTTCGCCGTAGCACAGGCCTTGCTCAATCATGGGTACGCGCGGGGTTTCCCCGCGAGAACGGCATAGATTAAGGAGGTGGAATCATGAGAAATATTCTGTTGAGCGCGGCGGTGGCAGGGTTGGCGATGGGGATGACCGGCCAGGCGCAGGCGCAGTCAGCCAATGAACGGGCGAGTTATCGCGCGCTGCATGCGACCCCAATCGGGGCGCTCGCGCCGGTGGCACCCAACCTTGGCCGCCAGACGACCGCATGGCGGGCGCACTACGGACGTCATGACGTGTTCGGCACGGGTACCAACACCTTTGCTCTTGGTGCGGATTTCCCGGCCGGCCTTCGGACGTCGTTCGGTTTCACCGCCGGCTGGCGGAACATCGAGGCCGGCAGCGACCATTTCATGGTCGGTACGCACCTCAGTGGTAATCTGATGGGCGGCATGCCTGCGGGCACGCTGGAGCCTGAAGCAGCGCGACTGGCGATCGGCTATAAGGCCGAGCTCGGTTACGCCCGAAACAATGACACCGATCTGCTCGGCGCGGCGATAAGCATGCCGTTCTCGGTGCCGGTGTCGAGTGGGCAGACCCGCTTTGTGCCCTTCCTTTCCCCTGGTCTGGGCTGGGGTCGCCTGAGTACTGAGGGTGACAACGCCCGGTCCAGCCTCCGACCCATGCTGGGCGGTGGTCTGGGGCTGGAGGTTGCCGGCGGTACCGGCATCCACCTTGGTGCGCGACGCATCTTCGTGAACGGCGGGGACATGCAGTACGGTCTGGGCGTAACGCTGCGCCCACGGTAGGTAGCCTGGTCAGAAACTTCCAGGTAAGCAGGAAAGGTCGGTTGGGGGTGTACGCCTGGAGCGTGCACCCCCAGTCGTTTCCGGTAATCTCCCCGTCGGCCGACCGGACGGTGTGGCAGGTTGAGCGCCTCGCTGATGCGCTGTACCTTCACTCGGCAATGGGCGATCTCCCGCTTGACCGCTGGCAACAGATCGACGCCGTTTTCGCAGCGGTGCTAGAGCGAACGGATGATGACCGCGACGCCTGCCTGCGTGATCTGTCGCGCGGCGATGCGGCGCTGTACGATGAAGTACGCACCCTGCTGCGCAGCGCCTCCGCAGCGGATGGCGATCGCCTGCTCTCCGAGGATCCCGCCCCCTTCGTCGATCAGCTCCTGCGCGACGTCTCGCAGACTCTGGCGCACGACGACGCCGCGCTCCCGTCTGGTGGACAGATCGGTCCTTACCGCTTGATCGAGCAGGCGGGGCGCGGGGGCATGGCCACGGTCTACCTCGCCGAGCGGGATGCTGGCGGAGTGCGGCAGCGAGTCGCCCTCAAGCTCGTCAAGCGGGGCACGGATACGGATGAGGTGCTCCGCCGGTTCCGGCGCGAGAGCAAAGTGCTGGCATCGCTCGAGCACCCGCACATCGCGCGATTCTACGACGCCGGCGCGAGCAGCGATGGACGCCCCTATCTCGTGATGGAGTTCGTCGATGGCCTGCCTCTCACCGCCAGCTGCGATTCGCGGCGGCTCGGAATCGACGAGCGGGTGCGCCTGTTCGGGACGGTCTGCCGGGCCGTCCAGTTCGCGCATCAGAATCTGATCGTTCACCGCGACATCAAGCCGTCGAACATCCTCGTCTCTGCTGATGGGGAGCCGAAGCTGCTGGACTTCGGCATTGCCAAGCTGCTCGCGGATTCCGGCGATGATGACGCTCAGACCCGCACCGGCGTTCGTGCGTTCACACCCGAGTACGCCGCGCCCGAGCAGATTCACGGCGGCGCGATCAGTACCGCCACGGATGTCTTTGCGCTGGGCGTCGTGCTGCACGAGCTGTTGACCGGCTCCCGCCCATCCCGAATTTCCGGCGAGGCATCGCGGGGATCTGAGAGTGATGCAGCGGCGTACGAGGCCATGGCGCCGAGCATGGTGGTGCGCCGGCTGGGACGCGAAATGTCGAGTACCGTGACGACGGCGCGAGCAACCACGCCGGACCGGCTGCGCCGCGCGCTCCAGGGCGACCTCGATCGGATCGTGCTCAAGGCGCTCGAGCGCGAGCCGTCGCGCCGCTATCAATCCGCGCAGCAGCTTCTGGACGATCTCGACCGTCACGATCGTGGTTTGCCGGTTCTGGCCAGACCGCAGACGCTGGGCTATCGGCTGCGGAAGTATGCCCGGCGTCATCGCGCCGCGCTTGCGGCTGTCGCGGCTGCGGTCATCCTGCTGGCGGGCTTCGCCGGCTTCCACACCCAACGGATTACGGGCGAGCGGGACAGGGCGCAGGCGGAAGCGGCGAAAGCTCGTGCGACCACCAGCTTCCTCCAGCAGCTCCTTGGCGACGCGTATCCCAGCGTCGCGCGCGGTGACACGTTTTCAATGGATGATCTTCTGCGGCGTGCGGTGGCGCGAGTGGATTCGATCGCCGGTCAACCAGAGGTCCAGGCGGAGGTCCTGCGCACGCTCGGCGATGTATACCGTGAGCAGGGGCGCTTCGATGAAGCGTCGGAGCTGCTGGAGCGATCCGTCGCCATCCATCGAGCATCCACAGGGCGTACGGTGGCACTGGGAAGCGCGCTGAGCGCGCTCGGCCACCTGTATTACGAGCGCCAGGAGTACGAGCGGTCACTCCCCGCCCACCGCGAAGAGTTGGAGATCTTCCTGGAGAACGTCGCACCCGACGACTCGCTGGTCCTGTATGCCATGAACAACGTGGCAGCGTCAGCCACGGCGCTTCGTCTCTACGACGAAGCGCTGTCGCTGCATCGAGAGGTGCTCGCCCGACGACACCGGCTCTTTACCGACACGAGTGCTCTCGTCCACGTGACGCACAGCAACACGGGGCATCTGCTGGCCATGAGGGGTGACCTAGAGGGCTCCGAGCGCCAGCTTCGCGAGGCGCTGAGACTTCGACGACTCGCCCTGCCGGCCGACCACCCATCCCTCGGCCTGGCACTCAACAACCTCGGAAGCACGCTGGAGAATCTCGGCAGGTGGGAGGAGGCGGAACTGCTCCATCGGGAAGCGCTCGCCATCTGGCAACGTGTGTACGGCCCGGAGCATCACCGTATCGGGCTGTCGGCCTCGAACCTCGCCACGGTACTCCAGGGAATGGGGAGATTCGCGGAGGCCGAATCGCTGTTCCGCGTGACTCTCGACATAGACCGAAAAGTGTACGGAGATGAGCACTCGGAGATCGGTCTCGATCTTCGTAACCTGGGAAGGCTTTTCGCCAGAAAGGGAGATTGCGCCGCGGCGGAGCAGACGCTGCTGCAGGCGGAAGCGATCTTCGAGAAGAACAACCTTCCACTCTCTCACTCGCGGCGCTTGACGACCAGAGGAGAGCTCGGAGCCTGCCTTGCTACTCTGGGCCGTCACGCCGAGGCTGAAGAGCTGCTGGTCGGCAATTATCAAACGCTCACGAGCCAGGGCAGTGCCGCCGATACCGTCCAGGTACGCCATGCGACGGAACGGCTGGTGGAGCTGTACCGGTCGTGGGGAAGAGCCGCCCAGGCCGACAGCTTCCAGCTGCGCCTGACGGCGGCACCCTGAGCACGCCTCAGTCGCGCCACGTCAGCGTTGCCCGACCTTATTACACGCGCCGCAGGCATCCGGAGCGAGTATACGGTCCAGCCGATCGCGAACGTATTGAAGCGGCTGTAGCTGCTTTCGATCAGGTACGCGCCCTCAGTGCCTCCACTATCCGCTCCGCGGCGCGTCCATCCCAACCTTCGGGCCGTGGAGGCTCGGCGGGCCGCGCCAGCGTACGCACCAGATCGGGGACGCGCGACGGATCGGGAACGAGCTGGTTCGTCCCCTCGCTGATCGTGATCGGACGCTCGGTGTTCTCGCGAATGGTGAGGCAGGGAACGCCCAGCACCGTTGTCTCCTCCTGGAGGCCACCGCTGTCCGTGATTACGGCGTACGCGTGCTCTACCAGATCGAGCATCTCTACGTAGCCAATGGGGTCGAGCAGGCGCACTCGGCCGATATCGAGCGACTCCTCCTCGAGACGCTGCCGCGTTCGCGGGTGCACGGGAAAAATCACCTGACGTTCCTCCGCCACCGTCGCGAGAGCGCGCGCGATCGCCGCCAGCCGCCGCGCATCGTCCACGTTGGATGGACGGTGAAGGGTGACGATCACCGCGTCGCCGTTCACGCCGCTCTGCTCGCGAAATCCGCTCGCTCGCGCCCGCGGCAGTGCATGAAAGAGTGAGTCGATCATCACGTTCCCCACGAACACGATCTCGTCGGGGGGCTCTCCTTCCGCCAGCAGAATCGCGTCGGCGTCGCGCGACGGTGTCAGGAGCAGGCTCGCGAGCCGGTCCGTCACCAGCCGGTTGATCTCCTCGGGCATCGTGCGGTCGTTGCTGCGCAGCCCAGCCTCCACGTGCGCCACCTTCACGCCCAGCTTCGATGCCACGATCGCTGCGGCCATCGTTGAGTTCACGTCTCCGTACACCACTACCCAGTCAGGGCGCTGCTCGAGCAGGACGGGCTCGAACCGCTCCATGATCCGCGCCGTCTGCACGGCGTGCGTGTCGGAGCCCACCGCCAGGTTGATCTCCGGGTGCGGGATGTCGAGATCCCGGAAGAAGGCCCCCGACATCGAGTCGTCGTAGTGCTGCCCGGTGTGGACGGTGACCTGCTCGACCCCCGCGCTTCGCGCCACCCGATGCACGGGTGCGAGCT
>CAZWSO010000120.1:0-1793 GCA_964636485.1 uncultured Gemmatimonadaceae bacterium
CTCGACCGCGGCGAGGTAGGCACTGACGCTCTCGTCCGGTTCGAGCGGCATGGCGCACGTGTCTACCTGATTCGCGTCAACACCGCGCACCGCGCCGTGTCCGGCGACGATGCGCTTCGCCGCTCTGTGGAGGAGTCGTTCCCTCTCTCGGTGCTGGCCTCTCTGCCCTTGGAGAGGGAGAGCGCCGCCGGAGTAGAGGTAGACGCGACTGACTTCTTTCTGAGCGACATGTTCGACGTCGCCGGCCGGCTTCGTGCGGCCCGGCTCGGCAACGTGCGGCTCGATCGCGATCGCAGCTTCATCGATCGTGAGAACACGCAGTCGTTCGCGGCGAACACCGAGGTTCGCGCCGTGCTCAGCTACGTCACCGATGATCCGGGACTCGAGCTTCGCCGACACGCACCGGACGGGCGTACGATCAGTCTTCAGCAGCACCACAGTTTCGTACGCCTGCCATCCACGCCACTGGTGCCGCGCGCGTTCCATCCGCGCGCCGGCCTGTTCACGACCTCGTTCTTCGATTTCGCCCAGGATTTCGATGCCGACTATCGTCAGCGCACCATCGCACGCTGGCGGCTCGAGCCATCGGATACCGCCGCCTACCTGCGCGGCGAGCTGGTGGAACCCGCGCGACCGATAGTCTACTACCTCGATCCAGCCATTCCCGAGCCGTACCGCAGCGCGTTCACCGAGGGTGGGATGTGGTGGAATCAGATTCTCGAATCTGCGGGATGGCGGAACGCCTTCCGCATCGAGCCGCTCCCCGACGGCGTCGACCCCCTGGATATCCGCTATCCGGTCCTCTACTGGGTGCACCGCACGCAGCGTGGTCCATCAGTGGGCCCGTCGTTCCGCGATCCGCGCAGCGGCGAGATCCTCTCGACGGTGGTGCGGATGGATTCCTACCGCTCGCTGGTCAACCATGACATCTACATGGGCCTGCTCCCCGCGGCTGGAACCACGCCCCTCCAGATCGACGCCGAGGAGTTCACGATGGCGCGCCGCCGTCAGCACACGGCGCACGAGATTGGCCACACGCTCGGCCTCGCCCACAACTTCCTGTCCGCAACGCAGGGACGTTCGTCGGTCATGGATTATCCGTACCCGCTCATCCAGCTGAACGCGCAGGGAGAGCTTGACATCGCCGACGCGTACCGGCCCTCGGGTGGAGCGCACGACACGCTCGCCATCCGTTACGCGTACACATGGTTCCCCACGCCGGAGGCGGAAGAGGTGGGGCTGCAGCTCATCGTCCGCGAAGCCGAGGCGCGTGGACTGCGCTTCATTACTGGCGGACATGCGTCCCCGGGCGGGTCGCATCCGGCGGCCACGCAATGGATCGAAGGCGACGACATGCTCCAGGCGCTCGAGCGCACAGTAGCTGTGCGCCGTCTGCTGATCAGCCGGTTCGACGAGCGCGCCGCGCTGCCCGGAGAGCCGCTTGCGGTGCTCAACCGTCGATTCGCGCACGTATACCTGCATCACCGCTATGCGCTGGAAGGGGCAACGAAGTACGTGGGCGGGATGGAGTTCAACTATGCGCTCCGCGGTGAGGAGATGGAGCCGACGCGCCTGGTCCCGCCGGCGGAGCAGCGCCGCGCACTCCGCCTGGTGCTCGCCAGCCTGCAGCCCGAGGAGCTGCACATCCCCGATCGCGTGACGAGGCTCATTCCGCCGGCTCCTTTTGGCTATGATGGAGATCTGACACTCATGGCGACGCCGGGTGGCACGGCGTTCGATCCGGTGGCGACGGCGCACAGCCTCGCGCAGGATATCGTCGTCAACCTTCTGCA
>CAZWSO010000120.1:1893-7527 GCA_964636485.1 uncultured Gemmatimonadaceae bacterium
CCCATGACTCCCGGCCGCGAACCTCCCGCACCCGTAACCGAGCTGGACTGGTCTTCGGACCGCGCTCGCTCGATCGGCAACGGAGTGCTGGATATCTGGACGGAGTATCTCGAGCAGCTGCGCTCGATGCCGATCCGGCGCCGCACGGCCACCGCGCAGGAGGTGCGTGACCGAGTGACGCGATCCGTGCCTGACGACCCGCTTTCGGAAGCCGAGCTCCTCGCCCATCTGCGCGAGCTCGTTTTCGAGCATGCGACGGTCACTGGGCATCCAGGCTTCCTGGCGTACATCTCCGGGTCGGGTACGATTCCGGGCGCGGCAGCCGACCTCGTGGCCGCAGCGATCAATCAGAACGTCGGAGGGTGGAGACTCGCTCCTGCCGCCACCGAGATCGAGCTGCACCTGATCCGATGGTTTGCCGAGAGGCTCGGCCTGCCCGGCAACGCCGGCGGGGGGGGGCTCGTGACATCAGGCGGCGCGATGGCCGCGTTCGTGGCGCTGAAGGCGGCGCGCGATGCGAAAGCGGGGTGGAACGTGCGCGAGCATGGAGTCGCCGCGGGTCCGCCGCTCACGATGTACGCATCGGACGAGGTGCACGATGTCAACAGGCGTGCCGCCGACATGCTGGGACTCGGAACGGATGCAATGCGCAGCATTCCCACGGACGGGCAGCTTCGCATGAGTATGGACGAGCTGCGACGCACGATAGTGGCGGATCGCGCCAACGGGCGACGTCCCATAGCTGTCGTGGCAACGGCCGGGACGGTTGCCACAGGCGCCATCGATCCGCTGGACGAGATCGCTGACCTTTGTGCGGCTGAGGGGCTCTGGTTCCATGTGGATGGCGCCTATGGTGGAGTGGCAGCACTTACGGATCAGCTACGCCCATTATTCAGCGGCATCGAGCGCGCCGACTCTGTCGCTCTGGATCCGCACAAGTGGCTGTACACGCCCCATTCGGGCGGCGCGCTCATTGTGCGCGACCTGACCCTGCTGGAGAGCGCTTTTGCGCTGCATCCGACGTACACGCGCGAGGACAAGGCGCTGACGCACACGGGCATCGACTTCTACACGCTGTCGCCGCAGTTTTCCCGCGGCTTTCACGCGCTCAAGATCTGGATCTCCTTGCTCGCGCACGGCTGGCGCGCGTATTCCCAGCGCATCGCGCACGACGTCGAGCTGGCAGCGCATCTGAACTACAGGGCACAAGAGCATCCCGAGCTGGAGCCTGTAGGGCCGCCGTCACCGCTGTCCATATCTTGCTTTCGGTTCGTGCCCACAGATCTCCGCGGCCGTGCGGACGCCGAGGAGTACCTGAACACGCTCAATGAGAGACTCATGGCGGAGCTGCAGATGGATGGCCGCGTCTTCCCGTCGAACGCGGTGATCCGGGGCCGCTACGCGCTGCGCGCCTGTATCGTGAACTTCCGCACCGAGGCGCCGGATCTCGACCGGTTGGTGGAGCTTGCTGTGGCGCTGGGACGGAAGCTGGACAGGGAGATGCGAGCCGCGGCTGTCGAGCGCTCTCCCGGGCTGGCGGTAGCCGCCAGCTGAGGAGTGGAAAATTGGCACTGCTATTGAACGACCCCTTACAATCCCCATTCGGAGTCGGCGTATGATGCAGCATGAGCGGGAAGAGAGAAGCGCGAGGCAGTTCGAGCAGCGTCCGGACTATCAGCGCGCCGCGGAAACAGTGCGGGGACAGCTCATGGATCGAAAGATTGAGTTGCGCGGTGATGAGGAAGGCGAAACGCTCGTCGAGCTGCTCGAGGCCGTTCAGCAGTTCGAGGCCGCGGTGGCCGAGCTCGGCGGCGACTCCATGGCCAACGCACCAGACAGCCGCGATCCGCTCAACCCGGAGTTTGTCCTCCCCTCCCGACGCGCCGACGAGACCGCCGCGGCCTACGTTCGCCGCATCGAGAAGACCGCTCGGCGGCTGAGGGGGTGGTAGGATAGTTCAGCCGATTCACCACGGAGGACGCGGAGACCACGGAGTGTGCGAGGGATGGTCCAGTACCACACGGCGAAGGCCATCCTTGAGCAACCGAACGTTGAAATTGATCAGCAGCCCCAGTTCGCGGCCGGAGAGTCTCAGGTACGTGAGCAGTTGCGCCGTATGAATTGCGTGTAATCGATCGACTGCCTTCACTTCCACAATTACCGTGTTTTCGATTAGGAGGTCGATTCGATAGCCGGCATCTATCCGTCGTCCCCGATAAACAATGTCCATCGCTTTCTGCCGTTCCACCTTTACCCCTCGGTGAATCAGCTCGAAGGCGGTGCATGCCTCGTATGTCGACTCGAGCAGCCCAGGTCCAAGTTCCCTATGCACCTCGATTGCTGCCGCAATGATCTGTTCCGTCAACACTCCGAATCTCAACCGGGCCCCTCCGTGCTCTCCGTGTTCTCCGTGGTGAACAGCAGAACTCGGATGATTGCACATCCTCTGTAGCGAGGCGTAACCGATTCACTGCAGGGAGGTCTCGGAGGGATGCCTAGCGATACCGCCGCTGGAGGGCCTCGAGCGCCGTTGCCCCGGGGCACAGTTGATCGAAGGGAAGATCCACCAACGGCGTTGGCACGGTTTCATTGAGCTCGTGCATCTCCGAGCCGTTGCCCTCCTGGATGTAGAGCAGCCCCGTCGGGACTTCACCGCGCTCCTGTAGCCGGCGCACGTGCGCGTATGCGGCGTCGCGGTTAGTGGGATCGTAGCCTTCCTCGACCTTGCGGAAGCGTACCATGCTCCCGTCGTGCATGCGCACCTCCGCCGCGGACCCCTCGCTGTACGACGCCGTGATCTCGCGGCGCAGCGGCACGTAGTCCACCGGTGCCACTTCATGGTGATGCTGGCGCGTGTACAGGTAGCTCTTGGTGGAGCCCTCGTGATCGTTGAAGGTTACGCAGGGTGAGATCACATCCAGCAGCGCGAATCCCTGGTGCGCTATGCCCGCCTTCAACAACGGTACGAGCTGTGACTTGTCTCCCGAGAAGCCGCGTGCCACGAACGTCGCGCCCAGGGTGAGCGCCAGGAGGACCGGGTCGATGGGCGGCTGTGCGTTCGGTTCACCCCGCTTGGAGCGCGAGCCCAGGTCGGCCGACGCCGAGAACTGGCCCTTCGTCAGGCCGTAGACGCCGTTGTTCTCCAGCACGTACAGCATGTTCACGTTGCGCCGGATGATGTGACAGAGCTGACCCAGTCCGATCGACAGGGAATCACCGTCGCCAGAAATGCCGATGTACACCAGCTCCCGGTTGGCCGCGCTGGCGCCTGTGGCGATGGACGGCATTCGTCCGTGCACAGCGTTGAATCCGTGCGCCTCGCGCAGGAAATACGAAGGCGTCTTGGATGAGCAGCCGATTCCGCTCAGCTTTGCGACGCGGTGCGGCGCTATCTCCAGCTCGAAGAACGCCTGGATGATCGCGGCCGTGATCGAGTCGTGCCCGCAGCCGGCGCAGAGTGTCGAGAGCGTCCCCTCGTAATCGCGTTGCGTGAGACCAAGCGCGTTGCGACGCAGTGAAGGGTGGCGAACGGCGGGTTTTGGGATCGAGGTGCTCATGCAGTTGCTCCTGCCATGTGCCGTTGTACGGCGTCAACCACGGTTTCAGCGCTAAGGGGAATGCCGCCGTAATCGCGAACCGACAGAAGGCGGTCGGGTGCGATCCCCAGCTCGTTGATCAGCAGCGACCGCAGCTGTCCATCGCGGTTCTGCTCGACCACGAAGCACTGATCGTGGTCGCGAACAAAATCGGCTACCGCCTTGCCAAAAGGAAACGCGCGTACACGCAGATAGTCCACCGGAGCGCCGCCATGCTCCAGCCGGTCGAGCGCCTCGACCACCGCTCCGTGACAGCCCCCGATGGAAATCAGTCCGAGTCGTGCGCCCACCCGCGGACGGATCTCCGGTGCCGGCACCGACTCCGCCGCACCGGCGATCTTCCGCGCCAGCCGATCCATCACCTCGGTGTACTCGGCGGCGTCCTCGGTGTACGCACCGTCGCGGTTGTGGCCGGATCCACGCGTGAAGAACGCACCTTTCCCGTGCACACCGGGCAGCGTTCGCGCCGCCACGCCATCGCCGTTAGTGTCGCGATAACGGTAGTATTTGTCGATCCGCTCCAGCTCCTCCGCGCTCAGCACCTTGCCGCGGTCGGGGCGGTAGCCGTCATCCCACTCGAGCGTGCGGCACATCCAGTCGTTCATCCCGATGTCGAGGTCGGACACCACGAACACCGGCGTCTGGAACCGTTCAGAGAGATCGAACGCCTCAACCGCGAGATAGAAGCACTCCTCCGGATTAGCCGGGAAGAGCGCGATGTGCTTGGTGTCGCCGTGTGACGCGTAGACTACCGAGAATAGATCCGCCTGCTGGGTCCTGGTGGGCATCCCGGTGGACGGTCCCACACGCTGGACGTCGAAGAATACCGCCGGCACTTCGGCGTAGTATGCAAGCCCGATGAATTCGCCCATGAGCGAAATTCCCGGCCCTGCCGTCGGCGTGAACGCGCGGGCGCCCGCCCAGCCCGCGCCTATCACCACTCCAGCGGCCGAGAGCTCGTCCTCTGCCTGCACGACGCAGAACCGCTTCTGCTTTGTCTCCGGGTCCAACCGGTACTGCTGGCAGAGGGCTCGAAAGGCCTCCATGAGCGACGTCGCCGGCGTGATCGGATACCAGGCACCCACCGTCGCGCCGGCGTAGAGGCAGCCGAGCGCCGCGGCTGTATTCCCGTCCAGCAGGATGTGCCCTTTGGTGGCATCCATTCGCTGAAGGCGGATCGGCAGCGGACATTCGAGGCGCTGCCGTGCGTAGTCGTAGCCGAGCCGGATCGCGAGGAAGTTCGAGTCGAGCAGCGCCTGCTTGCGCGAGAACTTCTCGCGCAGCATGCCGTCAACCACGTCCATGTCGATGTCGAGCAACGCCGCGAGCACACCGGCATAAACGATATTCTTCATCAACGTGCGCTCGCGGTCCCCGGTGAAATGCTCGATGCACATCCGGCCGAGCGGTACACCGAGGAAGGAGATGTCATCGCGGGCCAGCGCGGCAGGGAGCGGCCAGGACGAGTCGTAGAGCAGCCAGCCGCCGGGACGGACCTCGGCGATGTCGCGCGCATACGTGGCCGGATTGATCGCCACGAGCAGGTCGAAAGCCGGCGTGCGCGCCGTGTAGCCGCTCCCGTTCACACGGATCTCGTACCAGGTGGGCAGTCCCTGGATGTTCGACGGGAAGACGTTCTTGCCGGAGACCGGCACGCCCATCCGGAAGATCGCCTGCATCAGGAGACCGTTGGCGGATGCGGAGCCGGTGCCGTTGACGGTGGCGATCTTGAACGCGAAGTCGTTGACGCGGAGCGGGGATGAAGACACGGGCGCCGGCGCCGCGCCCGTGCCGGTTTCCGGCGTGGGTGAGGGCTCGCCCGCCGGGGCTACACGTATGACGGACATGCCGGGCGCCCCGCGTATGGGATGAGCAGATCGAACTGCCGCATGTCCCACGCGGCGGTGGGGCAGCGGTCGGCGCACAGGCCGCAGTGCAGGCAGACGTCCTCATCCTTCACCATGACGCGCCGCGTTTGTGGAAGGTCGGCGGAAACGTACAGGTCTTGCGACGTGTTCTCAGCCGGCGCCATCAGGCG
>CAZWSO010000121.1:0-7421 GCA_964636485.1 uncultured Gemmatimonadaceae bacterium
GGCTGGCACGTACCGATTTCGGGCCCAGGTGGAATGGCCGTTGGGCGATGAGCAGATCAACATCGCTTCGGAGACGTTCGAGGTGGAAGAATAGGGGAGTGAAAGCGCCCGCCGCGGCAGCCGCAGAGACATCGCGCATTCTTCTCACCGGTGCCAGCGGGTACGTGGGTGGCCGCCTGCTGACCGCTCTGGAAAACCAGCACTGCCGGGTACGCTGCCTGGCCCGACGTCCAGCTGCTCTCCAGCATAAGGCCAGCCCATCAACCGAGATCGTTGGGGGCGACGTTCTCGACAGGCCGAGCCTAGATTCCGCGCTGCAGGGAGTCGATGTGGCCTACTACCTGGTGCACTCGATGGGCTCGACCGGCTCCTTTGAGGACGCGGACCGCCAGGCGGCGCTGAATTTCGGCCAGGCGGCCAAAGCGGCCGGTGTCACTCGCCTCATCTATCTGGGAGGGTTGGGAAGCGATGAAGAGCTGCTCTCACCCCACCTGCGCAGCCGACAGGAAGTAGGACAGATCCTGCGGCAATCGGGCGTGCCGGTGCTCGAGTTTCGCGCGTCGATCGTCATCGGCTCCGGTAGCTTATCATTCGAGATGATCCGCTCGCTGGTGGAGCGGCTGCCGATCATGATCACTCCCAAGTGGGTCAATGTGCCGGCTCAGCCGATCGCGATTGACGACCTGCAGGAGTATCTGGTGGCGGCACTGCAGCTTCCCGCCTCCGAATACCGGGTATACGAGATCGGTGGCGCTGACCGGGTAACTTACGCGGATGTCATGCGCGTGTACGCGAGGCAACGCCAGCGGCGGATTCGAATGATCTCTGTGCCCGTCCTGACCCCGTACCTGTCGAGCTTGTGGCTTGGACTGGTCACCCCTTTGTACGCTCGCGTTGGTCGCAAGCTCATCGAGAGCATTGTTCATCCTACGGTGGTCCGGGACGCCGCCGCTCTCACGACCTTCGCCGTACGTCCGGTTGGGGTTGAGGAGGCTGTTCGCCGCGCCCTGGCCAGTGAGGAGCGGCAATTCGCGGCAACGCGCTGGTCCGACGCGCTGTCTTCGGCCGGAGAGTCACAATCGTGGGGTGGTGTGCAGTTCGGCTCCCGGCTCGTGGATTCGCGAGAGGTCAGCGTTGCCGCGCCGCCTGCTGTTGCCTTCGATACCGTTCAGCGCATCGGCGGCGACACGGGTTGGTACTCGTGGGACTGGCTGTGGAGGCTGCGCGGCTTCATTGACCTGCTCGCAGGGGGCGTGGGCATGAGGCGGGGACGCCCTTCACCCACGACTCTGCGCAGCGGGGATACGGTGGATTTCTGGCGCGTAGAGGCGATCGAGCCCGACAGCCGGCTGCGACTCGTTGCCGAGATGAAGTTGCCGGGGCGCGCGTGGCTCGAGTTCGAGATTACTGGTGACGGCCCGTCAGCAGTAATCCGGCAGACCGCCATCTTCGATCCGGTTGGATTACTTGGGAGAGCCTACTGGTACATACTCTATCCGCTTCACCATCTGGTGTTTGGCGGGATGCTGCAAGGTATAGCGCGGACGGCTGAGAAGGCGGCAGGGAAGAGTGCTTGAAGGCGCCGCGCAGACGACCTGATCCCCTTTTTGATGGCGAGAGGCTCTATGGCAGGAACTGAACAGCTGAAACCGGCTCGGCGCGCCCGGCGTAGGGTCGGTTGGGCCGGGCGTGATGCCCGTAGGATCGACTTGGAGGGGCCATGCCAGATCCGGATCTTGCACTGATCTTCGGCTTCGTCACTGTAATCATACTCGTCATATCGATCGCGACCATCGTGACGAAGGCGATCGAGCGTCGAGGCGTACGTCCAACGAAGGAGCTCACGGAGATGGCTGAGCGACTCGCGCGGATCGAGCACTCTGTGGAGTCGATCGCGATCGAGGTCGAGCGCGTGTCGGAGGGACAGCGTTTCACGACGCGAATTCTGTCGGAGCGGACACGCGACGCGCTGCCGTCCTGACGCTTCCGATCGGACAGCCGATGCGCCCGCCGCGACCGCGGATGAGCTGCTCGGGCACCTGCGCGAGGTCAGTCGACGCGCCCTGGCCCAGCTCGCCGCTACGCCCGAGGACGTTATGCACACCCATCGCTCCGTGGGTCGAGCGGGCTATCCTTCAACCGTATTGGGACTGCTCTACCACGCCGGAGAGCACACAGCGCGACATTCGGGGCAGATAAGTACGACGGTAAGAATCCTCCGGGGACTGCCGTCGACCGGGCGCTCTGTCAGCGCATGATTTCTTTCAGGTGTTCCGCGAGCCGTATTGCCAGCGCCACGATGGTCATCGTCGGATTCGCGTAGCCCGCGGTGGGGAACACCGAACTGCCGGCGACGAACAGATTCCCAACGCCATGCACTCGGCAGTCGGCGTCCACCACGCCGCGGTGTGGATCGGCATGCATCCGCGTGGTGCCAAGGTGATGAGATCCACCGGTCAGCGTGGACGGCCAGTCATCGCCCTCGTCGAAAACGGTGGTCAGTTCGCCGAGTCGCACGCGCTCGATCACCTTCCGTAGCAGCGTGTGAAGGCGGCGCGCACCGCTACGGTCGCTGGCATTAAGTCGCCAGTCGAGCCGAGCGCGTGGGCGGCCGAATGGATCACGCTGAGCCGAGAGCAGCAATCGGCTGTCGGGATCGGGGTGAGGTTCCGCAACGGTGCGGAGCGCCAGCCAATCGGTGGACGCGATCCGTGAGCGCGCCATGCTCGCGAGCGTGGCTCCAACGTTGTCCAGCCCAACCACGACCGTTCTTACCTCCCTAATCCATCCCCGCGAAGGCCGAGAGCCGCGCAGCCCCCGAGAGAGCCGCGCCAGCGCACCGACCGCGGGCGAACGGAATGCGGGCTCCATTTTGTAGAGAGATCGCGACACGAAGTGAGTCGCGGCATTGGTGAGCCTTTCCTCGCGAAGCAAGGTTTCGCCAAGCGCCACGGCCGCGCCCGCGGGCTTCTCTCGCGCTGGCTGACCGGCATTGGATATGACAAACGGGCTTGGCGGAGTACGTGCCTGCAAGATGCCGGAGTAGAAGTAGGGGTGTTCCATGAAGAACCGCCCCACCAGGCCGTGCTCGTTCCCCACTCCCGCCCGCCCGTCAGGATTGGATGCGAGCAGAAGTCGCGCATTCTCGACTCCCCCCGCTGCCAGAATGTACATCTTCGCAGCGACGGAAAAGCGAAGCCCGTCGAGTGTACCGGCATGCACACATCTCACGCGCCGGTGATCGTCGGACATGGCGATATCGATCGCGCTGGCGTGGAGAAGAACGCGCAGGTTTTCGGCGTCCTCGATCGGATGTCTGTACCGATCGCCAAACCGCGTGGGCGGGCTGAACCTGAAGATCGGCGACGCCAGACCCTCGGCGTCGAGCTCGCCGCGAAAGCCGGCCGCGGAACCGCTTTCGAGCTCGACGTCACCAGCGGAGAGCTGGAGCAGGACGGCGGCGCGCTCATAGAAGCCATCGAGGTGGGCACGCGTGAACGGCCATCCGGAGTGCGGGATCCAGTCGCGCGTCTCGAAGTCGATGGGATCGAGCGGACGACACCATCCGGTCCACCGCGCGGTCGTGCCGCCGAAACAGCGGAAGCGAGACTCATCGAGCGGCTGACAGGGTACCCCGACGACCTCTCCCTCGTTCAGCCGCTGTGCCGCGGCGTCCAGCCCGACGCCCCCGCTCTCGAGCACACAGATGCGCATCGGCGCACCAATCAGCTCCAGCGCCAGGGTAATACCTGCCGCCCCGGCACCGACGATGCACACGTCGGTCGTGATGACTGCGTCATTGGGCAGGCGGCGCGCATCGTCGAGCATCGCACGACTCCGGTCGAGAACCGCCCGGATCATGGCGGGAGCGGGAAGACCCGGGCGCGGTGAGTATGCGAAGCGACACCGACGCTTGCAATGCATCAAGGACACTGCACGCACGGAGGCACGACTTCGCTGTATTTTCCCGGTCGCCCGAGACCGCGCTGCCGGCAGTCTTCCGGAGACGACCGTCTCTGCCATGTCGGTGGAAGCGACAGAGCGATTAGCGATCTCGCACCAGGTGGCGTGCTTGACGGTCGCATGCGCCGATCAGTAGCATGGAGCCGAACGCCGGAGGTCCCGATGACCAATTGTAATCCGCGCCGTAGCCCTGCACCGGCAGCGCTCGTCGTGCTGACGCGCGGGCTCATCCTCGTTCCGCTCCTCGGTTGCGGAGCGAGGGGACACGAGTCGCCAGTGACCCCTGAAGCCGCGGCAGCAGTCGAGTTTGTCCGCACTCCCGACGAGCGTTTCGATGGTCTTCCAGGCTACCCCTTCCAGTCCCGGTACGCGACGATTGAGGGACTGCGCGTTCACTACGTGGATGAGGGTCCTCGGGACGCGCCGGTTGTCGTCCTGCTCCATGGGGAACCGAGCTGGAGCTTCCTCTATCGGGAGATGATTCCCGTGCTGGCGAAAGCCGGTTACCGGGTAGTTGCGCCTGACCTGGTTGGGTTCGGCAAGTCGGACAAGCCGGTTAGACGCGAAGACTACTCGTACGCCGCGCACGTCGAGTGGATGCGGGCACTCCTGTTCGATCACCTGGAGCTCGAAGCTATCAATCTCTTCGTCCAGGACTGGGGCGGGCTCATCGGCCTGCGGCTCGTTGGGGAGCACCCGGATCGCTTTGCGCGGGTCGTCGCCGCCAACACAGCGCTTCCGGTCGGGGGCGGGAGACAACCCGGCGAGGCGTTCAGGCAATGGCTGCAGTTCTCCCAGACCGTCCCCGAGTTTCCGGTTGGGCAGGTGCTGCAGATGGGAACGGTGCGCGAGCTGCCGCCCGAAGTGATCCGAGGTTACGAAGCGCCGTTTCCGGACGAAAGCTACAAGGCGGGGGCACGCGTCTTCCCCGTGCTGGTGCCCATCACCTCGGACGACCCGGCCGTGCCGGCCAATCGCGCCGCCTGGCAGGTGCTGGAGGCGTGGGAGAGGCCCTTTCTCACCCTCTTCAGTGATCGGGACCCGATCACTGCGGGGCTGGACGAACCCTTCCGTTCGCGAATCCCCGGCGCTCGTGGCCAGCCACACCGGACGATTCGGAACGCCGGGCACTTCCTTCAGGAGGACAGCCCCGCGGAACTCACGGCCGCGTTTCTCGAGTTCCTGAGGAGCGCGAGCGAACCCTGAGCTTCTCACCGCGCTCCCTGTCTTTCTGGCCAAACATTGAAGCCGATCGGCGGAGGCTTGCGATTCGGCCGTCCGCGGAAAGATTGAGGAATGATCCGTCCCGAGGCGCTGGCGAAGAACGAAGCCCTCAACCGCGCCGGGCACTGGCGAGCCCAATCCTGGATCAGCAGCGTTGGCCAACCTGACCGCGGAGCAGACCGGGCTCCCGAGGCTTTCCGCCGGCAGTGCAGACGCCCACGGTGGCCGTCTGCTCCGCGGTGAAGCTGCGCCGACCGCTAGCGGCGCCCGCCTACGCGGAACAGAAGTCCCCCTGACAGCACGAACTGCTCGCCGCCGCCGAGCTCTACGCGCGCTTCTACGAAGGGAGAGAACGTGCCCATGGGAAACCGCAGTCCGCCAAGCACGTTCACTCCCACCTCGGTGTTGGATACGCGGCTAAGCCCCGGGCTCGCGCTCGCGGAGAAACGCGCAACGTTGAGCCCGGCGCCCACGTATGGGCTCAGGTTCGCGTTCTCGGTGACGAACGTGTAATGCAAGTTGCCGTTCAGCTCCCAGTAGGACAGATCGTTCCCGGGAAAGAAGACGTCGAAGGACGGCACGAAGGCGAGTTGGGGGTGCAGGGCTGGAAGAGGCAGCATGGCTCGCACTCCGAGGCCAATGTCGGCGTCATCCGCCCAGCTCACCTGCCCGCCGATGCTGGTCTGGGCTGCCGCGGCGGCTGGCCCGATCAGGAACAGGGAAGCACCTGCCAGCAGCAGACCTCTCGTGAACGTCATTGTGAAACCTCCTGTCGGGTGTTTTGGAGCCACGTCAGACTGCGGTGCGCAAACCTGACGGTTCATGGCGGGAGCTGTCAAGCGGCCCGCCCGGGTCACCGCTCGAGTCCGAGCGCGCGGAGAACCCGGATTCTTCGAATTTCGCGCACGAAGGCCGGCGAGAGGGGAGTGATCAGCAGCAGAAAGACGGCGAGCGACAGACCGGTGGAGGAGATGTCCGTGGCAGGAAGGGCGCGGGTCACGACCGCGACCGCTCCCGCGCACCAGATCAATGGCATGAGTGCGTCAAAGAGAAAGCGAGCGCGGTTCGGGAGACCGGCGACGGCTGCGTTGATGTAGAGTACGACGGCGCTGTAGGCGCTTTGACTCAGGAGTGCGGCGGCGGCCACGCCGGGAAGGCCCAGGCCGGAGCGCAGCACCAGCACCGAAAGCGCTACGTTCAGAACGAGCGCGGCCGCTGAGAACGGGGGCAGCATGCGCTGGCGCTCGGCGGCCACCACTCCGACGGCCCCGATGCTCATGAAGCCGGCCGTCACGCCGGTGAAGATGAAGACACGCGCTGGTTCGATGGCGGCAATGTACTGGGGAAGCAGCATCGCCACGGGAGGGCCGAGGACGATCGCGAGGGCGCCGAGCAGAGGCGGGAACAGCCGGGCGAAGGGCATTATCGTCCGCTCCACATGGGAGCGAACAGCGGCTACAGTGCCAACTCCCTGCGCGCCGGCGTACACACCGGGAAACACGACGGTGCGAATCACCCATGCGGCGGAGCTGGCGAGGCCCGCCACCGCCACCGCGAAGGTGTAGAGACCGAGCATAGTGGTACCGCCGTAGGCCGCCACCACGAGGCGGTCGGCGGTCGCCAGGGCGGTCCCGATAAGCATTGTCAATACAATGGGGAATCCGATGCGGAGTAGGCGGCGCAGGCGGGCGACATCGAGAGCGGGGCGTGCCTCGACTCGTCGTGCGATCAGCGCGGCGCTCGCCGCCGCCGCTATGACGAATCCTGCGTACGCTCCCGGGAGTCCGTAAAGGAACGCCAGCGTGGCTGTACAAACGAGATGCAGCGCGGCGTTCAGCATCTCGGCGATGGCGAAGTTGCGCAATTCCCCGCGAGCGCGGAGCAGAACCACGGAATACTGCCAGATCTGCTCCAGGATCACCGCCGCCGCGAACGCCCGCATCCCCAGGGCGAGGCGCGGATCCGTGACAGCGAACGACGCGGTTACGGCAAGGACGCTCAGAGCGCCGAACACCGCCAGCGAGAAGCCCAGCGCTGTCCGACTTGCTGACTCCTCGCGCGCCGTGTCCGCCGCGCGGCTCCCTGCATGGGTGGCACGCGCCTGGACGACCTCCACCTCCACGCCGCGGTGGACGCCGAGTACGGCGAACTGTGCGTATCGCATGGCCAGGCGAAACAACGACCACACCCCAAAAGCGCTGGGGCCGAGCAGGCTGGCGAGGACCAATCCACGC
>CAZWSO010000122.1:0-3341 GCA_964636485.1 uncultured Gemmatimonadaceae bacterium
TACCTGTCCCTCGCGGTCTTCCTTGGCCGTCATCTTCTTGACGGTGAGACGCACCCGGATGGTATCACCCGGATAGACGGGCTTCACGAATCGAAGGTTCTCCAAACCATAGTTGGCCAGCACCGGCCCGGGCGCCGGATCCACGAACAGCCCCGCCGCTCCGGAGAGCACGAAGTAGCCGTGCGCCACGCGACGCTCGAAGATCGACTCGCGAGCGGCAATGTCATCCATGTGCGCGTAGAAGAAGTCGCCGCTGATCCCCGCGAAATTCACCACGTCCGCCTCGGTGATCGTGCGGCGGTGCGTGATGAGCGTGTCGCCCACATGGAGCTCGTCGAAGTACTTCCGGAATGGGTGTACACTGTCCAGTCGCTGCTCGGCACCCTTCACCCACTCGTTGGTGATGGCCGTGATCACACTGGGCGAGCCCTGTAGCGCCGTGCGCTGCATGTAGTGCAGCACGCCGCGAATTCCGCCAAGCTCCTCGCCACCGCCAGCGCGTCCCGGGCCGCCGTGCGTCAGGTGGGGCATGGGCGAGCCGTGGCCGGTGGACTCCCTGGCGCTCGTACGATCGAGGATCATGAGCCGGCCGTGCCAGGCGGCGGTACCGAGCGCAACATGTGCCGCGACGCGGTGATCGAAGGTGAACAGGGAGCCGACGAGACTTCCGCGCCCCATGCGCGCCAGCTCGATGGCATCATCCACTTTGCGGTAAGGCATCACGGTGTTGACGGGGCCGAACGCTTCCACCGCATGCGGCTCCTCGCGTTCGAACGGGCGCGCGGTGAAGAGCAACACTGGCGGGAAGAAGGCACCCTTCTCGGCATCGGCACCCACGACATCAAAGCGATCGAGATCGCCGTACACCAGCTCGGCCGCCTTGCGAAGTGCCTCGACGTTCTTCCGGACGTCACGCACCTGCGTTCGGCCGGCAAGCGGACCCATGCGCACCCCCTCCACGGCGGGATCTCCGACTTTCACTCCGTTGAGGCGTTTGGACAGCGCCGAAATCACATCCTCCACCATGTTCTCGGGAACGATCGTGCGCCGAATTGCGGTGCACTTCTGCCCCGCCTTGACCGTCATCTCTTTGGCGACCTCCTTGATGAACAGATCGAACTCCTCAGTACCGGGCGCGGCATCGGGGCCGAGCATGGAGAAGTTGAGGGAGTCCGCTTCCATGTTGAAGCGCACGGCATTGTCAACGATCGACGGGAGCGTCTTGAGCTTGCGGCCAGTCGCCGCGGAGCCCGTGAGCGCCACCGCATCCTGACAGGTGAGGTGGTCGAGCAGATCGCCCGCGTCCCCGCAGACGAGCTGGAGTGCCCCTTCGGGGATGATCTCGGACTCGACCATGGCGCGCACCACCGCCTCGGTCACGAAGCTCGAGATCGTCGCCGGCTTGACGACCGCCGGCACCCCGGCGAGCCACGATGTGGCAAGCTTCTCCATCATTCCCCAGCAAGGGAAGTTGAAAGCGTTGATGTGCACGGCCACGCCCTCGAGCGGCACGCAGATGTGCCGGCCTATGAAGGTGCCGCCCTTCGAAAGCGGCTCCACCGCGCCGTCTATGTAAAAGCGCTCGTCGGGAAGCTCGCGACGCCCCTTGCTGGCATATGTGAAGAACGTCCCGAAGCCGCCGTCGATGTCGATCCACGAGTCCGTCCTGGTAGCACCAGTAGCTGACGAGAGCGTGTAGAACTCCTCCTTCCGCGGCATCAGGTACGCAGCGACCGCCTTAAGCATCCTCGCCCGCTGGTGGAAGGTCATGCGTCGCATGTTCGGTCCGCCCACCCGCCGCCCGTACTCCACTATCCGCGCGAAGTCGAGCCCGCTGGTGCTCGCTTCGGCGAATGGCTCACCGGTGACGGCGTGGAACAGCTCCGTACCCTTGCCGCTGCCTTCGACCCATTCGCCCTGGACGAAGTTGCCGAGGCGGCGGGTGGCTACTGTTGTCATCTGGCATGCTCCTCTTATGTGAAGAGGTCGGAGGCGGAGGATGGAGCCGCGCCGGCGTCCGGCGCCGGCCTGCCGCTCAGTCCCTCGTCTCCTTCCACGTACGATACACTCTCTCCTGCTCCCGCGAATCGCCGGGCGAGCCCTCGCGCAGCGGCTCGCACGGCCGCAACGTGTCGTACAGCTGCGATGGGAGCTGCTGGTAGAGACGCGTGCCTGCCGTCTTCCATGCAAGCATTTGGTCGGTCACGTCCTTCACGATCTTTGCCGGGTTCCCGACGACGACCTTTCGTTCCGGTATCCGCATCTCCTCGGGCACGAAGCACAGGGCCCCCACGATCGAGTCCGCACCGACCACGGCGTTGTCCATGATTACGGCATTCATGCCGACCAGCGCATTGCTACAGATCCGGGCTCCGTGCACCACCGCGCCGTGACCAATGTGCGCACCTTCCTCCAGCACTACGGTAATGCCTGGGAACATGTGCACGATGCAGTTCTCCTGCACGTTACAACCATCCTCGATCACGATGCCACCCCAGTCTCCGCGCAGCGCGGCGCCGGGCCCGACGTACACATCGCGGCCGATGATCACGTTGCCCGTCACGGTCGCATTGGGATGCACGTAGGCACTGTCGTGCACCACCGGTCGGAATCCCTCGAACTCGAATATGTTGCTCACGCCGCCTCAGTTTCCGTCCGGAAGGGGGCAATAATTCAACAGCATTCACACGGAGTGGACAGAGAGCACGGAGTGCTCGCCCGTTCAGCCCCGTGTTCTTCTCGCACTGCGTGGTGAAATGGACAGAGCGGCATCTCACACGCGCTCCAGCACCGTCGCCATCCCCTGCCCTACACCTACGCACATCGTGCACAGCGCGTATCGCCCGCCTGTCCGCTGGAGCTCGTGGCCGGCGGTGAGCAGCAACCGCGCCCCCGACATGCCCAGTGGATGTCCCAGCGCGATTGCTCCACCGTTCGGATTCACGCGCGCATCGTCGTCAGCGACGCCAAGCTCGCGAAGACAGGCAAGCACCTGCGCGGCGAACGCTTCGTTCAGCTCGATCACAGCCATGTCGTCCAGTGACAGCCCAGCTCGCTCGAGCGCCTGACGCGCGGCCGTCACAGGACCGATACCCATCACGCGCGGCTCCACTCCGGTGACCGCCGTCGACACTATCCTTGCCATCGGCTCGGCACCGACCTCGCGCGCCCCCTGCTCGGATGTCACCAGCAGCGCACAGGCGCCATCGTTGATCCCGGAGGCATTCCCCGCGGTGACCGATCCCCCTCCCTTGCCGTCGCCGCGGAATGCCGGCCGGAGCTTTGACAGCACCTCGAGCGACGTCTCCGGCTTGATGAACTCGTCGGTGTCGAACACCGTC
>CAZWSO010000122.1:3441-7345 GCA_964636485.1 uncultured Gemmatimonadaceae bacterium
CAGCACCTCGAGCGACGTCTCCGGCTTGATGAACTCGTCGGTGTCGAACACCGTCGTCGCTCCCTTCCGGCCCGTTATCTCCACGGGCACGATCTCCGCCGCGAAGCGACCTCCGTCACGCGCAACGGTCGCTTTGTGCTGTGAGCGGCAGGCGAAGAGATCCTGGTCGACGCGGCTCACACCGTACCGCTCGGCGACGTTCTCCGCCGTCTCGCCCATCGAATCCACGCCGTAGCGCTCGCGCATGCGCAGGTTTACGAAACGCCAGCCGATGCTGGTATCGAACACCTCGACCTCACGCCCGAACGGCTTAGCCGACTTGGCCATCACGAACGGCGCGCGTGTCATGCTCTCGACACCGCCGGCGATGTACACATCGCCCTCGCCCAGCTTCACGCCACGTGCCGCGCTCGCCGTCGCCGACATGCCGGAAGCGCACAGCCGGTTGACGGTTTCACCCGGCACCGTCTCCGGAAGGCCGGCGAGGAGGAGCGCCATCCGCGCCACGTTCCGGTTGTCCTCCCCCGCCTGATTGGCACAGCCGAGGATCACGTCCGTCACCCGCTGCGGGTCGAACCCGGAGTGCCGGTCCACGAGCTGTCTGATGACGTGCGCCGCCAGATCGTCGGCGCGCACCTGAGACAGGCCCCCGCCGAAGGCACCGATCGCGGTTCGAACCCCATCAACGATGTATGCCTCACTCATCAGGTATCCTGTGCGGCAGGAGCGACCTGCCGGTGTGATAAACCGTTCCTCGGAAGAGCCCGACGATCTCTCCGTTCTGATTGGTGATCGTCGCCCGATAAAACGCCAGCCGCCGAGCAGCGCTCTGTTCCTCGGCTACGACGGTGAGCTCGTCGCCGGCCCGGACCGCAGCCGGATAGCTGATGCCGTTCTCGATGCTGACGGTCATACGACCGTGCGTGTTGGACGCAAAGGCGAGCGCGCTGTCGGCCAGCGCGAAAGCAATCCCCCCGTGCGCGACGCCGAATCCGTTCGTCATTTCATTCCGCACCGTCATCGCGACGGTCACGCGACGCGGCTGCACCTCGGTCACGCGAATCCCGAGCCAGGCGCTGAACGCATCCTTGTCGAGCATGGCGCGCACGCTCTCCTCGGCGATTGCCTGTTCCTCCAGCGCGCTCGCGCTTCCGCGGGCTCCGGCCACGTCGCCGTCCGTACTCACCGGCCGGTGAAACTCGCGCGGCGCTTCTCGAGGAACGCGCGGACGCCCTCGGCATAGTCGTCGGTGCGACCGGCCTCTCGCTGAAGGGTCTCCTCCAGATCGAGCTGCGCGTCCAGAGAGTTGCCAAAGGAAGCGTTGAGACCACGCTTCGTCAGCCCGAGTCCACGCGTCGGCATTGCCGCCAGCGTACGCGCGATCCCCAGTGCCGTGTCCTTGAGCGCGCCCGCAGGAGCAACCATGTATATCATGCCCATCGCCTGCGCGTCGGCCGCCGATATCTTTTCGGCGAGCATCATGAGTGCCGTCGCACGGGACATCCCGATAAGCCGAGGAAGGAAGAACGTCCCTCCGCTGTCGGGAATCACGCCGATCTTCGCGAACGACTGGATGAAGCTCGCGTTGTCCGCCGCGATGACGATGTCGCAAGCCAGGGCCAGATTGGCGCCGGCGCCCGCCGCCACGCCGTTCACCGCGCACACCACCGGCTTCTCAGTTTGCCGTATCAGCCGAATCACCGGGTTGTAGCTGTCCCGAACGATGTCCCCCAGGTCCGGCAGCACGTCGCCGTCGGGCGGCACGGCCTCGGCCAGATCCTGACCGGCGCAGAAACCACGGCCGGCCCCGGTGAGCATTATCGCCCTCACATCCGGATCGCTTCGCGCCTCCGTCAGCGCCACCTGCAGCTCGCGCGACATCTCCCTGTTGAAGGAGTTGAGGACGTCGGGGCGGTTGAGGGTCAGCGTCGTAACCGCCCCTTCTGTTTCAGCGAGTATCAGGGCCATGGTGTGCGATTGTTACTGGCGCTGGGGTCTGGGGCTCGGGGGCCAACAACGAAGCCATTCGCGCGCAGGCGTGGCGCCTCGAAGCGGCCGTCAACTCGACGCCAACCTACGAAAGCCATTCGCGCGCAGGCCTGGCCCTGGCCCTCCTCTTCGCCGTTCGGCGCTGGCCCCTGGCGTCCACAGAACGTTACTTTTCAAAGATACCCTGTGGGCCTTTGGCCCGCGAACTCCAACCCCCCTTCCAGGTCGAGCACCCGATGGCTTCACGCACGGCCCCCGCCGGGGCCTCGCGCCGGACGACCGTGGATCCGCATGTGGACTGGCGCCGCGTCGCGCGGCTGGTCCTGACATCCCGCGCGATAGACCGGCTCGAGGAGACGCGCCTCGTACCCGAGAAGAAGGTGCTCTACCAGTTCTCCGCCGGCGGTCACGACATGGCGCAGGTGGTGCTGGGGGGCTTCCTCACCGGTGAGCGGGACGGCGCAGGCGCATACTACCGGTCGCGGCCGCTGCTTCTGACTCTGGGACTGTCGCTGGACGATGCGATTGCCGGCCCTATGGGTAAGTCGGGCGGGTTCAGTGATGGGCGTGACATTGGCGTAGTCTGCAACCTTCCGTCGAAGTCAGGCGCCGTGGTGCTACCAATGTCCGGCGACGTCGGGTCGCAGTACACTCCGACGGCCGGATGGGCCGAAGCCATTGTGTATCGCTCGCGCACCCTGAAGGAGAAACGGTGGCGCGGCTCGATCGCCGTCGCGCTCGGGGGCGAGGGCTCGGTGGCCACCAACGGCTTCTGGTCGGCACTCACCATGGCGACGACACTGAAGCTTCCGATGCTCTTCTACATCGAGGACAACGGCTACGGGATATCGGTGCCTGGGGACAAGCAGACGCCGGGCGGAAACATCGCCCGCAATCTTTCCTCGTTCGGTAATCTCTTCGTGCGTGACGGCGACGGAACCGAACCTGCCGAGACGGCGGTGCTCGTGCGCGAAAGCATCGAGCACGTACGCTCCGGTAATGGTCCGGCGTTGTTGCGGCTGGCAGTGCCGAGGCTGAGCGGGCACTCGGGACAGGACACGCAGGCGTACAAGCCGCCAGCGCTGATCGAGGAGGAGCGCGCGCGCGATCCGCTGCCCAAGCTGCGTGGCTACATCGTACCCGCCGTGATCAGCGAGAAAGACTGGTCTCGCCTGGAGTCGGAGGTGGACGAATCTGTGGAAGCTGCGCTCGCGGCCGTGCTGGCGCGGCCGGAGCCGGATCCGACAGCGATCCGCCGCCATGTTTACGCCGAGCCGGGGCCCGACGGCGCTCCATTGCCCCCGGCGCTTGGCGGCCTGCGCGCGGACGGACACGAGCTCTCCACCGCGAGCGAGGAGGCACGCCCCGAGAGCATGGCGCGCGTCAACATGGAGGAGGCCATCCGCCGCACCCTCGCCGCCGAGCTGCGCGCGAATCCCAGGGTTCGTGTGTTCGGTGAAGACGTGGGCGCCAAGGGCGGTGTGCACGGCATCACCAAGGGGTTGCAGTCGGAGTTTGGTGAGGAGCGCGTATACGATACGTCGCTCTCCGAGGAAGGAATCATTGGACGGTCAGTGGGAATGGCTATCGCCGGGCTCATGCCCGTGGCCGAGATCCAGTTCCGCAAGTACGCCGATCCCGCAACAGAGCAGCTCAACAACTGCGGAACCATGCGCTGGCGAACCTGCAACCGGTTCGCGGCGCCGATCGTTGTGCGCATGCCCGGCGGCTTCGGCCGCTGGTGTGGCGATCCCTGGCACTCGGTGTGTGGCGAGGTCATGTGGGCGCACGCCGTAGGCTGGCAGGTGGCGATCCCATCGAATGCTGAGGATGCCGCCGGACTGCTGCGTGCGGCGATGCGGAGCGACAATCCGACGATCTTCTTCGAGCACCGCTATCTGGTGGATGCGCCGGC
>CAZWSO010000123.1:0-7280 GCA_964636485.1 uncultured Gemmatimonadaceae bacterium
GGTGGCGGAACCGATTGACATTACGACACCTACGGCCCTACATTGCCGCTCGTCCAGCGCCCCTTGCGGGCGCTAAATCCCCGCCCGGTTATGCCTCCTCGCACACTCGCTTCACTTGCTCACGCGCTCGGCGCGGCATCCGACATGGAGGCGGCTCTTGTCGCACTCGGGGAGGCACTGGCCGAGGTGGACCGGTCCGCGCAGATCTCGGTGCTGCGCTTCGACGCCCGCAAGCAGATGATCCGCCAGCGGCTAACCACGGTGGATGGTCGGGTTCTGCCCGGGCGTGTCGACACCACGTATGATCACCTCCCCGCCGAAGTCCGCGCGACGATCGATCGCGGCGGAGAATTTGCCGATCTCGGCGAGCGCTCGGCGCAGTACGCCCGGCTTCTCGGTCTGCACGATGGCCACCATGACGACGGCCTCGTGGCGCTTCGGGGGATTCTCAGCGACGGCGTGCTGTCAGCCCTGGTGGCGCTGTACGAGCCCAAACGCTTTTTTGGCACCAGGGTCATGGAGCGTTTTGGACCTTACGTGGCGCTCTTCGACCTGGCGTTCGCGCGCTTCTCGGAGAGGGAAGCGCGCGATGAGGCAGTGCGGACCCTCGAGGACGTCACTCAGCGTGTGCACGGCGAGTATCTGTCCCGCCTCGCCACCCTCGAGCAGCAGCTCCAGCAGGCGCGCGACACGCCCGTCGCCGGCTCGCCCGTTATCCCGCCGGGTCAACTCGTCGCGCTCGAGGGCGAAGTCGCCCGCGCCAGGGAGGAAGCGCGGCGGGCGACGCGTCGTGCGGATGCCGTGGAGGAGCAGGTGACCGCGGCCGTCGGGCAACTGGAAGCAGCGCACGTCGAGCTGCACCGGCGGAGCGAATCAATCCGCCAGAAAACACGCACACTCTACCTGATCGAACGTGTACTCGGGCTCGATGCCGCTACCAGCGGTGCGCGGCAACTCGTGGATGGACTGCTTGCCCTGGTTGGAGACGACATGCAGGCACAGCGCTGCTCCCTGATGCTGCGCGCCCCGGAGCACGAGTTTCTGTACATCGCCGCGGCCAAGGGACTTTCACCGGAGATTGCCGACGGAACACGTGTTCGAATTGGGCACGGCGTAGCGGGGAAGGTGGCGGAGACGCGTGAACCGCTTCTCGTGACCGACGTGGAGATGGCCGGCACGCATCCGCTACTCAAGGATCAGTACTTCACCACCGGCTCGTTCATCAGCTTCCCGCTCGTCTATCACGACGAGTTGGTCGGCGTCGTAAACCTGACGAATCGCGCCCAGCGTGGTGTGTTCGTGGAAGAGGACGTGGAGCGCGTACGCCTGCTGGCGCTGGTCATTTCCCTCATCGCCTCGGCGGCTGAGCTGTCGACCCGGTTGCTCGAGACTATCAGCGTCAACTAGCGGGCTAGTAACGGCGGAGCACCCCTACAACTACGCCCTGAATGCGCAGGTCCTTATCCTGGAGGTAGATCGGCTCGAGGGTGTCGTTCGCCGGCTGGAGGCGCACGCGCCCGTTCGCTTCACGATAGAAGCGCTTCACCGTAGCGGAGCTACCTTCGATGAGCGCAATCACCATCTCCCCGTTGTCGGCGGCACGACGCTCGTTCACGACCACGTAGTCACCGTCCCGGATCTGCTCATCGATCATCGAGTCGCCACGAACACGGAGGACATAGTGATTCCCTTTGCGGCCAACGAAGTCCTCGGGCACGGCAACGGCCTCGCCGCTGTTCACGGCCTCGATCGGAGCACCCGCCGCCACCGCGCCAAGAAGCGGAACCTCGACCGCTCGCGGGAAGGCCTGCGACGGAAGGATCTCGATGGCGCGGCTCTCGTTATACGAGCGCTTGATGTAACCCTTCCGCTCGAGGTTGGTGAGATGCTCGTGCACCGTGGCCAGCGAGTTGTATTCGAACCGCTGAGCGATTTCCTCGAAACTCGGCGCGTACCCGTTTTCCTCAGCGTACACGCTCAGAAAGTTCAGGATCTCGCGCTGGCGCTTGGTCAACGTCATTTCACACCCTTGACCTGAAGCAGTGAAGGCGGATTCTATCCGAACCTGCGCCCGAAGGGACGCCGAAGCTGGAAAGTTATCCGAAGACTACCCGAAGCGCAAGCATCGTCCGGGCGTCACTACGTACCCGGTTTCCAATTGGCTCTACCGGCGGCCTTGCTGGCAGGGGACACATCCGCGGGCGCCGGCGCGGTTCTGAACTCCCTGCCGGTCAACGTGTTGCCCGCCATCGTGAGCGATTGCTCGGATACCCGTTCGATCGTCCTTCCTCGTAAGTCCGATGGTCGCGCGCAACGCGGCCCACGATTTGGAATCATTGCGGCTACGCACGTGTCACCCCAGGCGGTACGATCCCATCCCCAGCATACCGTCCCGAATGCCACTTCGTCCGGAAAGTTGCACATCAAACTCGCACACCGGTGGGCGCTGTCCCGTTCACGGATCCCCGGCACTGAACGCATACCGCTCGTGCTCAGGATGACAGGCGCGACGCCGTCGGGCGTTCGGCAATGGGAGCGGTTCTTCCGCGTGGCGTCGCTCGAGTCAGGTACCCTGCACGCGCGGCTCGACGAGGTATGAGCGTTCCCACGGCGCCGTCGCAGGCGAATGTCCACTCCGGACCGGACCAACTGCCTCCGCCACCGTTCGCCCCTGCGCTCGCCGAGGAGATGTTGCGCCGCCTGGCGAAGACGCTTCGAACGCGAACGCTGTACCTCCCCAACAACCCTGTCTACCAGGGCGCGATCGATGGGTTGCGCGAGATCCTCAAGTCTGTGTGGGACGAGGCCGATCAGGTTACTCTCGTGGTGACGGAGAGCGAGATCAGGTGGGAGGGTCGCGTGATCGCTTCCGAGCAGTCGCGGCAGGAGGGACTGCCCTGGCTGCTTTACAAGGACGGAGTTCGCGAGCTGACACTGCTGCGCGGTGTGGAGGGCAATGAGCTCGAGCAGCTTCTGGACATTCTCGTGCGTGCACGAAAGGCGGCGCCCGAGGAGGACGACCTGCTGACGCTGCTCTGGGAGCAGGAGTTCCTGTACCTTCGTTACCGCTTCGTGGACCTCTCTCTGGACTTCATCGGCATCGAGCCGCCGGAGCATTTGGCGGCGGAAGCGAGGAACGTCGGCAACCCCAGGGAAATTGCTGCCGAGGAATCTCCTAATCCGAACATCGTGAGCATGGACGATCTCGACGCGAGCCTCTATTTCCTCGAAGAGCACGAGATCGATTACCTCCGGTCCGAAGTGGCGAAGGAGGAGCATGCGAGGCAGCACTCGTCGGCCATTGCGGCGCTCCTCGACATCTTAGAGATCCGTCAGGAACCGGAGGTGCGTTCGGAGATCGCAACTTCCGTGGAGACGCTGGTGCCGCAGCTCCTCTCAATGAGCGAGTTCGGCACCGTTGCATATCTGCTCCGTGAGTCGCGCGAGGCGCTGCGGCGTGCCAACAATTTGCCAGAGAGCGTGCGGGAGATCCTGAGCCGCATACCCACTCGCCTCAGCAGCCCCGACGTTCTGCCGCAACTTATTCGATCGCTCGACGAGAGCGAGGCGATCCCGCCCCAGGAGGAGCTCGAGGCTCTCTTCGCAGAGCTCAAGGGGGAAACGCTCGCTCTGATTCTGGCCGCGATTCCGCAGACGCAGACGCCAAGATTGCGAGGCGCACTGGAAGCTGCGGGTGCCCGGCTGGCGGCGGTGAACACGGCCGAGCTCGTCCGCCTGATTCTCGCTCCCTCCAAGGTCATTGCCCTGCAGGCCATCCGCCGTGCAGGAGAACTGGCGACACCAGCCGCGGTCGGACCACTGGGAAAGATCATCGGGGAGGAAGACGTAGAGCTTCGTCAGGCGGCGGCGCAGTCTCTTGCCAGCATCGGCTCGCCGGGCGCGCTTCGTACACTCGAGCAGGCTATGGAGGATGAGGATCGCGAAGTGCGAATCATCGCTGTCCGGGCAGCCGGCGCGCGGCAGCATCGCGCCGCATTGCCGCGCATCGACGCCGCCATTCGCGGGCGGGCCGCTCGCTTAGCCGACCTGACGGAGAAGATGGCCTGGTTCGAGGCCTATGCCGTTCTCGCCGGCATGGACGGAATCGAGGTACTGGGCAACCTGCTGGAGCCAACCGGCGGGTTCTTTTCGCGAAAGGCGGACCCAGAGGTGCGCGCATGCGCAGCGATGGCTCTGGGGCGGATCGGCACGGAGCCCGCTCTGGCGCGACTGCGAGCGGCGGTGAGCGAGAAGGACGTGCTCGTTCGCAGCTCGATCAACAAGGCACTTCGCGGCACGGGCGGCTGATGGCCACCTCCGAATTCGTGCCTCCGGCGCCGCCGCGCGCACAGCGGCAACCGGTGGGTGAACGCGGGCGCGACTCCTATCTGCGACGCCGCGGCCGTGATTTCCTGTTCGCCTTCTACGGCGCCATGCGATCGATCAAGCTGTATCCGCCGGACAATCCAGTGGTGCAGAAGACGCTCGCCGAGCTGATGGACACGGCCACCGAGCTGCTCGCGCAGGAGAGCGAGCTGGAGCTACGCTTTTCGGGGGAGTTCATCTTCGTAAATGCCACCAGGCTGAGGCTCGAGCTCGAGAGCTACGTGAGTTTCAGCCGGATTTTGTCCGTGTTTCGAGAGGCCGGCGTGGGTACTTGCCAGATGCGTGACAACGCCGCGGTGCGGGACTGGGTCGTTCTTCTCTCTCAGCTTCAGGCGCCGCAAACTGGCTCGCCTGACGAGCGTCGCGCCCGCGTTCTCGACAAGCTGGCGGCGGCCGATGTGAAAGCCTTCGAGCTGGGTCCGATCAGCGAAGTGGATGACGAGGCGCGCGAGCAGGCCAAGGAGGCGGCGAAGCGCACCTATGTTCAGTCGGTGACGGTGACGAAAGACGCCATCAACTCTATCCGCATGGGTAAAAGCCCCAGCATCAAGAAGATCAAGAGGGTGGTGCAGGGGATCGTCGACCAGATTCTCAACGAGGAGACGTCGCTGCTCGGCCTCACGACCCTGCGCGACTACGACGAGTACACGTTCACCCACAGTGTCAACGTCTGCATCTTCAGTGTCGCCCTGGGGCGCAAGATCGGCCTTACGCGCCTGCAGCTTTACGAGCTCGGTGTCGCCGCGCTCATGCACGACATCGGCAAGGCGCGTCTGCCCGTGGAAGTTCTCAACAAGCCGGGGAGCCTCACCGAAGATGAGTGGCGAACGATCCAGAACCACCCTTGGATGGGCGTGCTGGCACTCTGCCAGATGCGAGTACAGAACGACATCCCCTATCGCGCCATGGTTGTGGCGTTCGAGCACCACAAAAAAGTCGATCTCACCGGCTACCCAAAGCACGTGCGCCCACGCACGATGAGCATCTTCAGCAAGATGGTGGCGGTGGCTGACGCCTTCGATGCCGCCACCAGCCGACGCATCTACCAGACTGTGCCGCTCTCTCCAGCCGACGTGCTGCAGGAGATGCAGCGCAACCCCAACCGGGGGATGGACCAGGTGATCGTAAAGGCGTTCATGAGCATGGTCGGACACTACCCCGTCGGGACCCTGATAGTCCTCGACACATTCGAGCTGGCGGTCGTGCACTCGGTCAATCCCAACCCCGAGGCGGTATCCCGGCCCATCGTCCGAATCATTGCCGACGATCGCGGCAACATGCTCTATCCCGGAACCCTGGTCGACCTGAGCAGTGGCAAGGACGGCGGAGGCTTCGCCCGAACAATCATCAAGGTCGCCGACCCCGAGCGGTACGGGATCCGGGTGGGCGATTACTTCCTGTAGCTTCGGAGCGATGGATCGCCCGGCTCCCATTCTGGCGCGTCGCCACCGTGCGATCCACGATCCGCTACCCGCTACCTGTATCTCGCAGGCGGCGCTCCAGCTCGTGCGTGGGCCGGACGAAGAGCGTCTGCGCCTGCGTCACCAACACCTTGCCAGGTCCCGCCCCGCGCGCCCGGCGCACGTATCGCCGGCGGGTCCAGTCCACCGGCACGACCGTGGAGCTTCGAGCCTTGCTATGCCACGCGGCAAGCATGGCCGCTTCTTCGAGATCACGCGCAGGCGGGGCCCCGTCCTGCTGCCAGCGAAGGATCACGTGCGCGCCAGTCGCTGCCCGAGCGTGTAGCCATACGTCCGCGGGCGACGACTCGCGGAAGGTAATGACATCGTTGGATGCTGCGCCCCGGCCGACCCAGATCTCCAGCCCGCCGCTGGACCGGTAAAGCCGATACGGCCTCGCCACTCCGTCACGCGGGCCGGCTTCGCGCTTCGCGTTGCGCACCGTACCACGCCGAGCCGCGCCTTCAACCGAGGGGGCGTGAGCCAGCTCCTCGATGCGCCGCGGGAGCGTGGCCAGCGCCCGCTCCATCGACCGCACCTCCCGGTAGAGACGTTCCGCAATGGCGATCGCCGTCTCGCCCTGGCGGGCGGAAACGGAAGCCTGCTCACCCGAAGGCAGGAGCACGGTCGCGGGAGGCGCAGCATCGCCGTAGGCTGCAAGCGCATCGGCTACTGCGCGGAGTCGCGGGGCAGCGCCGGCGCGCTCCAGCTGCTCGCGCATGCGTTGAAGCGCTCTCTCCCTCCAGTCACCGGAGCCGCGCGACTCGGTGGCATCATCATCCTGCTCGCGTTTCGGGCGCACGAGGCCCGTCGCTTCGCAGAGCCACGGTGGGAGGAGGCCTTCCTGGCAGAGTTCGGTCGTCGGGCGGGAGAGCTCGCAGATGCTCGCGTACCGTTCAGCGGCCCGCTCAGGTGCCGCCGCCAGCCACTGCGCGACCGCCGGACTCATCCATCGCCCGCTCAGCAGTAGTTCAGCATCGCCATTGGCCACGGCGCGCGCGATGGCCGTCGGATCGAGCTCGGAACGAGCCTCTGCCGCCTCCGGCAACCGCTTGCCCATGGTGGCCAGTCTGTGGCCACTGGAGTCCTCGAGAACGGCGCCACGCGCTGCCGGCACGACGCTCACGATCAGCTGCGCGCGACGGATGCGCGAGCCGCGGAATCTGCCGACCTTCTCACACTCGATGGCGATGAGCCGCTCATCGAGCGGCGCGGTCACCGAAAGTACGCGCCAGCCGCATAACAAAGGCCCAGGGGTGCTGCTGTCGACCTCCCGCACTTCCACGTCGGGAGCGGACAGGTCAAATACCACGGCGGGTGCGCTATCGACGACACACTCGATGGCCCGCTTGCCGGCGCTGAAGGCCACTCCGGCTATTCGACGCCCGCGCCATCGCGCATCGAGCTCACGCGCGATGTGATGCGTGGTCAGGC
>CAZWSO010000124.1:0-3975 GCA_964636485.1 uncultured Gemmatimonadaceae bacterium
CGGGGCGCCAACGGCGTGGTAATGGTCACGACCAAGACGGGGACGACGCGAGCGCCTCAGCTCTCGTACCGCGGCTCGGCCTCCACATCCCGGAACGTGGCGGAGCCGAGCATGCTGTCGGCGAGTCAGTTCCGATCGGTCGTTGCGGAGCATGCTCCGGGGAGCGTGCAGTACCTCGGCAGTGCCAGCACCAACTGGCGCGACGCCGTGCTGCAGGACGCCACTGGTCAGGAGCACTCGATGGCCCTCGCAGGAGCGGGAGAGAGGATGAACTATCGCTTCTCGCTCGGCTATCTCGACCAGCAGGGTGTGGTACGCGGCACCACCGTGGAGCGTGTCTCGGCGGCGCTGAATTACAGCCACCGACTATTCGATGACCGTCTCGCTGTTCGGGCGTTCCTGCGGGGCGCTCGCACCGAGGACCAGTTCACGCCCGGCGGCGGACTGGGCGCAGCCACCATTTTCGACCCGACGCAGCCGATCCGGATCGGTTCGGACTTCTTCGAGCAGACGAATTTTCAGTTGGCGCCCAACAATCCCGTGGCCGAGCTGGCGCTCGCGGTAGTGGAAGGCACTACCTACCGCACTGTCGCCAATCTGGAGGGTGACTACAGCGTCCCCTTTCTCGACGGGCTCACAGCCACCGCGCGCATGGGGTACGATCTGGCGACGTCCGAGCGGAGGGTCTTTGAGCCAACGATCATGTGGGCCCAGGTCAAGTCTCCAACGCCCGGCTACGTGAGTCGCTCCAATCCCCGCGAGTGGACCGGACTGTTCGAGCTCTTCGGGAACTATGAGCGGTCACTCGACAGATACAACAGCGACTTCCAGGCGACGGCGGGCTACTCGTTCGAGATGTCGCGTGGCGATTATCCGTTCTTCGAGGCGCGGGGACTGAGCAGCGATCTGCTCGGAGATAACGGTATCCCCGTGGCCGAGGAACTGGTGACCCGGCTCAACGTGCGAGACGGCCGACTCGCCTCCTTCTTCGGTCGAGTGAACTACACGCTTCTCGACCGTTACCTGCTGACGCTCAGCGTGCGGCACGATGGCTCGTCGCGCTTCGGGCCCGGAAACCAGTGGGGTACGTTCCCGTCGGCCGCCGTGGCGTGGCGGTTGTCGCAGGAATCCTTCCTGGAGAGCGTCAACTGGCTCTCCGACCTCAAGCTGCGCTTGTCCTGGGGTGTCAATGGAAACCAGGCGATCGGCGACTACCTTTGGGCCGCGAGCTACCGGTTTGGTGATGAATTCGCGCAGGCTCAGTTCGGTGACCAGTACGTGACCACGATTCGGCCAACCGCCGTGGATCCCAACATCAAGTGGGAGGAGACCACGTCGTACAATGTGGGACTCGACTACGGCATCGCGAACAACCGGTTCTTCGGCTCGGTGGAATACTACCGCAAGGACACCGACGACCTGATCTTCCGGGTCCCGGTGGCGGCGGGCACGCACGTGTCCAACTTCGTCACGACCAACATCGGCAGCGTTCGGAACCAGGGCTTCGAGTTCAGCGTAAATGCACGCATCCTCGACGCTGCCAGCACCGGCCTCTCGTGGATGGCGAACTTCAACGCATCCACCAATCGCAACCGCCTCCTTAGTATAAATCCGTTCGGCGGCGGCACGGAGCGGATCCTCGTCGGAGGCATCTCGGGCGGCATCGGCAACCAGATCCAGGTTCTACAGCCCGGCCAGCCCGTGAACACCTTCCTCGTCTTGCGTCACAAGCGTGACGCCAACGGTCGGCCGGTTTCATCCGGAAGCGATCTCGACATGTACGTGGACGTCAACAATGACGGGATCATCAACGAAGACGATCGGGTGCCTGCCGGCAATCCGGTACCGAAGTGGATCCTCGGGCACACGTCGCAGTTCGGGTACGGAAATGCCGACCTGAGCTTCACTATACGGGCGCACCGGGGTAACCGGGTTTACAACAACCTGGCCTCCGCATTCGGCTTCTACAATCGCCTGACCCAGGCCGCCGGACCAGTGAACCTGCATTCTTCGGTACTCACCAACGGGTTCGTCTCCGAGCAGTTCCTTTCCGACGTGTACGTGGAGGACGCGTCGTTCGTGAGGATGGATAACGTGACGGTGGGATACACGTTCCCCCGTCTTGGTACCGTACAGCAGGTGCGCATCTTCGGCACGGTGCAGAACGTGTTCACGATTACCGACTATAGCGGCGTGGACCCGGAGGTTTTCCTTCCAGGTGATGGCACCCAGGGCATCGACAACAACATCTATCCGCGCTCCCGGACATTCATGATAGGCGCCGGATTCGGCTTCTGAGCACGGACTTCCCGATAACTCCGGAAAAAGGAACGGATAGAGCCATGTATAGACACGCATTGAAAACGCTGGTGGTGGCCCTGCTGCTGGTCGTCGCGGCGGCGTGCACGGATGTCACGACGTCGCCGAAGAGCACCATCAGCAGCGGCAACGTCTTCAACGATGCGGCCTCGTACCGCGCCTTCGTGGCGAAGCTTTACGCAGGGCTCGCGGTGACCGGTCAGGAAGGGCCGGCGGGCATTCCCGATATCGAGGGGATTGACGAGGGGTTCTCGCAGTACGTGCGCGGGCTCTGGCAGCTACAGGAACTCCCTACGGACGAAGCGGTGCTCGGCTGGGGGGACCCGACCCTGCCGGAGCTGACCACGCAGCAGTGGGGATCGTCCAACCTGTTCGTGACGGCGCTGTACTACCGCATCTTCTTCCAGGTGGCGCTGGCGAACGAGTTCCTGCGCGAGACAACGGACGATAAACTCGCGTCACGTGGTGTGAGTCAGCAGCTGCATGCTGAGGTCCAGCAGTATCGCGCCGAGGCGCGCTTCCTTCGCGCGCTCAGCTACTGGCACGGCCTGGATCTGTTCGGCAACATCCCGCTGGTAAGGGAAACCGACCAGCTCGGCGTTCGGCCACCGGAGCAGAGCACCAGGCAGGAGGTCTTCGACTTCGTCGTCAGCGAGTTGAACGAGGTCCGTCCGCTGCTTCCGCCGCCTGGCCAGGCGCAGTACGGCCGGGCGGACGAGGGTGCGGCGCGCATGGTGCTGGCCAAGCTCCACCTCAACGCCGAGTCCTATGGTGTGGGAGCGCAGTATGGGCAGGCGCTGGCCGAGGCGCAGGCGATCATCACCTCTGGCGCGTACCAGCTCGCGTCCAACTACCACCACAACTTCCTGGCCGACAACCATACATCGCCTGAGATCATCTTCCCGGTTCCGTTTGACGGGCTGCGAATCAGGAGCTGGGGCGGCACCACGTTTTTGTCCCATGCCGCTGTGGGCGGGAGCATGAACGCGGCCGCCTACGGACTCGACGGCGGGTGGTGGGGCCTGCGAGTAACACCTCAGTTCGTAGCGCACTTCGGCGGTGCTGGAGGCCCAGACCAGCGTGCTTCGATCTTCTACACCGATGGGCAGTCGCTGGAAATCAACAGCCTCGGTGACTTCACGCACGGCTACGCCGCACCGAAATACCGCAACGTGACGTCCACGGGCGCGCCCGGATCCAACGCGACATTCCCGGATACGGACTATCCGATGTTCCGGCTGGCGGACGCATATCTGATCTATGCCGAAGCCGTGCTGCGCAACGGCGGCGGCACGGTCGCGCAGGCTGTGGACTACGTGAACGAGCTGCGCGAGCGTGCCTACGGCAACACCAACGGCAACATCGTGGCTGACGATCTCACGCTGGACTTCATTCTCGATGAGCGTTCGCGCGAGCTGTGGTGGGAGGGACACCGCCGGACCGACCTGATCCGCTTCAACCGGTTCACGACGAGCGGTGTTTGGGCATGGAAGGGCAATACGCCAGCGGGAACGACGACTGAGGGCTTCCGCAACCTCTATCCAATCCCGGCTTCCGAGATGCTTGCCAACCCGAATCTCACGCAGAATCCGGGTTACTGAATGTGGTTCCCCGGATCGGGCACTTGCGCCAGGACACCGGCGCAGGCGCCCGCCC
>CAZWSO010000124.1:4075-7246 GCA_964636485.1 uncultured Gemmatimonadaceae bacterium
ATGGTGCCTAATGCCTAATCGTCGCATCGTGCTCGCGGTCGCCGCGGCGGCCACAGCGCTTCTCCATGCCGGCATAGCGCTGGCCCAGACGCCTCTTCGCGTAACGTCCCCTGACGGGAGGAACGAGATCACCGTAGAGGTGCATGAGGGCGTGCTGCGCTACTCGGTGCGGCGCAACGGCGAACTGGTCATCATGCCCTCACGCCTAGGCTTCGAGTTCCGCGCCGCGCCGCGGTTGGGCGATTCGCTGCTCGTGACGGGTTCGACGCGCAACACAGTGGACACCACGTGGACGCAGCCATGGGGGGAGGTAGCGCGCGTGCGCGATCACCACCAGGAGCTGCGCGTCTCCGTGGCCGAGCAGTCCGCACACGCCCGGCGCTTCATCGTGGCGTTCCGTGCTTTCGATGATGGGGTGGCGTTTCGCTACGAACTGCTCGACAGCGCCGGCTTCCGCGACTTCGAGATGATGGAGGAGCTCACGGAGTTCGCGATGGCGGATGACGCCCGGGCCTGGTGGATCCCCGCCAACAGGCCGGAACCGGACCGCCAGGAGATCCTCTATTCCTCCGGCCCGGTAAGCCGGCTGGACACGGTTCATACACCGCTGACGCTCCAGATGCAGAGCGGCATCCAGGTGGTGATACACGAGGCGAACCTGGTGGACTACGCGGGCATGTACCTGGCGCGCGTGGATCCGCGCACGCTCCGCTCCACGCTGGCGCGGTGGGCGGATGGCGTTGCGGTGCGCGGCCGCGCGCCATTCGTGACTCCGTGGCGCACGATCCAGCTGGCCGATCGTCCCGGGGAGCTGGTGCCGTCGGTACTGACGCTGAAGCTGAACCCGCCCAGCCGGATTCAGGACACTCGCTGGATCACGCCAATGAAGTACAACGGCATCTGGTGGTCGCTGCACATTGGCCTCGAGACGTGGGGAACGGGGCCGACGCACGGCGCCACCACCGCGAACGCGAAGCGATACATGGACTTTGCAGCGGCCAACAACCTGGGCGGTACGCTGGTGGAGGGGTGGAACCTGGGATGGGAGATCGACTGGTTCAACACGGGACTGGCAAACTTCTCGTTCACCCAGTCGTACCCTGATTTCGATCTCCGGGAAGTGGCTGACTACGCGCGACAGAAGGGGATCACACTGATAGGCCACCACGAGACGGCCACGATGATTGACAACTACGAGCGCCAGGTCGATTCGGCGATGGCGCTGTACGAGCGGCACGGCGTGCGGGCGGTAAAAACCGGCTACGTGGGCGACACCACGGAGCACGGCCACGCGCACCAGTCGCAGTTCATGGTGCGCCACCACCGGCGCGTCATCGAGACGGCGGCCAGTCACAGCATCATGCTGAACGTGCACGAGCCCATCAAGGACACAGGAGAGCGCCGCACCTGGCCCAACATGCTGACGCGCGAGGGCGCGCGCGGCCAGGAGTTCAACGCGTGGGGTGGCGAGGGTGGCAACCATCCGGAGCACGAGACGATCCTTTTCTTCACGCGCATGCTCGCCGGGCCCATGGACTTCACCCCGGGGATCTTCGACATCCTCATCGAGAGGCCAACGGGGGTGCCGCGCCGGCCGGAGGAGCCGCGCCCCCGTACCACGCTCGCCAAACAGCTCGCGCTGTACGTCGTGATCTACTCGCCGCTGCAGATGGCGGCTGATCTCCCCGAGAATTACCAGGGGCACGCCGCCTTTCAGTTCATTCGCGATGTGGCCGTGGATTGGGACACCACTCTCGTGATCGATGCGCGTATCGGCGACTATGTGATCGTCGCCCGCAAGGCTCGCGGACGCGATGAGTGGTTCATCGGCGCCATCACCGACGAGGAGGCTCGCACCTTCGATGTGCCGCTCTCATTTCTCTCCGCCGGCCGGCGCTACGTGGCCGAGATCTACGCCGATGGTCCCGGAGCACACTGGCGCGACGATCCGCTGCCGGTGGCGATCTCGTCGCAGCCGGTAACTTCCGCTTCGCAGCTCCGCGTGGTGCTCGCCGCCGGCGGCGGGCAGGCGATCCGCATTCGGCCCGCTCGGTGACGTCTACCCGCCGCGCCTGAGGTAGCGCGTCGGGACACACGCTGTACCTACTGACCGCACAGGAGATGCTCCAACATGCGTCTGCTCGCGACGCTGGACTGGGCAGTGATCGCGCTCTACTTCGCGATGGTGTTCGGTATTGCGATCTGGGCGGCGAGGCGTGGAGGTGGGGCAGGAGCCAACTCGACTGACTACTTTCTTGCCGGACGGAATGTCGGCTGGTTCGTGGTCGGGGCGTCGCTGTTCGCCTCGAACATCGGCTCCGAGCATCTCGTGGGCCTGGCGGGTACCGGCGCGGCGAGCGGCGTTGCCGTAGGGCAGTTCGAGGTTCTGGCGTCACTCATTCTGCTCGCGCTCGGTTGGGTGTTCGTGCCGTTCTACCTGAAGAGCGGCGTTTTCACCATGCCGGAGTTTCTCGAGCGCCGCTATTCCGCCGGAGCGCGATGGTATCTCGCCGTCGTTTCGATCATCGGATACGTGTTGACGAAGATCTCGGTCACGATCGCCGCTGGCGGCATCGTGTTTGAGGCGTTGATGGGGATCAACTTCTGGACGGGGGCGCTGGTGGTTGTCGTCGCCACCGGCATCTACACGATCTTCGGCGGACTGCGCGCGGTGATGTATACCGATCTTCTTCAGATGTTCGTGCTGATCGGCGGCGCCGTCACGGTAACGGTGATCGGACTGTCGCAGGTGGGGGGCTGGGGCGCGCTCACCGAAGCCGCCGGCCCGGAGTTCATGAGCATGTGGCGGCCGGCCACGGATACGAACTTCCCGTGGACGGGCATTCTCTTCGGCGCGCCGATCCTGGGCATATGGTACTGGTGTACAGACCAGTTCATCGTGCAACGCGTTCTCTCGGCCCGCGACCAGCATCAGGCGCGACTCGGGACGATCTTCGCCGGCTACCTCAAGCTGCTCCCCGTATTCATCTTCGTGATCCCGGGCGTGATCGCCTACGTGCTGGCGCAGCAGGGGCGCCTGGATCTCGCCCATCCCGACCAGGCGCTGCCTACACTGGTTGGGACGCTGCTGCCGGTCGGGCTCCGCGGAATCGTCGTGGCGGGACTTCTCGCAGCGCTGATGAGCTCGCTGTCGTCCGTATTCAACTCCAC
>CAZWSO010000125.1:0-6955 GCA_964636485.1 uncultured Gemmatimonadaceae bacterium
TCCCTCAGTTGACCTCGAGCACTCCCATCATCCCGTGATCCTCGTGATCAAGGATGTGACAGTGGAACATCCACTTCCCCGGATGCAACTCGTAGCGCACGATGAAACGCGCCGTCTCGTGTTTGGGCACGTTCACTACATCCTTCCAGCTTCGGTATGGCTCCGGCACGCCGTTGCGGTCCAGTACCTGGAAGCGGAAGCCGTGAAGGTGAAATGGGTGGTCCATGCCGACGAGGTTCTCGATCTCCCAGATCTCCGTCGCTCCCAGAGATGTGCTCACATCCACCCGATTCATGTCCATGTGCCGGCCATTGATCATGTGCTGCGTCATCGACATCACTCGCCGGGCGCTCACTTGCGTCGTATCGAGGTTGGGAATGGGACGCAGCGTGGAAGGCAGGGGCATGGGCCGCACGGGCTGCTCCGAGGTGTACTGCAGCGTCAGCAGGTCGCGCGGCTGGCTCCAGTCGATCGGCTTGGTTTGAGGGATGTAGCGGTCGTAGGGCAGTGCCTGAAGCGTGGTCCGCGTGCCGGGAGCGCTGGTACCGCGCACGAGCAGCTCCACACGCTCCGCGGGCGCTACCAGGATCTCCTCCACTTCCAGCGGCCGCTCGAACAATCCGCCATCGCTCCCCACGTGGAGGAACGAATGCCCGGGCAGCGCCAGCCGATAGTAGCGCGCAGCTGATGCGTTGATGATCCGCCAGCGCTGCACTTCACCGCTGCGCACGGTGAGCGTGGGCATGATCTGGCCGTTGACGAAGAGGAAGTCGCCCTCGCGGCCGTTCTCCGCGTCCACGCGGCCGACAGGCGTATGCGGGGGCTGAAGGTCGATCGACCCATCCTCGTGGAAACGATTGTCGCCGAGGATCAGCAGCCTCTCCTTCATGGAGGCAGGCAGGGGATCGTCCGCGGCTCGCACGATGATCGCGCCGAAAAGGCCCTTGCTGACCTGGTATCCCGTACGGTGATGCGGATGGGGGTGATACCAGTAGGTACCAGCGGTGCCGGGCTGCACGGTAAAGACGTAGTCACGCTGCTCGCCCGGCGCCACGGGGTGAAACGGACTCCCATCGGAAACGAATGGCAGGAGGATGCCGTGCCAATGAACCGTGGTTGACTCGGGCAGGTCGTTCCGGAAGCGAACGACCACCCGGTCCCCTTCGCGCACCTCCAACGTTGGGCCGGGCACGCTCCCGTTGTAGGCGAACACCTCGGTGATGACGCCGGGCCGGAGCTCGAGCCTTGCGCGCGCGGCAGTGAGAGTTACCTCCACCGTCCGCGGTGCTGATGAGAGGTTGGCAAAGAGCGGCGGTGCGGCGAGCGTATCGGCCGGATTCGCCTGGACCAATCCGGGCTGGAGGTGGTTCGGAGCGGCGAACGCTCCAAGGGTTACCGACAACACCAAAACCGTCAGCAGCGCTAGCCTTTGACTCATACCCTGTCCCCGGTCCTGACTGTCGATGCTCTCATTTTCGATCTCCTAGACTGGGAGGAAACGGGTGCCGCGTCAAGATTTGCTTGCCTACCTTCGGGCGAGAGGCATTCGGGATATCGGCGCCGCGTTTAACCGGGGGTGGGCGCTCCTGTCCGGAGCGCCCCATGACACAGCGACAGGAGCTCAAGGCGCCGTCACCCAGACGGGAGTTCAGCGGGGTCTCCGCTGCTACTGCTGCCCCACAAGGTCGTTGGCCCTCATCCGGGCCTCCTCCACTATCCCCTCGGCCCGGCGGTCCGCCTCGCGCACGATCTGATCCGCCTTCTGGTCCGCCTCCCGGCGCAGTCGGTCCGCAGCCGGCTGCGCCGCGGTGCGAGCGATGGGATTGGTGGCGCGCTCCAGCAGCGCATCCGCCTGCTCGTATCCCTCCTTTCGCACGCCCTCCGCAAGCCGCTGCGCTTCCTCGCGCACAGCGGCAGCCCGCTGCTCGGCGTCTCGCACGAGACGGTCGGCCTCGGCCCTCGCCTCCCTGCGCGCCGCCTCAGTAGCCGAGTCCACGCGCTGCTCTACATCGGACACCGTACGCGCAACCTCCTCACGGGCGGTGTGTTCCACCGCTTCCCTCACCGATGTCGCGACGCTTCCGGCATCCGCCCGCACGGAAGGATTAGTGACCGTGCCCGCCAAGTGAATGCCCAGGGCGACGGTCTCGGCAGCCTCCAGATCGATTCCGGCACGACCTGTCTGCGCCACCAGACTTGCGACGGCCCGGTTCGCCTCCGCGCCTAACAGCGCGCGAGGGATCTGAAGGCGAACCGCGTACTGGAGCGACTGGTCGATGCCGTTGGAGCCGGCAATGTTCATACGCAGCTCGCCCATCCGCACATCGAACGGACTCACGTGCAGTCTGCCATCCCTGATCTCGATCAGCGAGCGGATCGCTTCCAGCGTGGGGTTGCCGAGCTGCGGGATCTTCACCGCGTCGGCCAGCCGCTCCATCGCAGGAAAGTCCTGCAGCACCAGTCTGGACGTCTCGATCGAGCCCTTCCCGTTCAGCACGTCGAACAGCGGCGTCATGTCCCTGCCGAGCGGTCCGCTCATGCGCATGTCCGCCGAGAAGGTCCCCCGCGCGTACCGGGCGACCGGCGCCAGCATCTGCACGGTCACGAACGCCCCTGCGGCAGCCGGGATGTCCAGACTGGTCATACGCAGGTTGGCATCGAACGTCGGTCTGGCGAGGTCGCTCGTCTCGTAGAATCCCGTCATGCCCAGCTCGCCGCCAAGCATGTTCATCCGGAAATCCTCGAGCGTGACACGGCGATCCTTGATGCGCAGCCCGCCTCGGGCGTTGGTCATCTCCAGCTTGCCGTACGAAAGCTGTGCGATCGTCGCCTGGAGCGCGAAGTCGATGTTCGCCGGCACCGGGATGACCTCGAGCGCTTCGTCGTCGGACTGCCACTCGTTCAGATCGAAGCGCCTGCTGGTGAGCATCGCGCGCCCGCGCAGGTCTTCGTCCCGCAGCACGTAGCCGATGATGTTGTCCAGATAACCGGCAAGCTGCATGTCGCTGCTGCCGATGCTCCCTCTGAACGCCTTCAGCTCCGCATGACGCGGCGTGAGCTGCAGGACCGCCTCCTCGACCATAACCGCGTGCGGGAGATCCGCCGTTCTGAGCGTGAGGTTCCTGGCATCCGCGCTTCCACGCGCCGAGATCCTGTCATACTGCTGCCGGTCGATGTAAGACATCCGCGTGCGAACCGACACGTCCGCGGCGACGATACCGGCCAGCTCGTCCACGCCCTCGAGCTTCATCGTGCGGCTCACGTCGGCCAGGTTCAGCTTCCCTGCCAGGCGGAAGTCCACGTCCGGATCGGACACCGGCGTGCGCAGCACCATTGCGGCATCGATCGGCTCGCTACCCACAACGACATGAAAGCGCCTCAGGTTCACTACCGTGCTGTCCGCGTCGCCTCCCGCGTTGTCCATGGAGAGATCGATGAAGATGTCCCGCGCCGGGAGGGGCAGATCGGGATAGCGGAAGGTACCGTTTTCGACTTTGACGTTAAGCGCGAAGGAGGGAAACGCATCGTCGCCGTAGTTGCCGTTGATACGGCCGGAGAGTGCCATCGTCCCGGAGGTCTGCACGGCCTGGAACTCCCGCGCGTAGATGGCGGGCACCAGCGACAGGATGTGGCGGAAGTCGGTAGTCGGCGCATTGAACGCCACATCGAGCGCCACGTGGTCGTCGCCCGCGGCTGCGGATCCCGAGAAGCCGAGCATCAGGTCGTTGAGCCGGACCTCATTCTCCTTAAAGGTGAACCGCCGGTTCATCATGTCGGCCTCGACATCCGCCTTTACGTCCAGGCGCACCCGGCTCAGGTACGGCACGCCAGCAAACCGGACCGACACTTCCTCGCTGTGAGCGCGCGTCTGGATGACGAAGAAATCCTGCCGAAAATCCCCATTCAGCGACTGATGAAATCCGTTCAACGACGCCAGCAGTCCAGCCTGTCGATCATCGAGGGTGATGGTGGCGTCACGGATGTCGAAGCGGCGGAGACTGATCGCTACTGCGCTCGGAGGCTCGTCCGCGGCAGTGTCCAGCGTCCCCTTCGCGATGTCCCAGTTCGCTGTGCCATCCTCGAGAACCCTGAGGTGCACCACCGGCTGGTTCACCTCGATGGAGCGAATGATGATCTGGTCGTCGCTTCTCAGACTTCGGAGCACACTCCCCAGGTCGAGCACGAGGCGGAAGTTCCTGATCGACGCGAGCGTGTCTCCCTCGAACCGGTCAAGGCCGGTGACAGTGAGATCATCCAGCCGGAAGGTGGCGTTCGGAAAGTTGCGGAAGAGCGTGAGCCCGACGCCGCTCCACTCCACATGAGCGCGCACGCTCTCATTGATCTCGGACTTCACCCGCTCGGCTATTCGCCCCTTGAACGCGAGCGGAATAACGATCAGGAGGGCAAGCAGAAGAAGGGGAAGCGTCGCGAGTGCGACGGCGAGCTTACGGGGGACTCTCATGTGCGGGACTCTCGGCAATGCCGTTGGGGAGCAGCGGAAGGGCGGGAGGACCGAATGGGAGGTATCCTTCTCGACCGAGGTGTACTGCGCTGAGCTACTGCAAAGCTACCCTCTTTCTGGCGATTGGGGCATGCTCGCCCAGCGCCTAGAAGGCGTGCCGCGCTCCCAGCCAGGCGTGAGCAACACGGGACCGATGTCGCGACCGCACGACGGTTGAGGCGATTATTTTGGACTGCTGCCGCGTCAACACGGGGGGGCGGGGAGTCCGGCGCCGGTACCCTCTGCTTGACGACGCTCGATGTCGCGGAGCAACACCGACGCTCGACCGGCGAGATCTTCGACTCCAGCCGTTACAGCAGCGCGTTGAGCGGCCGGCCGGCGGCGATTTGCCCAGCGCGGACAGACGGCGCACTGCGCTCAACCGCCGGCGCACCGCGGAGGAGAGCAGAACACCCGCTGCGCGTGGTGCCGGTTGGGGCGGCTCCGCCAGCGAAGAAGGAGAAAAGCTTGGTCGCTGGCGGAGCGGATTCCGTTAGCGCGGCGTGATTAGTTGACGCCCACCGCGCGGGCGGCGTTCACGCGGCCCTTTCCGAAGAATGGATCTGTACCCGGATCACCGACATCGTCGGCGGTCTGATGCAGGGCGTTTTTCACTCTGCTACTGTTGCGCCCGAGCTCGTTAACCAGAAGCGCCGCAACCCCGGCGGCGTGCGGTGAGGCCATGCTTGTCCCGGTAGCGCCAACGATGAACGTGCCCGTCTGGCAGACCGGGATCAGCAGGCTGAACGGCGAGCACGCGGCCCAGACCAGTCCGCCATTTCCCGTCAGTCCACCGCGCCCGCCTGGAGCGGCAACGTCGATCGCAGAGCGGCCGTAGTTGCTGTATCCGGCACGCGTATCGAGCTCTGTCCACGGGCCATTGGTGCCGGCCGCAGTCAGCGGTCCGGTGGCAGAGACGCACACCGTGACGGCAGCGTCGCAATAAGAAGCGTAGAGGCTTGGCACGTGGCCAGCCGTCGGGTGAATGTCGCGGTCGAGGTCAGTATTCGCGTTTCCGGCAGCCACGACAATGACCACACCCGCCCGGTTCGCGTAGTTGAACGCGCGGTTGATGACCGATACGAAACCAGGGTTGGCGCTCTTCAGGAACAGACCGCCTAGACTCAGGTTCATCACATCCGCACCGGCATCCGCGGCGTACATGACGCCTGCAAGGACGCCGCTGGTCGGGCACGAGCCGTTCACGTTGCACACCTTCACACCAATGAGCGTCGTCTTCGACGTCACGCCGGCGGCGGCGAAGGCGTTGCTGCTGACTGTAGCGCCCACATGGGTTCCATGCCAGTGCAGGTCGGCCACGGGATGCGCGCCAGGGAAGAAGGCAGCCACCAGTATGTCATCGCTCGGCACAAAGGAGGCGGAGCGGCTCAGGTCGACCAGTCCGGCAAGGTCCGCATGAGTGTAACCAAGGCCCGTGTCGAGGATGGCTACAGTCACGGCATCCGATCCTACCTTACCAGCCGCCCATGCAACATCCGCCTGTATTGCCAGCATGTTCCACTGGCGCGCGAAGAAAAAGGCGGTAGTGGGGTCGTCGTTCGCGATCGCTGGCGGATCGCCGAAATCAGCCGTCTCGAAGTCGCTCGGCAGCTCCAGCGGCAGCAGGTAGTCCGGCATCACCTGACTGACGTCATTGCGCGACTCGAGCGCGGCAACCGCGTCTGCATCCAAGCCGCCGACCACCACTACGCCGATCTGTCCGTACGACGCTTCCACCGTACCGCCGGCACGGCCGACATCACGGGCAAAATTGTTCGGCACTCGCTGGCCATTGAAGAGCACGATGTGATTGCCTGTGCTCTCGAGGGAAATGTCCGACGTGGGCCTGAAGCCGGTGCGTCTGTCTGGAGCGATCTCCGTCGGTTGATCGACGCATGCAGCAAGGAGCAGCGTGCCAGAGAGGGCGATGGCAAGGGACGAAAGGCGGATCATGCTGTGCCTCCACAGTGAAGAGTCGACTTGACCTCCAACAGCACATAGGTCCGGCAGCTCTCGCCGCCGGAAGCTGCACCTGCGAGACAGCACTTCTCAGTTGAGGTTGAAAACGATGATCACGAGCGAAGGCGATCGCGCATGATCTGGATGGTCCGCCATTCAAGGGAGTCGTCGATTCCCGCCTGCTGCCATGATCAAAACGCCAGCGGTCTGTACTGGTGAGTGAGTGCAGTATTGGCCTCTGCCCGTCCGACCCCAGGGTCTTACCGAAGATGCAAGTGAAGAGCCGCAGCGAAAGGTGAACGTCAGGACGCGGAAGCTCCGCGATCGGTGGCGTCAGGGCACAAGCATGCGGCGCGCACCAGTGTCTCGCCATGCCATACGAGAAGTACCTGGCGCAGACGAGCTGCAGCTGATGCAGCAGACGAGATGCGGCTGATCGAGCAGACGAGCTGCAGCTGATGCAGCAGACGAGATGCGGCTGATCGAGCAGACGAG
>CAZWSO010000125.1:7055-7223 GCA_964636485.1 uncultured Gemmatimonadaceae bacterium
CTGCGGCTGATGGAGCAGATGCACTGCCACAGAGGCGCGAAGCGCTATCTCCCGCGCACCTACGTACTCACCGTCCCCCGCCGCCGCCTCCTCCACCTCCACCGCCGGACGATCCACCCCCACCCGACCCCGAGCTGCTACCCGGCGGGCTTGACGCCGATGAGATCT
>CAZWSO010000126.1:0-2619 GCA_964636485.1 uncultured Gemmatimonadaceae bacterium
ATCGTCTGCGGCGTGTAGAAGCTGCCCCAGAAGTCCGGCGGCCCCTCGCTGTCCTCCACGCGGTTGGTGAAGGGCTTGACGCCGTGCTTGAGATAGGCGGCAATGTCCCATAACTCCTGGTCCGGACGATGACGGAAAACCGGCCACGGCATTGGAGGGGCGAGGTACTTCGGCAGCCGCGGGTGGTTGCCCTCTCCCGGTGTGCCCGACGTGATCTCGACATCGGCCGTCTCGCCAGGACGCAGACCAAAGCGGAGGGCGTTGAAGATCTGTCGCTCGCTGAAGCGACCGAGTCCTGTCGTGTTGTCCGGCGTCAGGTTGCGGGGACGGGTCCTGAACTGACCGATCTCGAATTCCTGAACGAAGGTGAAGCTCGGCGCGTCGACGCCACTGCGCAGACCGGCGAGCCAGCCGTCCGTGGCGGGATCTCCTCCGCCATGACACACCCCGCACTGTCTGGCCGCCGCGCGACCGCGCAACACCTGCTCGCGCTTCTCCTCGGGCACCGTCTCTTGCTCGTGCACCGTCGGGAACGGCGGCGACTCGCAGGAAGGAAGGCGCTCCGGGTCAAAGACACTGGCCCAGGCATCGGGTGGCGCCTCGCTCTCATCCACGCGATGGCTCGCTGGACGAAGGCCCCGTTTCAGGTACGCGGCGATGTCCCACAGCTCCTGGTCGCTCAGACAGCGAATGAAGACCCATGGCATGCCAGGAGACAGGTAGTGGGGGGTTGCCGGGTGGTTGCCCTCGCCTGGCGTGACAGAGGTGATCTCCACATCGGGCGTTTTATTGGGTCGGAGACCGTAGCGCAACGCGTTGAAGATTTGCCGCTCGCTGACCCTGCCCAGTCCCGTCTCGTCGTCAGGCGTCAGGTTCCGGGCCCACACCCGGTACTCACCGATGAGATTTCCATCATCAGAGTTCCCGGCAAGCCAGGCCTCGGCTGCCGGATTCGCAATACCGCCGTGACAGTCACCACATGCGCCGCTGATCACTCGCTGGCGGCCTCGTAATACCTGCTCCAGCGTCTCGTCGCGCTCGTCTCCCTGCGCCCCGCCGGTCAGCGCCGCCGCAAGTACTGCAACCGGTGCCAAGACGAATAATCCAAGAACCAACCTGCTCGCAGCTGCGGATCCCCTGAACGTTTGCATCGGTCGCCTCCGTGCTTCGGATTCGAGAACGGACTGGACTCAAATGCGCCATGAAGGCGCCGCAGTCAAGGGCGCTGACGTCGGACGCGAGAGTGGACCACCTGGTCGCCGACGCGAACACGCGCACGGCCAAGATTCAGGCAGTCCTGGCCAGGGTGAGGAATGTTAGATTCACTACACATGACGTGGACCCGTCACGAGGACGACCTCATAGTGGGCGCGGGGCCGATCGGTTTGGCCTGCGCCATCTCCGCGCGGCGACGCCGGCTCGATCCCCTGGTCATCGACGCCGGAGCGATTGTCAACTCGCTCGTCAACTATCCGATCGGAATGACCTTCTTCACCACGCCCGAGCGGCTGGAGATCGGAGGCCATCCAATGGTGTGCGCCGGCGCGAAGGCGACACGCGAAGAAGCGCTCATGTATTACCGGGGAATCGTGCGTACGGAGGGGATTCGCGTCCGGCCGCACGTGCGACTCGTTGGGGCCGAGAAGCGGAACGGCGTGATCCACTGCAGGGTGGAGGCGCGGCTCGGAGAGGGTACGATTACCTGCAACCGGCTGGTCCTGGCGACCGGCTACTTCGATCACCCTAACCGGATCGACGTCCCGGGCGAGGACCTTCCCCATGTCGGTCACTACTTCGACGAGCCGCACCTCACGGCGGGCCTCGACGTGGTGATCGTGGGCGGCAAGAACTCCGCTATCGAGACGGCGCTGCTCTGTTTTCGCGCCGGTGCACGCGTCACACTGGTGTACCGGCGCCCGGAGTTGCGCCCGAGCGTGAAGTACTGGCTCGGTCCGGATTTCCAGAACCGCGTCAAGGCTGGTGAGATCGCGGCAAGACTTGGCGAAGAAGTGGTGGAGATCACTCCCGCCGAGGTGGTGACGCGGCGCTGTGACGTGAGCGGCGGCGACGGCGGGGCACGCATCCGGGCCGATCGCGTGTATCTGCTCACTGGTTATCACCCCGACTTCGATCTGCTGGGCTCCATCGGGATCGAGTTGAACGAGGATGGTCGCTTCGAGCTGAATCCGACGACGCTGGAGACGGCCGTGGCCGGCGTCCATCTCGCGGGGAGCGTTGCCGGTGGCCGGCACGTGTCGGACATCTTCATCGAGAACGGCCGCTTTGATGGCGAGAAGATCTTTGGCGAGGAGTCGAGCCGGGCGCGAGCGGAGGAGCTGTACGCCGCGACGAGGCGCGCAGTAGACGAGTAGCCGGCTCTTCCCTCGCCGCTGATCGATCAAGGCTCCTTCCTCCATTTCCCGGGCATGGCCTTTCGCCACTGGATCGCGACTCGGATGCCGACGGCCAGCACGCGCGTCGTTCAACTGGAGGGCCCGCCGCGGGCGTGTGGGCCGTTTGGACGCTCATGGTGCTCGCGGCGTTGCTCCTTATCGCGCGCTATGCGCACAACGTCCCGTATTACGATGACTGGAGCGTGGTGTCGCTGCTGGGTGGAAC
>CAZWSO010000126.1:2719-5201 GCA_964636485.1 uncultured Gemmatimonadaceae bacterium
TATGGCAGGCTCGCAATGGCCATCGCATCGCGTTCCCGAAGCTGATTCTGGTCGCGCTTTACAATGTCAGCGGTTGGGACTTCCGGGTGGGGATGTACTTCCACGTCCTGCTGCTGGCCGGAGTGGCCGCGACGCTTGTTCGCTTGACCGCGAGTCGGCGCGGAGGAATCCCTATGCCGATGCCTTCTTCCCGCTGTTGTTGCGGCACTGGGGACATTACGAAAATCTGCCTTGGAGCTGGCAGGTGACGCAGGTGATTCCCGTCGTCATCGCCGTGTCCTGCTCGCGGTCATCGTACGATCGGGTACGCGGCGCAGTACGCGTGCTGCCCTCATCGCAGGACGGCGCCGGGGTCACGACCAGCTCGCCGTCAATGACCTCCCGCCGAGTGCCATCATCCGGAAGGGCGCGGACCTCGTCCGCGTCCAGAGTCTGCTGGCTGGGAGAGCATACCCATACGATGCATGCCTCGGCGTCGAGTGGACAAGGAGACACTCATCAGGATTGTGCCGTATCGGACGCCGGACAGCATCAGAGGCCCGCGCCTGGTAACACGCTTACGCGGCAAACTCCAGGAGCTCGATCACGTTTCCAGCGGGGTCGCGCACGGCGATGAAGCGGCCGCCGGGAAACTGGGTTGGAGTGTCGACCACCAGCTCCACCTTCTGCTTGCGAAGGCGCTCCAGCTGGTCCTCCAGCCGGGAAGCAGCGATCCCGATAACGGTCGCGGCTTCGGTGGGGTAGTTTACGCGACGCGGCTGACCAGCGACGGCGAGAAGAAGGGCGACGCCCTCGTGCTCGAGCTCAACGAGCTCGGGGCCATAGCGAGCCTTGACCGAGAAGCCGAGTTGTGTGGTATAGAAGGTGATTCCCTTCTCCAGATCGGTGATGTAGACGGTGACGGCGGCGATGCGAGGCATGGCTGGCGCGGGGTTTGGGAAACAACGAGGTCGAGCATGATTGCTGGCATTCTATCCGCCGATCCGCGGCAAAGCTTGGAAAAACGCGACACGGGCGCAGTCAGTGGACGCCGCATACGCTGAGCTCAAGCCGCCGGCACCGTTGGATCGCTTTGTCCGGCTCGTCTGGTCTCTGGAGCTGGACGGCGGGACGCCTGGGGAACCACAGCCCATTATCCCTGATGGGTGCCCGGAGCTCGTGCTGAACTTTGCCGATCCATTCGTGCGGCGGTGGGGGAATGCAAGAGAACGGCAGTCGCGGATGCTCGTTGCTGGACAGATCACCCGGAGCGTGCTCGTCGAGCCGCAGGGCCGGATCTTCCTGGTTGGAGTGCGGCTTCACCCATGGGCGTTCCGGCCGCTGCTGGAGGTGCCCGCGCTCGAGCTGCGCGATCACATCCTGCCCATGTCGGACGTGGCACCGAGGCGACTGCATGATGGGCTCGCGGTGGTGGCGCCATCGACAACGGCACAGGCAACCGCCCGGCAAGTCATGTCGGCGCTTACGGCCTACGTAGCCGCGGTGGACGTGCCCAACCAACTTGCACGCCGTGCCGTGAGGTCGCTGCTAACAGCAGGGCAGCCGCTATCGGTGCGACAGCTCGCATCCGCCTGCGGACGTAGCGCTCGGCAGATTCAGCGCGCGTTTCGTGACGAGCTGGGGCTCTCTCCGAGAACATTCATTCGCATCCGTCGCATGCAATGGGCGATGGGAATAGCGCTCTCACAGCCGCACCTCACGTGGGCGACCATCGCGGCACGGTGCGAGTTTCACGACCAGGCACACCTGATCCGCGACTTCCGACAGTTCGTGGGATGCGCTCCGGGCGAGGTGAGAGCGGATCCGAGCACGGTGACGCATCACATGGTGAACAGGGAATGGCTGCCGTAACAGCGAGCGATCGCAACACACCGCTGCTCGCCGCTCCGCCTCCATAAGATAGATGTAGATCAATTGTGGGGATGGCTATGCGTCCTCACTCCATCTCCACATCGCCCTGGCCCATCTCCCGCGCCGGGTTCCCCACCACCGTCATCCGATCCGGCACGTGCCTGATCACCACCGAGCCCATCCCCACCATGCAGTCCGCGCCGATCGTGAGACCGGGCCTCACCACAGCGCGCGCACCTACCCAGCTCTCGCTCCCCACCTCCACGTTGCCCAGCAGCACCGCGCCCGGTGCGACGTGCACCGCGTCGCCAATCGCGCAGTCGTGCTCCACGATCGCGCCGCTGTTGATGATGCAGCCTGCGCCTATCCGCACCGCCGCGTTGACCACAGCCTGCGGCAGGATGACAGTTCCCGCGCCCAGCCGTGCGCTCGGCGACACTGCGGCCGACGGATGAACCAGAACCGGCAACATTGCGGCGGGCACCAGCGAAAGCTGCCGAAGGCGAACGCCGTTGTCGCCAACGGCAAGCGCGAGCGCCGTGGCGCCGCCGGGAAGGGCTACCCCTTCGCTGATGACGCGCGTCAGCTCCTCTTCCGTCACTATGATCCGCGCGCCGCCGGGCTCGGCCCC
>CAZWSO010000126.1:5301-7156 GCA_964636485.1 uncultured Gemmatimonadaceae bacterium
CGCGCGTCAGCTCCTCTTCCGTCACTATGATCCGCGCGCCGCCGGGCTCGGCCCCCTGCCCCACGCGCTCCGCGTCGGCGTCGGCAAAGCCGATCACCTTGTGACCGCAGGCGCGCGCGACATCGGCCAGTACCTTGCCGTGCCCGCCCGCGCCCCAGATCAGGATGCGCTCGACGCTAGTCACTGGTGTGGACTGCTTCCGAAGTCCTGTGCCCGTGTAGTGACATCATCCGCATACTATGCCTGCCTCAGCGCGGGGTGGACAAGGAAGATGTTTCACAATGAAAGGTTACGGTGATGGTGGCATCAGCCTTCGCATCGGAACGCGCTCAGCGTCGTGAGAATACAGCCGCGTGCGGCTCCGCGGGTCCATTGCGTCCATGCGGCCACTCGTCGCGCGCGAAGCTTGTCCCAGGCTGTCCCGGCGTTCCATCGTTGAAGAGAGAGTCCAGGCTGAGCGCCCCTGTTCGAGTGTCTACCACCACCAGCGCAACCCGCTGCGCCAGCGAACCGGCGCCAGTGACCACCAGCCTCGCCCCGGAAGCATCGCGCGCAAGCCAGTGCGGTCTGGCATCGTCACCCATTCGAAGGCGCCCGACCTCTCTGGGCCGCGCAGGGTCCGACACATCGAGCACCACGAGCGCCTCGGCCTCCGGCACCGTCTGGATCCAGAACTGCTCGACAATTGCGGGGAGAGCGCAGTCGCCGCCCTCGAAGGTATGCACGAGCCTGGCTCGAAGCTCTCCCGAATCTACGCCGTCGAGCAGGTAGAGCCCGCAGCTGAAGGTGGAGACCATTACTGTACGACCATCCGATAAAACTCGTGGCTCGGCCGGATCGACTCCCTCATTCCCACCAGGACCATCCGCGAGAGCTATCGAGCGCAGCAGCGTGAGATCGGAGAGACGCCAGAGCTGCACCACTCGGCTCGGCAGTCGCGCATGCATGTCGGCACTGGTCATGATGAGCCGATCGATATCGGGCAGCGCGATGAGACTATAGGGGAGAACCGGGCCAGCGTCGCCGCCCAGGGTGGAGTCAGCGGCTGAAACGCTCCGCACGAGTCGTCCGCGAGCGTCGAACTCCGCAAGTCCGCCCGGCATGAGCTCAGCGCCATGACCACCCTGAAGCGTTGCTATCACATGGCCGTTGGGCAGCCGAGCAAAGCTGTGCGGGTGGTGAAGATGCCCGACCGTGTCCGCCTCGCCAACGAGCCGGGGTGCTTCAGGGTCCGAAAGATCGAACAACCAGGTACGTCCCGCAGCAAAACCGTTGGCGAACAGCGGCCACTCGGCTCGAGCGGGCGCCTCGTGCTCGGTGTGATGGGGATAGGTACGCACGGACCCGATGGGTACCGTAGTGAGCACGCGGCCGAAAGTCGGCGAGTCCGCGCGGGCATCGAGCACCGCCAGAAAGTCCGTCTGCCGCCGGTCGGCGTCGCCCGCCCAAACGTACAGGTACTCTCCACCCTCTATGGTTGACAGCAGATGTTGAGCAATTGGTGCTGGGGCAGCGCAGCCACAGGCCAGCACGGCGGCGATGACAAATGCCGTGCGCTGCGCGAGCGCAGTCAATGGCGTATGTTGGTCCGAGTGAGCGCCTTTGGCGGCGTAAGCAGTACGCCTGTGTGTCAGCCAACGTGGAGGAATCGCACTATCGCGCGATTGGACCATCCGGATTCTGCTTACTGACGCCATGCGCATACGATGCATGCCACGACACCGAGTGGACAAGGATCGAGTTGGGTAGCTTTCATGGTACCGATGCCCTCTCGGCATGACTCCCGTCGACAGGCGAATGCAACGGATTCTAATCTTCGGCAACTCCGGCTCCGGCAAGACAACCATGGCCAGCA
>CAZWSO010000127.1:0-7061 GCA_964636485.1 uncultured Gemmatimonadaceae bacterium
ATCAAGGTGGGGCTTCCGCGTTCAGTGGCGCCTCGACACCGGCTCGCCGATGACGCTCCCTGTCTCAGCGGGGAGACAGGGTAAATCGACCGTTGTGCGCCGGCATGTACGCAACTTATCGTGAGTCAAGCGCGAAGGAGCGAGTAGGGGGGACTGGCCCCGCTGCTGCTCCAAACGGTCTGTGGGCGGGCGTGCTCGCCGCGCACCGATTCTCCGTAATCCGTCCTGACATGCGCACCGGTCTACTAACTCTGGCGCTCGTGCTCGGCATCACGGCCGCGCCGGCTCAGGCGCAGCTCTTCGAGCTCGACGAACAGCCGCCTCGCGGACCGAGCCGTGCATTCGTTGGCGGCGCCCTCCTTCTCGGTATCCCCCGGGGAGATTTCTCCCACTACGTGGGAACCGGCGGTGGTATGGCGGGCCATTTCATATATCAGCTGGATCCCGCCGGTACGCTCGCCATCCGCTTCGACGGCGGCTTCCTGATATACGGGCAGGAACGGAAGCGCGTCTGCTTCAGCGCCACGGTGGGCTGTCGGATCACGGTGGATGTCACCACCACCAACAGCATCTTCTTCCTCGGTCTCGGGCCTCAACTCATCGCTCCCAGCGGACAGTTTCGGCCGTACGCGACGGGATCGATCGGCTTCGGGCTCTTCAGCACCGAATCCAGCGTGAGCGGCACCGGCGAAACGGATCCGTTCGCGCGCACTACCAACTACAGCGACGCGACGTTTGCCTGGACGGGTGCCGGGGGTCTGTATATCCCGCTGCGCTCCGGGATGCGCCCGATCCTGCTGGACATCGGCGCGCGCTATCACGGCAACGGCGAGGTCAACTACCTCAACCGCGGCAGCATTCAGGACCACGAGGACGGCAGCGTCACAATCACGCCAATCCGCAGCCAGGCGAACCTGCTGGTGCTTCACCTCGGTGTGACGGTAGGCCTGTAGGCATGACGCATGACGCGCATTCGCCAGAGACGGATTTCGTACCACTCGCCTTCGAGCGGATGCCGCTCGATGAATCTCGAGCTCGGGCGCGCGACTTCTACGACCAGATGAAGCGGCGTCGTACGACGCGTCACTTCTCGCCGGAACCCGTTCCTCGCGAGCTCATAGAGTACGCGATCCTCACTGCCGCTACGGCGCCGAGCGGCGCGCACCAGCAGCCATGGACGTTCGTGGCGGTCGCCGATCCCGCCGTCAAGGATCGAATCCGCCAGGCGGCCGAGGAGGAGGAGCGTCTTAACTACGCGGGTCGCATGCCGCCCGACTGGATCGAGGCCGTGCGGCCGCTCGGCACCGACCAGAACAAGCCACACCTCACCGACGCGCCGTGGGTGGTGGTCCTCTTCCGCCAGATCTACGGCTTGGCATCCGGCGGCGTCAGGAGGAGCTACTACTACACGCAGGAGTCGGTCGGCATCGCGGCGGGCATGTTCATCACCGCCGTGCACCACATTGGACTGGTGACGCTCACGCACACGCCGAGTCCCATGGGATTTCTGGGTACGCTGCTAGATCGCCCGTCGAACGAGAAGGCGTATCTGGTTCTGCCTGTGGGTTACCCGGCCGACGGCGCGAGCGTGCCGGATCTTCGGCGGAAGAAGCTGGAGGAGATCGTGGTGTGGAAATGAGTCAACTCTTCGCACGCGAGTCCGGACCGCGTCCGTCACGGCATCATCGCGATCCCGCCTGCCTGTTTCCCCACCTCCACGCTGGCGACCTTCTGATTGGTGCGGAGATCGATGATGTCGATCGTACCAGGATCGCCGCCGATTCCCTCGAGCGTGACGAAGGCATAACGGGAATCCGCGCTGGTCACCACGCCACTGGCTACCTTGCGCGTGCCCGGAACATCGGCGAGGAGCTTCGCATCCGACAGACGCCAGATGGTCGTCGTGCCCGGCCCCTTCTGCGTCACAATCAGGAGACGACCGTCAGGGGTGACGGCGGCGTTGTACGGCGTGGGCGGCGTCTTCCAGCGCCGGCTCACCTTCCATCGTGCGACGTCCACCTCGACGATCTCGGCTGAACGGTTGCAGGTGATGTACACCCGTGCGCCGTCGTGGGATGTCTGCACCCACGTGGGCGAGCACTCACTCTTCATGGGAAAGAATCCGGCGCTGCTCGCAGTGCCGTCAGGATCGCCAACGGGGGCGTCTCTGGCCGTGACGTGAGCCGCGTGCTCGCCCGTCCGCTCCGCCGCGTGCCGCGCGTGCGCGTCGGGCATGGCACCGTCGGGCCGATGATCCTTGCGAGCGGCGTCGTCCGGCCGGACGACTGCCTCATCCCCTGGCGTGATGCGCAGCATGCGCGCGACCTCGAAGGAGCGCGTGTCGATCTCCACCAGAAGGTCGTTCATCATGCAGCCAGAGTAGTGTCGAGTACCCTGCGGGTTCAGCCTCGATCCGTGAGGCATACTGCATGTGATCGGTCGCGCTATCTCGGTCATGGTGTTTCCTTCGACTACAGAGATGCTCGACGGGAGCATCTCCGGATCCTCGAAGTTGAAGTTCACCACGTACACGAGCGATACGTTGGGAGCGATGTCCACGCTCGCCGGGAACATTGCCAGCTCCACCTCACCAAGCATCCGACCCGTCTCGATATCGAAACGGCGAAGGAAGCCGCGCGGCCGCCCGTGCGCAATAGAGACGTAGAAGGACCGCCCGTCGAGCGCCGGGACGACGCCATGCGGTCCTTCCATGTCCGACACCCACACGCCGACATCGTACGTCCGGACCACACGCGCGCCGCACTTGCCGGGCGTCCGATCCGCCCCCGCTCCCGCCCCCGCCCCCGCCCCCGCCCCGCGTGCAGGCGGACAGGGGACAAACTCCACCAAAGCCACCTGGTCCTCCGACTCGGCGGCTACGATGAATCGGTATGGAGCCTGGGCTGAGGCCGACGAGGTGATGAGGAGCAGAAGGAGTACGACGATGTGCACTCCGAACACCTCACCCCGAATCCCGAACGACGGCGTCACGGTGTCAATTCTTCCGTCCGCTCCGGCAGCTTCACGCTCCAGAGACCGGCGTTGAAATCGCTGATGAAGACATGGCCCTTGTGCGGCTGCGGACCCCAGATCATCGGCGTGTTCGCCACCTTCCCCTCTGGGTCCATGGGTCGCCAGCGGACAAGCTCGCGGCCCTGATCATATAAATTGCCTTTCAGCTCGCCAGATATGTCGACCACGCGCAGGCCCGCGTTGTAGTACGCCACGTACAGCGTGTCGTTCTCGATCCAGAAGTTGTGAGGGCCGGCTTCTGGCACCTGGTAGCGAGCCACCTCCTCGGGGTTCTCCGGATCGGTGAAGTCGACGATATGGATGTAACCGCCCGCCTCTGCCTGGCTCGCATCGTCGGGGGCCAGGCCGTAGGGGAACTGCTCGTCGCCGACGAACACGTAGAACCGGTCGCCCGCCGACTGCGACTGATAAGGGAAGGCCGAGTGCGACGCGCCGATCGGATACTTGTACTGAGCGAACATTACCGGGTTCGACAGGGACCCACCGGCGACACCGTTGCCGACGTCGATCAGCGTGACTCCTTCCGACCAGTTGGATGTGTAGGCGACTCCATCCACCACCCACACGTCGTGAATCCCGGAGCCCCGACCGAGATCGAAGAAGCTCACGCGGTGGGGATTGCGGGGGTCCTCGATGGAGATGATGTCGAACCTGCTCCCGGCGTTTATCGCGAACAAGTGCTGGTTCCATACGAACACGTTGTGCACGCCACCCAGCAGCCCGTCGTCGAAACGGGAAAGAATCTGAACGTCTCGTGGGTTGCTGCAGTCGAGGACGACGAATCCGTTCCGCCGGTTGGACGCCCCCTCTCGCGTGATGATGCACAGCTCACGATCCACATCCACCTTCACGTCATTCACCGTGCGTGCGTCCACCTGCACGCTGTCCAGGCGGCTGATGTTCGCGGGGTCGGTGACGTCCCAGAAGTACGCCATTCCGTGCGCGCCCCAGGTGCCCGTAATCGCATAATCGCGCCCGTCCTTCCCTTCCCACACCCACAGGTCGGACGTGTGCACGTCACGCACAGCCCCCTGCCCCTTGGGCGTGGCGAGCCGCATCGATGAGTACCGGTGGGTGATGGGAACCGTGTGCCGCGCCGCCAGGTTACCACCGGTGGCGAAGATCGTGTACGTGCCGGCGCGCTCCGCCACGAAGCGACCCTGTTCATCGATCTGCGCCGGTGCAGAGGGCGCGATGACCGTGTCTTCCACCTGCGCGCTGAGCGAGAACTGAATCGGGTAGTCGGCCACCGGCCGTCCATTGGCATCGCGAGCGACGGCCGTGAAGCGGATCACGTCGCCCGTACGCCCGCCATCATCTGACGCGGTGAGCTCGATCGATCTTGCCGGATTGGCGACTACGGTGATCTGTCGCGTGGCCGTCACGCCGCCGCCCGTGGCACGGAGAGTGGCCGTGCCGGGCCGCACGGCAGTGACTTCGCCGAAACGGGCGACGCGAATCACGTTCTGATCCGAGGTGCGCCACTCCACGGCAACGTTGCCGCGCTCCTCGTCGGCGACGTCAACTATGCGCGTGCCCGGGCGGATCGTGGTGCCCGCGTAGACGCGCTGCGGCACGCCGGTGATCTCTACCGTTCGCACCGCCGGCCAGCGGACGCTCACGCTGGCCTCGCCGAGAATGGTGTCGCGACCGGCGACGACGGCCAGAAGCCGGTACTCGCCGGGGCGGCGCGCCTGCACAGCGCCCTCCGGCGACACGGACACCGCCCGTCGCGAGCTGGAGAAGAGGAGCACTTGCGCGTTGACCCGGTTCCCCTGCGCATCAAGGGCGGTGACGGTCACTCGAGCGGTGTCGTTCACGTCCAGTGTGAGCGAGGCCGGGCGGATGTCGACGCGTGCTACCGACGCCGCCTCCGTGGTGGCCGTCGGCTGCTGTTGGGCGAGTAGGGCGGACAGCGGCAGGACGACAAGCGCACCAGCCAGCAGCGGGATTGCAGATGATCGCATGCGTCGATTCCTCGTTGTTTGGCGTCTTTCGTGATCTAGCGAGCGGTCCGGGTTGATGGAAGGCGGGCGGGAGGAAGGGGCGTCAGGGCGACACGCTCCGGCGCCCGAAGGTCTGAAGTCGGCTCTCCTGGGGGTGAGCCGGGTACAAAAAACCAGCGTACCGATATGGATCTTGCCCGTGACCGGCGGTCACCCGCTGAATAGATTGCCGCGTCCTCACTTCTGGAGAGCTCTCGCATGCTTCGCTGGCTCACACGTTCGTTCCTAGCCCTGGCGGCGGCAATGCTGCTGCTCGCCCCTCCCATGGCCGCGCAGCGGACCGCACCCCCTGAGCGGCCGTTCCCCGACCCTGGCGCCGTTCCGACGCTAGTGGTTCTGATCACCGTAGATCAGCTCCGCGGGGACTACCTGGACAGGTTCAAGGGTTTGGACGGTGGGTTGGCGCGACTGGTTCGCGGCGGGGCCTGGTTCTCAAATGCGCACCATGATCACGCCACAACAGAGACAGCTCCAGGACACTCTGTCCTTCTTGCGGGCAGACACCCTCGCAGCACCGGCATAGTCCGCAACAACGCCGGAATACAGGATCCGCAGTACCCCCTCATTGGGGCGGAAGGGGTGTCGGCGTCCCCGTTCCGCTTTCGCGGCGGGACCCTTGTCGACTGGCTGCGGCTAAAGGACCCAAACAGCAGGGCGCTCTCCGTTTCGCGTAAGGACCGGGGCGCCATCCTGCCTATCGGCCGAGACCCCCAGGAGGTGTACTGGTACGCGGAGGCTAGTGGCATCTTCACGACCAGCACCTACTACAAGGATACGCTTCCCACGTGGGTGAAGCGGTTCAACGAGGAGCGCGGAACGCGGCGATTCGCGGGTGAGGTGTGGACTCTGCTCCGTCCCGAGAACCAGTACCCGGAGCCACCGTTGATTCAGGCCGGGGACGACAGGGGAACGGGAATGCCCCGTCACCTGCCGCCGGATTCCGCGCTCACGGCTCGGATTATTCCGCAGACGCCCTTCATGGATGAGGTGACGCTGGAGCTTGCCCTCACCGGCCTTCGCGAGCTCCAGCTCGGTCACGGGCCGCACACTGATGTCCTGGCCATCTCCCTCTCGGCCACCGATCACATCGGTCATCGCTGGGGTCCGGATTCGCGCGAGCTGCACGATCAGGTGCTGCGGCTCGATCGGATGCTCGGCGCCTTTCTCGACACGCTCTTCACCCTTCGCGATTCCGCGCGTGTCGCGATCGTGCTGACCGCCGACCACGGTGTTGCTCCGTACCCCGAGGAACACTTCGATTGGGCGGGCGAGGAGAGCGGCCCCGGCCGTGTGGAGGTGCGGGACATCTTCGGACGCTTTCTGGGCGAGGTGTTGGCGCGCGGTGTCGACTCGCTCGCGATGAGCTTCGATGGCGGGATGGTGCTTGTGGATCGTCGCGCCTTCGAGCGAGCGGGTGTGAACGCCGACTCCGTGTTGCGCCTGATGGGGGCGGAGCTGAGCAAGCGGCCGGGTGTACAGCGAGTGGACCTGATGACCGAGCTGGAGAGCGCCAATCTCGGCCGGGATGCTGTTGCGCGGCGATGGCTCAACTCGATCCCGCCCGATGTGCCGGTGGCCGCGGTGATCACCCTGGAGCCTTACTGGTATCCGAGCTGGATTACCTATGCCACGCACGGTACGCCTCACGACTACGACTCGCATGTGCCGATCATCTTCTATGGACGGCAGTTTCAGCCGGGGCGCCACAGCGGCTTCGTGCGTACGGTGGACATCGCGCCCACCCTGGCCTGGATCACCGGCACCATTGCCACCGACCGGCTCGATGGGCAGATCCTCTGGCGCGCGGTGCGGTGACAGAGCGAGAGCCGCGCCGCCGCGCGTCGCTGCGTCTCCGACAGGCCTTCGACGAACTGCGCTTCGGCCGCGAACGGACGCTCAATTTGCGAGCGACCCTTCCAGCCCCCGCCGATGCCTGTGCGCGCGCCGAGGCCTGGCTGCGCGAGCGACAGGTAGCGCGCGCCGGCGAGGTGCTGATCATAACCGGGCGCGGCCTGTCGAGCG
>CAZWSO010000128.1:0-3212 GCA_964636485.1 uncultured Gemmatimonadaceae bacterium
TCCGCCAGCATGCGCATGCAGCCGCACGACATGCCCTTCGTGCTGGCCGGACTGCTGGAGACGCGCGGCGATACCGTCCCGCCGGGCCGGCACGACCATCACGCCGCGGACGAGCGCGGATGGATAGTGCCGCCAATGCACCCCGCGGTCGCAATGCCGCCCGCGCTCATGAGGCTCCGCCCGGATGTCGGCCCGCTCATGCCCGCTGATCAGACGGCGCACGCACCGCCCGTGAAGCCACGGCAGCTCGTGCGGCTGGCCGATGGCGACACTCTGATCCTCAGTGCGGCGCCGGTGCGCAAGGTCGTGAACGGCCGCTCTGTCACCATGCTCGGCTTCAACGGACAGATCCCTGGTCCGCTGGTGCAGGTGGATGAGGACGTGACGGTTGTGGTGCGCTTCCAGAACGAAACCTCACTCCCGACGGCGATCCACTGGCACGGCATTCGGCTCGACAACCGGTTCGATGGCGTGCCGCACGTCACGCAGGATCCGGTGCCGCCCGGCGGCAGGTTCGACTACACGATTCATTTTCCCGACGCGGGGCTCTACTGGTACCACCCGCACATGCGCGAGGATGTCCTCCAGGACCTCGGCCTGTATGGAAACCTGTTCGTTCGCTCCGGCGAGTCGGACTGGCTGGGGCCCGTGAACAGAGAGGAGTTTCTGATTCTGGACGACCTGCTCGTTGGCGACGCGGGGCTCATCCCATACGGCGATGTCGCACCCACGCACGCCCTCATGGGGCGATTCGGCAACGTTCTGCTGGTCAACGGGGAGCCGGCGTGGGAGGCGCACGTGCGACGTGGCGAGGTCGTGCGCCTGTGGCTCACCAACGTTGCCAGCACGCGGGTCTTCAATCTTTCATTCGATGGACAAGCACGTATGAAGGTCGTGGCTTCCGATCTCGGACGGTACGAGCGCGAGCAGTGGGTGGATAACATCGTGATTGCGCCGGCGGAGCGGTACGTGGTGGACGTACGCTTCGACGAGCCCGGGCCACTCCGGCTGCTCAACCGCGTGATGGCGATCGACCACATCTTCGGCCGCTTCTTTCCGGATGTGGACACGCTGGGCACCGTCATCGTGGAGGCGACTCGCGCCCGGCCCGACCACGCCGCCGCCTTCGCCACGCTGCGCCGGAACGCCGCCGTCACCGCCGACATCGACCGCTATCGCTCGCACTTTGGTCGGGCGCCAGACCGCACTCTGCATCTAATTCTCGAGCCCGGTACGCTCCCCTTTCCGCTGCTGCCGTTGCTGAGCATGGAGTCCGTGTACCGCAATCCGGTCGAATGGAGCGGCACGATGCCGGAGATGGACTGGGTGGCAACGGGCCGCACGACGCGCTGGATCCTGCGCGACGCCGCGACCGGCCGCGAGAACATGGACATCGACTGGCGCTTTCGCGTGGGCGATGTCATCATGCTCCGCCTCGTCAACGAGCGAGGCGCCCTTCACGCCATGCAGCACCCCATTCACATTCACGGGCAGCGCTTCCTTGTAGTGTCCGTGAACGGAGTGCCAAACGAGCACCTGGTGTGGAAGGACACCGCGCTGCTCCCGACGGGGTTCGTGATGGACATTCTGCTGGAGATCACGAACCCCGGTGCATGGATGATTCACTGCCACATAGCTGAGCACATCGAGGCCGGGATGCACATGGTGATGACGGTGGAACGTTGACGTGCAGCATTCGCGCTGGAGGAGTTGCAGGTCGTTCCGCGTTCCGGCTGTCAAGGTCGCAGACGCAACCTGAGAGTTGTACCGAACCAGACGAACACCCAAGAGCTGCAAATGAGGAGCGCCCCATGCGAAGGTCGGTGAAGTTGCTTGGTGCACTGTTGTTGACCGCGGCGGTGATGCCGGCCGTTATCGGCGCACAGTCTTACGCGTCGCTGTCGGAGCAGGTGCGGGAGTACGTGGCTGTGTCCGAGCCGGTGGTCGCATTGACGAACGTTCGCGTGGTCGACGGCACGGGCGCGCGCGCGAGGGAAGGGCAGACAGTGTTGATCGAGAATGGACGCATTGCCGCCGTCGGCGCGGCGACGTCGGTGCGCGTGCCGCACGGCGCCCGCGTGATGGATCTTGCGGGACACACCGTCATTCCGGGGATGGTGGGGCTGCACAACCACACGTTTTACACCACGCGCGGACGGAGCGTGCAGCTCCAGTTCAGCGCGCCGCGTCTGTACCTCGCCAGCGGTGTCACGACCATCCGCACTACCGGAGGGACATCGCCCTACCACGAGATCAACATGAAGCGTGGCATTGACGGCGGTACGGTGCCCGGCCCGCGCATGCACCTTACCGGTCCTTACATAACGGGTAGAGGCGACGCGTCGATGATGGCCCAGGTGTCCACCGCCGAGGAGGCCCGCCGCCTCGTTGCCTATTGGGCTGAAGAAGGCGTCACCTGGTACAAGGCTTACACCGACATCAGCCGCGAGGCGCTCGCCGCTGCCATCGATGAGGCGCATAAGCGCGGCCTCAAGTTCACCGGCCATCTCTGTTCGGTCTCGTTCCGTGAGGCCGTCGCCCTGGGCATAGACAACCTGGAGCACGGACTGTTCACCAACAGCGACTACGCCAGCGACAAGGTGGCCGACCGCTGTCCCGCCGGGATGCGGAACAGCCTTCTTCAGGTGGATCTGGACGGGGCCGATGTGCGTCTCACGATCGACGAGATGGTGAAGGGCGGCGTCGCACTCACCTCCACGCTTGCGGTGTACGAGCTGTCCTTTCCGGACCGCCCGCCGCTGGAGCAGCGAACGCTGGATGCGCTGGCGCCGGAGGCGCGGGAGGAGTACCTGGTGGTGCGCCGGCAGATCTCCGAGCAGGCGGCTCAGTCAACACAGCCGGAACTCTTCCGGCGCGCGCAGCGCTTCGAGAAGATGTTCGCGGACGCGGGCGGTCTGCTTGCCGCCGGCGTCGATCCCACCGGAAACGGCGGCGCTCTGCCAGGCTTCGGCGATCAGCGTAACTACGAGCTGCTCATCGAGGGCGGCTTCTCGCCGGAGCAGGCGATCCAGATCATGTCGCTGAATGGCGCCAGGGTGCTGGGCGAGGACGCGCAGCTCGGCTCGATCGAGGTGGGCAAGATCGCCGATCTCGTCGTGATTCGGGGAAATCCGATCTCCGACCACGCCGCCATCCGAAACGTGACGGTCGTCTTCAAGGATGGAGTTGGTTACGACTCCGGAAAGCTAGTG
>CAZWSO010000128.1:3312-7035 GCA_964636485.1 uncultured Gemmatimonadaceae bacterium
CTTCAAGGATGGAGTTGGTTACGACTCCGGAAAGCTAGTGGCGGCTGTGCAGGGGGTGGTGGGTATTCGGTAGCGCTGGTCCTTGAGTCGCAGAAGGTTCAAAGGCATTCACAGCACGCTCTGCGGTGAATGCCTTTTCCCATATTCCTGCGTCGGTAATCTACAAAGCGAGCCGCAGCGCAACCGCTGGGCTGAGTGCACCTTCATGCTCCAACAGCCACCGCTTGCGCTCGAGCCCTCCTCCAAACCCAACGAGTGATCCGTCGGCGCCGATAACGCGGTGGCAGGGGACGATCACCGGAATGGGATTGCGGGCGTTTGCACCGCCGACTGCACGCACCAGGCGCGCGTCGCCAATCCGGCGCGCCAGCTCGCCATAGCTGATCGTCTCACCAAACGGGATGTCGCGAAGCGCCATCCAGACGCGCCGCTGGAAGGGCGATCCTTTGGGTGCCAGTGGCAGATCGAAGGTGGTGCGCTCTCCTGCCAGGTACGTCTCGAGCTGCGCACGCGCCTCGGCGAGAACGCGCTGAGCGGCGGTTCCCGTGGCGTCACGCGCATGTGTCCATGCTGCGTCCGCGACGCGCGGCTGCCCAAGGCGATGATCCTCGAACCAGACCCTGGTCAGTCCCATGTCGTCGGCGGTGAGCAGGAGCTCGCCAACCGGGCTGTTCATCGTGTCGTATACGGTAGTCATGCGCCGATGCCTCGATTCATTAATGAAGAATGGGATGATTGTTCCTGCCTACTCCCGCGCACCGCTGCTGCGTTCATCGCCAACGTCGCCGAGGCTTGCCCAGAGGTGCTGTGCCGCATAGGCGCGCCACGGTCGCCAGGGCTCCGCGGCCGCGCGCAGTCGAGCTGGTGACAGGCCACCCATTGCCTTGCGCAGCCCGAGGTCGCCGTGCGGAAACGCGTCCGGCCAGCGCAACGCACGCATCACCACGTATTCGGCCGTCCACGGGCCGATGCCAGGCAACTCGGTGAACCGGCGCATGAAGCTGGCGGGGTCACCACCCGGCGTGTCGTTCGCCAGCTCTGAAAGCTCGCCCCCCGCGACGGCGCGAGCGAGCGCCACAATGCACTCGGCTCGCGCGCGAGGCAGGCCGATTCCGGTGAGCGAAGATACGTGTGCATCCGCCAGCTGTTCGGCTGTGACCGGCAATCGGGTAAGCGGGGTTGGAGGTACAACTCCCCCAAGGCGTGAGGAAGCGGACGCCAGTTCGTCGCCGAGCAAAGCAAGCCGCCCGGCAAGGGTGGTTGCGCCTCGCACAGAGACTTGCTGGCCGAGCACCGTGCGCAGGGCGAGCTCGAATCCATCAAACGCGCCGGGAACACGCAGGCCGGGCCGCCGGGCAACCAGCGGTTCAAGCGCGGGATCTTCTGCGAGATGTCCCGCGATGGCCTGCGGCTCCGCGTCGAGGTCGAACAGCCTTCGCAGCCGGGCGAGAAGCGGGACCAGCACGGGCAGCAGCGAGGCAGACAGCTCGAGCTCCAGCGTGTCCGTTCGCGTCCGCGACGACGTTTTTCCGCTCACTCGATCCTGTGCCGGTGCTTTCCGGCTGCGCCGCGACGCGGGCTGCGCGACAGCGATGAATCCCTGATGTCCTTGCAGCATAACGCTGCGCCAGTAGCGCCCGCCGTCGTGCGACGTGACGAGCTCCACGCCCGGCGTTGCTCGCAGCGATAGATATGAGAGCATATCCGCCCAGTCGAATGGCGGCCGGAAGGCCAGAGTGAGGCGCACTGTTACCGGAGCGATCCCATCGGTTGTCGTCGACATCGGTGGCCGATGGCCGACGCCATTTTCCGCCGCGCCGGCGTCGCGTCTGAGCGCGCTGGGCGACAGGCGGTATCGCGCGCTGAACAATGCGTTGAACCGGCGCACGCTTCGAAAGCCGCTCGCCAGCGCTACGCGTGAGACAGAGAGGCTGGTTTCCGTCAACAGTTGCTTGGCCGTAAGCAGCCGCCGCGTCTGCGCGAGCTCTACTGGGGTCGCCCCCAACTCGCGCTCCACGGCGCGACGCAGGTGTCGGGTGCTGACGCACAGTCCTTCGGCAAGCTTGTCGAGTCCTTCCCGGTCGAGCGCGCCGGCGGCGATGAGCCCCGCGGCGTGACGCGCCAGCCGACCTACGGCGTCCACGCTCGCTATGGTAGCCAGGGGAGCCACGTTGGGTGAAAGCTCGGGGCGGCAGCGAAGGCATGGACGGAATCCCCTCCGCTCGGCCGCCGCCGCGCTCGCGAAGTAGCGGCAACGCTCCGGGCGAGGCTTGGGCGCGGTGCAGACGGGCCGGCAGTAGATGCGCGTGGACGTTACCCCAACGAAGAACACGCCATCGAAGCGTGCGTCCCGGGCGGTGAGGGCGCGGTAGAGCTGGTCATCCTGAAGTACAGGCATGACATACGATAACCTGTGATCGGGGCGCCGGCTGGCCGTTTTCGGACATAGGCCTTGGAGAATCGGAGCGGGTGAGTGCTGGGAGGACCTTCCCGGTCTCTGACAGGAACTCAGGGAAGACGCTTGACGGCTCGAGGCTCGGCACATACTGTGGCGCTTCGCAGCACCTGAGTAAATGAAGCTGCGACTGCTTCGTGTACCCCCGTTGGTGCCACCGTTCGGCTTCGACGGCGCTTCCTGCAGGCTCCATACTCCCAGCTTTCCCTCCGGGTCGTCCGGCTGCTTTCGTCCATTTAGCGGGCTCTGCGTGCTGGCTGGCGTTGTGCTTTTTCCGTGTGGTGCCGTCCACCTCTACCTCTCGTTCCCACCACAGCCTTCAAGTCCGCAGCCAGGTTCACCTTCACCGCCAGCTCCGCGGCGGCGCACGCGCGAACAAAGTGGAGTGCACGTCGAAGTCGTTCCCCTGTTGACAAGAGTCCCTTTCAATTCCCCAGGAGGACCTGTGGGCACACCTATGTTCATGCGCCTGGCATTGGCAGTGCTGCTGCTGCTTATGCCCGGCTTGCTGGCCGCGCAGGAGCGACAGATCTCGGGTCGGGTGACACGAGCTGGCTCGGACCTGGCTGTGGCCGACGCCGAGGTGCTGGTGGTCGGAGCACCACAATTCAGGCCAGCCCTGACCAACGCTGACGGCCGGTTCACCATCACGGCGCCGGCGGGTGACGTGCGACTTCAGTTCCGGGCGATTGGCTATACCCGGCTCGAGATGCCGGTGGCCGCCGGTACAAGTACCGTCGCAATCGCGATGGCGCAGGACTTCTTCCGTCTCGGCGAAGTGGTGGTTACCGGTCAGGCAACCACGATCGAGCGCCGGAGCGCCACTACGGCAATCGCCTACGTGTCGGGCGAGGAGATCACCAAGGTTACCTCACCGACGTTCGAGAACGCCCTCACCGGCAAGGTGACTGGAGTGAACCTCCAGTCGAACTCCGGAGCGCCGGGTGGTGGAATTCAGATGCAGATCCGCGGTAACAACACGATCCTTGGTGGCTTCGATCCGTTGTACATCATCGATGGCGTCGGATACTCGAACGCCCGGATTTCCGGTGGACGGGGTGCGATAACCAACGCGGCTTTCGCCACCGCGGAGGATGACGCGGTCAATCGCGTAGCGGACATCAATCCGGCTGACATTGCGACGATCGAGATTCTAAAGGGTGCTGCGGCGTCGTCGATCTATGGATCGAAGGCTGCCAACGGCGTGGTGGTTATAACCACCAGGCGCGGACAAGCAGGCCGTCCGCGAGTCAATCTCGGCCAGCGAT
>CAZWSO010000129.1:0-6793 GCA_964636485.1 uncultured Gemmatimonadaceae bacterium
CAGGTAGCGCGCGCCGGCGAGGTGCTGATCATAACCGGGCGCGGCCTGTCGAGCGTGGGTGGTGTGAGCGTGGTGCGCCAGGCGGTTCACCGGCTGTTGTACTCGCTGCGGCGGCGGGGAGTGGTGAAAGAGATCGCGGAGCACACGCCCGGATCCTTTGTGGTGGAGCTCGCGCCCGTTCGCACGCTGCGGGAGGCGCCACCCCGCCTGCGCGAGGCGCGCACGCGCCCCCGGCCCAAGATGCGAGAAGCGCTGGGGGGTCTTGGTCCCGAAACGTTGGAGCTGCTCGAGCGCCTGGCGGAGCTGTCGCTCACTGACATCGGTGTGCGCGATCCGGAGCGATTCCTGGAGCGGGAGATGCTGGCGCAACTGTCCCGTCTTGCGCCCACGATGCGCGGGGGCGGTGACCGCGAAGAGCAGCTTCGGCGTGCGCTCCGCGCGGCCATCGAGGAGCACGAGAGCGGGTGAGTTGACGCCGACAGGACCCCCGCATACGATCCGGGGTAACTGATACGGAATTCGCAGCTGACCGGCCATGCCGGGCATGGGGGTCGATTGAGGCCGAACCGCACGCTGTCCACCATTGTTTTCGCGCTCTACCTACTCCTTGCGGGCACCCTGCCGGTGCTCGATGCGATGCTGGAGCGTGATGCGGACGCGCCGATTGCCGACCGGGGTCCACTTGACGGTGTGCCCGGTACACCGCACGGGGACGGCTGCGCGCTCTGCGCGATTATCGATCGCACTCCCGGCGTGACCGGGGCCGCAGGTGAGCTTTCGCGGTCCGTCGTCACTTTCGCCGCCGGCGTGCGCTGGCTCAATGCCGCCGCCCCCCAGGCCAACGCGTTGGTGCCAGCGCTTGGCGCCCGCGCTCCTCCACCTCCGCTGGCCTGAGAGTCGCTCTCTGACGGGCGCGCACCCGCGCGCCCGAACAGAAACCGGCGTGCCAGCGCACGCCTGATGGTCGCGGAGGCCGTCCAGAATGAGGAAACTTACTACACGCACCGTCGCGGGGGCCGCAGCGGTGATGCTCACTGGTCTGATCGGCGCAGCGGGGCAAGCGGGCGCATCGCCGGCAGTGCTTTTCCCCGTCGACAGCGGTCCTGCCACCGGCGATACGCTGGTGCTGACCGGTACGGTCGTCGACGGCGCGACCGGCGCTCCAATCGCCGCGGCGTTCGTGCGGCTCATCGAGTTGCGCCGTGACGATGTCACGCACGAGGATGGCCGTTTCGCGCTTCGTAACGTGGGGGCCGGTACGCACACGCTCGTCGTCCAGCGGCTCGGGTACCGCAGTGTGACGCGCCAGGTCGTGCTGCAACGGGACGTGCAACCGGCGCCCCTTCGCGTGGAGCTTCAGGCGTCGCCGATGCAACTGGAGGAGGTTGTGGTCACCGGCGTCGTCGGTCCGCGCCGCCGCGAGGATGTGCTGCGCCTCACCACCGTTGTGGGCGGACAGGAGCTCGACCGCAAGCTGGACGTGACGGTTGCTGCAACGCTTCGCAATGAACCCGGTATGTCGGCGACCTCACTCGGGCCGGCGACGTCGCGCCCGGTCATCCGTGGGCTTGGCGGTGATCGCATCCTCGTGCTGGAGGACGGCGCTCGCGTGGGCGATCTGGCAGCCACGTCACCGGATCACGCGGTAGCGGTAGAGCCCATCACCGCGCGGCAGATGGAAGTGCTGCGTGGTCCGGCGGCCCTGCTCTACGGCAGTAACGCACTGGGCGGCGTACTCAACGTGGTGCGCGAAGACATACCTCGTTCGCTCCCCGACGCCGTGCATGGCACCGTGGGGGTGCAGGGGCAATCCGTGTATCGCGGCGCGATGGCAGGCGGTCACCTGAGCACCGCGGTCGGCAGGGTGGCGCTTCGCGCCGAGGGAAGCGGCCGGATGACGGGGGACATGCAGACGCCAACGGGCCGGATGGAGAACACCGATACTCGCACGGTGAACGCCGCCCTCGGTGCCGGATGGGTTCGCAACACGGGCCATCTTGGCGGCTCCTACCGATACTACAACTCGAGGTACGGTATTCCCGGTGGCTTCCCCGGCGCCCACACCCAGGGCGTAACGATCGACTTGGAGCGGCACCTGGGGCGTGGCGAGCTTCAGTGGCGCGCCGGGCTTGGCCCGTTCAATCAGCTCGATGTATCGGGAAGCGCATCGCACTACTGGCATCGCGAAACGGAGGCGACCGGGCTGGTTGGTACGGAGTTCCAGATGCTGGCTGCGGCTGTTGATGCGATCGCCCGGCACGACCGGCAGTGGATTTTCTCGCGCGGGGCCGCCGGTATTCGTGCGCAGTACCGGGATTTTGCGGCGGGCGGCTCGGTGGGAACACCGCCGGCGCGCGATCTTGCGCTCGCCGCCTTTCTCCTCGAGCAATACGAGTCGGGTGCGATTCAGGTAGAGCTCGGCGCGCGTTATGACTTCCATCGCGTTGAACCACTCGATGACGCGGCCGCTGTCAACATCGGCGACATTCGCACGCGCACTTTCGGCTCCTTCTCCGGTTCACTGGGCGGACTGCTGCGCGTGGCCGACGGTATTTCGCTCGGTGCGACGCTGAACCGTGCTTTCCGTACGCCCGACTTCACCGAGCTGTTCTCTGACGGGCCGCACCTGGCCGCATTCCGCGAGGAGGTTGGGAATCCCGATCTGCGCGAGGAAATCGGCGTTGGTGCCGATGTGTTCGTGCGGCTGAGCCGCGGTTCGGTTCGGGCGGAGGCTGCCACGTTCCGCAACGTCATAGACAACTACATCTATCCGCGCTTCACCGGCGACACGGGGCGTCTGCTTCTCCCCATCTATCAGTTCCAGGGTGAGCGCGCGCTGCTGACGGGTGTGGAAGGGAGCGTGGAGTGGACAGTGCTGCCGAGTGTAATACTGCAGACCACCGTGTCGCAGGTGCGCGGCACACTGACCACCACGGACGAACCGATCCCGTTCATGCCCCCAGTCAACGGCGTGTTCGGCGCGCGGTACGACCGGCCATCGTTCTTCGTTGGTGCTGGTGTTCGGGCGGCTGCATCGCAGCGCCGTGTGGGCGACGATCCACTCGATCTCCCCACGGATGGATTCTCGATTTACAACCTTCAGGGTGGCTACCGCTGGACCGTGGGCGGACAGCTCCACTCGGTCACCCTCCGGGTTGAGAATCTGACGAACCGCGAGTACCGCGAGCATCTATCTCGCACCAAAGTGATAATGCCCGAGGCCGGCCGCGATGTCAGCCTGCTGTACCGAGTGACGTTCTGACGAGTGGGCGGACGTTGCCCAGCCATGTACACGAGCCGCCTGCGGGCGGAAGGAGCATACGATGACAAGAAAGATCGCACACGCGATCCCGCGCATATTGCCGGCACTGGCGATACTCTCCCTGGTGATGGCCGGCTGCCGCAGTGCGACATCGCCGGAGCGGCATATACGGCCGTCGGCGGTGGTAGTTACCGAGAACGGTACAGAGATTGTGCGGGTGGAAGGCACCACAGTGACGGGGTCGTTCACGGTCACGGAGAGCGGGCCGACGGATCTGCTGACCTTTACTTTCCTCGACGCGCAGGGCAACGATATCTCGCCGCCGTCGGACTACCACCTGGAGTTGCGCTTCGCCAGCGCCACGGTGGCGGCGTTCCAGCCCCAGGGATCGCCGTACACGTTTCAGGGGCGCATCCATGGTTTGCAGGCGGGCGCCACCACGGTGGAGATGCGCTTCATGCACGGACCACCCGGTCACGTAGCCACGCACGCCGAGTATACCTCGCAGGCGGTTCCCGTGCAGGTGAACTGATGGGCGAGCCTCTTCCTGCCGGCGCGTACCGGCGTCATCATAGTTCTTACACACAAAGAACCAGGGGAAGATGATGCCGCGGCAGCTGGATGATCAGGGCGGGGGGCACCGCAAGGAGTTCTCTGAAACCGGGCAGGGAGCCGTTTCAGGATCCGCGGCCGAGGTCCTTCTCACGTCAGCGGCGGAGGTGATAGACGAGTGGAAGGCGCTCGTGCGGCCAAAACCATGGGCGGAGATCCCGCCGCCGCGACTGGTGAACTCGCTTCCGGTGATCCTGCCGCGTCTGGTGCTCGAGGCGCGCTCCGGCGCCACCAGCGTGCGCGATGATCTCAAGGAGCTCATCGCGACGGAGCATGGATCGGCGAGGCGGCAGGATGCGGTGCCCGTGGCCGCCATTGCCGAAGAGTGGGCACTGCTCAAGAAGGCCTGCCGACTGACGTTGGACCGTCACGAAGTGCCGGATGACGAGGTGACCCGGCTTTTCGACAGCCTCGACCTCCTGATGGATGATGCGCTGGGGTACACCTTGCGCGGCTACTACAAGGAGGAGCTCGACTCGCTGCGGGGCCGGGGACTGGAGCGCCGCGATCATGGCTACGACCGACGCGGATCCGATCGCAGCGGCCCCGGCCGGCGGCGTGACGAAGAGGACGTGTGAGCGGGCGCACGGCTGTCACGAGACGCGCCCGGTGGCTCGGTTGTAGTGTCATATTTGCCTGCGTCGTTCCGCTGCTCGCAGCGCAGGAAGCGATGCCGGGATACTCGCCCGCCGCAGCCGCTGCCCAGCGGGAAGTGGAGGGGAGCGCAATCGCCGTACCCGACGCCGATCGGTCGCGAGCGCACGCGCGCGTGCTCACGCGCGAGCCGCACATTGCCGGCACGCCTGCCCAGGCGCGCACGCGGGACTACGTGCTCGAGGAGATGCGGCGCATGGGGCTGCGGACGGAGGTGCGGGAGTACGAGATCTGGATGCCGCACTTTACGACAGTGCAACTCTGGCGTGTGGCTCCGGACACGCTCGTGCTATCGCTTGGCGAGCCGCCGGTACCGCAGGACAGCAGCTCGTGGCTGTACCCGCGTCCACTGATGGCGAACGGCTATAGCGGAACCGGCGATGTGACCGCGCCGCTCATCTATGCGAACTACGGCCTTATCGAGGACTATCGGCAGCTCGATTCCATGGGTGTGTCGGTGCAGGGTGCAATCGTGATCGCCCGCTATGGGCGCTCCTTTCGCGGCATCAAGGCGCGCGAAGCGGAACGTAGAGGCGCGGTGGGGCTCATCCTCTACAGCGATCCCCAGGAGGATGGCTTCGTTCGCGGCGCGGTGTATCCGGAAGGTCCCATGCGGCCGCCCACCGGCGTGCAGTACGGCAGCGTCATGAACATGATCGGTGATCCGAGCACGCCGGGGTATGCCAGCCGTCCCGGCGTGAGGCGTATACCGCCGGCGGAGATGAATGTCCCCCGCATTCCGGTCATCCCGATCTCCTACGGCAATGCCGTGGAGCTGCTGCGCCATCTTTCCGGCGCGGAGGTGCCCGGCGGCTGGCAGGGTGGGCTCCCACTGCGCTATCGTGTCGGGCCCGGGCCGGTGCAGGCTCGCATGGTCGTTCATACTGACAGCGCCACCACACCGTTGAAGCGCGTCTGGAATACCTATGGCATCATCCAGGGCGCCGAGGTGCCGAACGAGATGGTGATCATCGGCGCGCACCGGGATGCCTGGGGACCGGGTGCGGTGGACAACGTGAGCGGGACGGTGAGCGTGCTCGAGGCGGCGCGTGCCGTGGCCGAGCAGGTGCGTGCAGGCCACCGTCCTCGCCGTACGCTTGTCTTCGCCACGTGGGATGCCGAGGAGTGGGGGATCATCGGCTCAGCCGAGTACGTGGAGGACGACGCACAGCGGTTGCTGCGAGGTGCGGTGGCGTATCTCAATCAGGATGCCGCTGCATCCGGTCCGGCGTTCAGTGCCGGCGCATCGCCGTCACTTCGATCCACCGTGCGGGCGATCGTCCGGACCGTGGATGATCCGGACGGCGGCAGCGTGTACGACGCGTGGCGTACACGCACGCGTCCCGCGGAAGGCGAGGAGCCTTCGATGGGCGATCCGGGTGGCGGCTCCGATTTCGCCGGCTTCTACAACCACCTAGGTATCCCGCATGCCGACTGGGGATTTGGCGGTCTGGGCGGCATCTATCACTCCAGCTACGACTCCTTCGACTGGATGGAGCGCTTTGGCGACCCCGACTTCTCGCGTCACGCCACCGCCGCGCGCATCAGCGCCGCGATGCTGCTGCGGCTCGCGAACGCGGAGATAGTGCCGTACGACTACGAGGAGTTTGCGCGCACCATGGCAGCGCACGCCGCCCGCCTGCGCGCCCAGCTCGATAGTCTCGGTTGGTCGCTCTCCACGTCGGTGCTGAACGACTCCATCGCCCGATTCGGTTGGGCCGCTTCGGCGTTCGCCGCCGCGCGGGACGCGGCGCTTGCCGGCGGCCCGCTCTCCCGGCGCGCGCGCGACGCCACCAACGCGGCCCTGCTGCGTGTGGAGCGCGCCCTTACGCGCCCCCAAGGGCTGGTCTCCCGCCCGTGGTTCCGCAACGTCATCTATGCGGCAGACATGGACAATGGCTACTCCACCATGCCGCTCCCCACGATCGGTGAAGCGGTGCGCGCCGGCGATCAGGATCTTGCGCGTCGTGAGATCGCCGACCTGGCCATGCGCTTCGCTGCCTCGGCGAGCGCGCTGGACGCTGCCCGTGCTGCGCTTGCCGGACAGGAAGCCTCCGGCGGTGCGGCGGGAGCTCCCTGAACGGTCGTCGGGCCGCTGTGGTGACCCGGGGTTAAACGCATCGCCTGGCGTGTGAAGGAGAAGATGCACCAGCTACGCGAATGACGGCTGCGCTTGTGCTGGCGGCGGGGCGCGCTACCAGGGCTCGCCAGTTACGCGCTGCGAGTCGAGCGCGCGGATGATGCTGTCGAACTGGCGACGTCGCA
>CAZWSO010000129.1:6803-7022 GCA_964636485.1 uncultured Gemmatimonadaceae bacterium
CCGCCGTGGCCCGACGTGCTGCCGCAGCTTCCGGTCGTACCGGCGATGGCACCTGCGTGAGTGGAGCGGCGGACGGAGGCGGTGCGTCCGGTTCCACCGGCGGCTGTATGGCGGCGGCCGGTTCATCAGCAGGCTCGCCTTCCGGTACGGCGGCTGGCTCAGTGGCAGGCTCGCCTTCCAGCGCGGCGGCGTCGACCTCCACTGGATCGATGGCCGGAG
>CAZWSO010000130.1:0-6947 GCA_964636485.1 uncultured Gemmatimonadaceae bacterium
ACGCTTCGCCTGGCTCGCCGTCGCCGCGGCGGTCGCCGTCATCGCCCTGAAGGCGATAGCATACTTAATTACCGGGTCGGTCGGGCTGCTCTCGGACGCGGTGGAATCGCTCGCCAACCTGGCTGGCGCGCTCATGGCGCTGGCCATGCTCACGCTGGCCGCTCGGCCGCCCGACGAGGAGCATGCGTACGGCCACGGCAAGGCGGAGTACTTCGCCAGCGGCTTCGAGGGAGCACTCATTCTGCTCGCCGCGGTAAGCATCGGCATCACTGCCTTTCCGCGCCTCCTCCAGCCGCGACCACTCGTCGCCATTGGTCCAGGACTGCTGATCGCCGCCGCGGCCACGGGTCTGAACTGGATCGTGGCGCGCGTGCTTCTCTCGGCGGGAGTTCGGCACGGCTCGATCACGCTGGAAGCGACGTCCCGGCACCTGATGACCGACGTGTGGACGTCCGTGGGCGTCATCGTGGCGGTCGCCGGGACGGCGGCGACGGGCTGGTACATACTCGACCCGCTGATCGCGATTGCGGTGGCGGTGCACATTGTCGTCTCCGGCGTGCGCCTGATCGGCCGGTCGGCGCTCGGCCTGCTCGACACCTCGCTGCCTGTCGAGGAGCTGAACCGCATCCAGCAGGCGATATCAGCGTACCAGCGGGAGGGCGTCGAATTTCACGCCCTCCGCACTCGACAGGCAGGCCAGCAGCGGTTCATCTCGATGCACGTTCTCGTGCCTGGCGCGTGGAGCGTGCAGCGCGGGCACGAGCTACTGGAGGAGATCGAGGAGCGGATTCGTGCGGCAGTGCCAGCCAGTACGGTGTTCACGCACCTCGAGCCGGTCGAGGATCCTGTCTCCTTTCAGGACGCGCGGCTGGACCGGGAGGTCGAGCAGTAAGCCGCGCCCTTCGGACCCGCGTACACGGATCAGGCGGGGGCGAGCTCGGTCGCAGGGCCAAGCATCTTCGATTGGTATAGCCATTCATGCTCCCCACGCATCCAAACTCGGCGGACAAGGTCTTGACATAGGGAGTGGGGGTATAGTACCGTTATGGAATGAATACCCCATGGGGGTATATTCTACCTGCCAGCACACAGAGGGGGCGGTGATTGGTGTTTAGCGTGACGAATGTGCTTGTCGTGCTGCTGGGGCTGGCAGCGATTGTGTGGGTTAACTGGTATTTCCTCTTCGCGGGACGGGGGCGGGCGCTGGTTGCACAGCCGGCGGGTGGCGCGCAGGTGGTCAATATCGATGTCGCAGGCGGGTACGATCCATCCACGATCCGCGTTCGCCCAGGTTTGCCGGTACAGCTGGTGTTCGAGCGGCGTGAGAGCGCCGGCTGCTCGGAGGAGGTGGTGCTCCCTGATTTCGGGATCCGACGCTTTCTGCCGCCCTTCGAACGGACGACGGTGGAGCTGACCCCACAGAAGCCCGGTAGCTATGAGTTCACGTGCGGCATGGGAATGTTGCGCGGCCGTCTCATTGTGGAGGAGGAATGATGGCGACGGCGACCAAACGGCGGCGAGTGGGCGAGAATGATGGTCGGGAGAGCCGAGTGGTTATCCCTGTGGAGGGGATGACATGTGCGGCGTGTTCGGCGCGGGTTCAGCGTGCGCTCGAGCAGACCGCTGGTGTGCGGGATGCCTCCGTCAACCTCATGATGGGCAGCGCCGTCGTTTCGTACGACAGGGGCGAGACCACGCCTGAGCGGCTTGTCCGGTCCATTCGCAGCACCGGTTACGGGGCGGAGCTGCCGCCCGTCGAGCGCACGGCGTTCGCGGAGCAGGAGGCGCAGGATCGGGCGCAGGAGTCCGAGTTCCGCACGCTACGTGGGAAGGCCATCGCGAGTTTGATTGCGGCGGCCGTTGGGATGCTGATCTCGATGCCTGTGATGGGTGCGCCGCTGCGAGGCGATCACGGAGCGCATCTGGCGCCGGCGGATCCTTTCATGCGGTGGAGCCATCGCGTCATCGATCCGTGGCTCGAGTCGGCCATGCCATGGCTGTACGCGATTGACCCGCGGGTGCTGTTGTACACGCTTCTGGCGCTCACGATGGTAGTGATGGCGTGGGCTGGGCGGCACTTCTATACGCGGGCGTGGGCGGCATTCCGGCATCACTCCGCCGACATGAACACACTCGTAGCGGTGGGCACCGGAGCGGCCTTCGTCTTTTCGCTTGCGGCTACCTTTGCGCCGGGGTTTTTCGTGGCTCGCGGAGTAATGCCCGACGTCTACTACGAGGCCGTGCTGTTCATCATCGCGCTCATCCTGGTGGGGAACACTTTCGAGGCACGTGCGCGGCGACAGACGTCGCGGGCATTGCGGGCGCTGGTGGAGCTTCAGCCCGGGACGGCGCGCGTGGTTCGTGATGGTGCGGAGGCCGAAATTCCGGTAGAGGCAGTATCACCGGGCGATGTGGTTGCCGTCCGGCCCGGGGAGCGGCTGCCCGTGGATGGTGAGGTTCTGTCCGGTGCGAGCGCCATTGACGAGTCGATGATCACCGGCGAGTGGCTGCCCGTTTCCAAGGCAGCGGGTGATTCGGTGATCGGCGCGACCATCAACCGCACCGGGGCGTTTCGTTATCGGGCGACCACGCTTGGTGCCGACAGTGTGTTGTCGCGCATCGTGCAGCTCATGCGCGAGGCGCAGGGGTCGCGGGCGCCAATACAGCGGCTGGTGGACCGGGTGACCGGAGTGTTCGTCCCGGTGGTGATATCCATCGCCATAGCCACGTTCGTCATCTGGTTCATCTCCGGAGATCCCGCGCCGGTTGTTCGGGCGCTTGCGGCATCGGTGGCGGTGCTGATCATCGCCTGTCCTTGTGCGATGGGTTTGGCGGTGCCGACCGCGGTCATGGTAGCGACCGGGAAGGGTGCCGAGGCGGGGATACTGATAAAGGGAGGGGAGGCGCTCCAGCGCGCGCGCGACGTTACGGTAGTGGTGCTCGACAAGACGGGAACCATCACCCAGGGTGAGCCGGCGGTGACGGACGTCATCGTTGCTGAGGGGAGCTGGCTTGATGAGAGCGACGTTCTTCGGCTGGCGGCATCACTCGAGCGCTCGTCTGAGCATCCTCTTGCCGACGCCATCGTGCGGCGGGCGCAGGGGCGGAAGATCCCGCTTTCGGCACCCGAGCGGTTCGAGTCCATCACGGGCCGCGGCGCGATTGGCGTGGTAGATGGCCAGGCGCTCGTGGCTGGCAGTGAGGCGCTCATGCGGGAGCAGCAGGTGGATCCGGCGCCGTTACGCGACCGTGCCGCAGCTCTCGCTGGCGAAGGACGCACGCCTGTATATGTGGCAGTGAACGGCAGGCTTGCCGGCCTCATCGCCATCGCCGACCCCGTGCGGGCGAGCTCGCGCTCCGCAATCGCCCGGCTGCGCGCAATGGGCTTGCGGGTCGTGATGCTGACTGGTGACGACAGACGAACGGCGGATTCGGTGGGGCGGGCTGCGGGATTGGACGATGTGATTGCCGAGGTGCTACCCGAGGGCAAGGTGTCGGAGGTACAGCGGCTTCAGGGTGCGGGTGAGGTGGTGGCGATGGTGGGCGATGGGATCAATGATGCGCCCGCGCTGGCTCAGGCCGATGTCGGGATTGCCATGGGCACCGGTACCGACATCGCGACGGAAGCGGGCGACGTCATCCTGATGCGTCCCGATCTGGAGGGTGTGGCTGCGGCGATCCACCTGTCCCGCCGCACGCTTCGCACAATGAAGCAGAACCTGTTCTGGGCGTTCATCTACAACACGCTTGGCGTACCCATCGCTGCTGGTGCGCTGTATCCGGCGCTCGGGCTGCTGCTGAGCCCGGTGCTGGCCAGCGGCGCAATGGCCTTCAGCTCGGTGAGTGTGGTGGCGAACAGCCTGCGATTGCGAAGGGTGAAGGTTGGGGTGACGAGTAGCGGGCGTTAAGCCAGTGCCCAGGTGCCGACTCGCCAGCCGGCCCGGCGTTGGTTCTGCTTATTGCTTCAGAAGGGTCTTGGCGATCGTCTGCAACTGCATGTTAGACGTGCCCTCGTAGATCGTGCCGATCTTGGCATCGCGATAGAATTTCTCGACGGGATAGTCCCTGGTGTAGCCGTAGCCGCCGAAGAGCTCCACGCATAGGGAGGTGACGCGCTCGCAGACCTGGGAGGAGTAGAGCTTGGCCATTGCGGCCTCCTTTGTGAATGGTAAGCCGGCGTCCTTAAGCCGCGCTGCGTTGTAGACCATGAGACGAGCGGCTTCCAGCTCGGTGGCGGCCTGTGCGACCTGGAACTGGATCCCCTGAAACTCCGCTATCGGCTTGCCGAACTGCTGACGCTCCTTGATGTAGGCTAGAGCGGCGTCGAGCGCGCCACGGGCGATGCCGATCATCTGCGCGCCGATGCCGATGCGACCCTCGTTCAGGGTCTCGATGGCTATCTTGTACCCCTGTCCAACCGGGCCGAGCACGTTCGCTGCCGGAACACGGCAGTCTTCGAGGACCAGCTCGGTGGTGCTCGATGCGCGGATGCCGAGCTTGTTCTCCTTCTTGCCAACGGCGAACCCCGAAAAGTCGCGCTCGACAATGAAGGCGGTAATACCTCGATATCCGGCCTCGGGGTTCACGTTGGCGAAGATTATGTAGATGCCTGCTTCGGCTCCGTTGGTGATCCACATCTTGCGGCCAGTGAGCACCCACTCCTCTCCGCTCTGTACTGCCCGGGTAGCGAGCCCGAACGCGTCGGAGCCGGAACCGGGCTCGGAGAGAGCATACGCTCCCACTATGTGGCTGGTGAGCTGCGGCAGGTAGCGCGTCTTCTGCTCCGCGGATGCGTAGCGCACCAGCGGGTAGTTGACGAGCGTATTCTGGACATCGACCAGAATTGCGGCAGAGGCGTCCACGCGGCTCATCTCCTCAACGGCGATCGTCACCATGGTAAGAGTGCCGCCGGCGCCGCCGAGCTCCTCGGGAACCTCGATCCCCATCAGTCCCATGTCGAAGCATTTGGGGATGAGCTCCGAATCCAGCTTTCCTGCCTGGTCCATCGCCTGCACTCGGCTGCGGACCTCCTGATCCGCGAACTCGGCGACGGCCTCGCGAAACATGGTCTCCTCGTCCGAGAACACGGTGAGCGGGGGGTGCGCAGTGGCTGCTGTGGTAGTCATGACACTTTAGCTGGACGCGAAGTGAACGGCATGCACCACGATGAACACGGAGCGCGCGGAGGCGTGCCCGTCGGGCGCTCCGAGATCTCCGTGTGGTCCGTGGCAGAGTACCGCAAGCGGCCCGGGTTCACAATCACTGTTGTCGGGTTCATCGGCCGCGCACCGTCGTCGGCGACGCCGAGGTTACTTCCCTGCAGCCATCCCCGCAGAAGCGCTCTGGGCGACCGGCGGCGCGCATGCAGCGCCCCTCGTCCGGCGCCGAGCCGGCAGGCGACACCCCCGTGCGCTCCAGCACGACGTCGGCGAGCTTCTCATGCACACCGAAGGCGGGCGTGACGCTGTGTGCGACGTGCGGGTGGGCCCGCGCTGCCTCCTCCACCATGCGGGGTATGTCGCCAGTGGCGTGGCGTCCCGGCGACAGCATGTATGGAAACGCGATCACCTCGGTGGCGCCGGCCCCCACGCACTGCGCGAACCCGTCCTGGATCGATGGTTCGGCCAGCTCCATGTGCGCGAATCGTACAATCACATCGCTGCCGGCCAACTGCTGGACCAGGTTGGCCATGCACTCGAGCATGTTGTTGGCCGCTTCGCGGCGCGATCCGTGGTCGATGAGGAGAATGGACTTCATGGCGTCAGATATCCTGAATCGGAGTAGGCGCATGGCGCGGGACCTTACGTGGGGAGACATCGCTTCGCCCCCGCGCGTAAGCCCTGAAAGCTGGCACCGCGAACCTGGCACGTCAGCCAACAACAAATCTAGCTTCGAAATACGTCCAGCGCCGTCTCCACCTTCCCGAACGGCGCCGAGACCTGGACTCCCTGTACGACTGGCCGGACGCGCTCGAGCATCTCGCGGGCGATGGCAATGCCCTCGGCCAGCGCGTGCTCCTTCGACCGCTCGCTCGCCTGTCGCATGCGGGCGAGAATGGGAGGAGGCACGACGACCCCGGGCACTTCGTTGGCGAGGAATTCGGCGTTACGCGCCGAGACCAGCGGCCAGATCCCGGCTACGATCGGGATGCGGACGTGCGCGATACGCCCCAGGAAACGCTCCAGCTGGTCGGGGTCGAATACCGGCTGAGTGATGGCGAACTCCGCGCCGGCGTCCACCTTCCACTCGAAGCGGCTGATCTCCTGCGCCGGGTCGATCGCGGCCGGGTTCACCCCCACACCGATGACGAAACGGGTCGGCTCCCCAAGGGAATGCCCACCTGGATCGAGACCGCGATTGAGCCGGCTCACGAGATTGGTCAGTCCGATCGAGTCGATGTCGAAGACGGCGGTCGCATCCGGATAGGGGCCCATCTTGGGGGGATCACCTGTGATGATTAGCAGGTTGCGCAGATTGAGGGCGGCGGCACCGAGGAGATCGCTGAGCATGCCGAGCAGGTTGCGGTCCCGGCAGCAGTAGTGGGTCACCGTCTCTATGCCGACCTGCTGTTCGATCAGCAGGCTGGTCATGAGCGCGCCCATGCGGCTCTGCGCGCGCGGGCCATCGGGAACGTTGACGGCGTCGACGCCGGCAGCAGCGAGCGCGCGCACCCCCGCGAGCATGCGTGACGCGTCCGCGCCGCGCGGCGGCACGATTTCAACCGACGTCACGAACGCTCCGGCGGCTATCTTTGCCGCCCAGCGAGAGCGCTCACCGAATGGAGGCGGCTCCACGCCCTCGCTGATCTGACCGGCGCCGTTCACCACGGTGGCGGAAGCCGCGCCGCGTCCGTGAAGGACGGCGCGACGGTGCCGCGGCACGAGCGGGCGAATGCCTTCGACCATCGCCTCGATGTGCTCGGGAGTGGTCCCGCAGCATCCACCCAG
>CAZWSO010000131.1:0-6815 GCA_964636485.1 uncultured Gemmatimonadaceae bacterium
GTCGTAACAAGGTAGCCGTAGGGGAACCTGCGGCTGGATCACCTCCTTACGAGACAGCGAGTAAGCCGGTCACTCGAGCTCACCAGAGCTCGTTCATGGACCGCGCCGAAAGCTCTCGAATGTCGCGTCACCACTCGGACCCACACACGATTTTCCCGAAGCCCCGGCGCGTCATCGATGCGCCGGGGCTTCGTGCGTCCCAACCAAGGGGACGGGCTCCTTGAAACGATGAAGCTGTCTGAATCAAGAAGCCCGTCCCCTTGAACTGTGAAACGCCTTGCTGCGACGATCCCCGCCGTGCTGCAGCGGCAGGCGCCTCGGCTGGCTTTGCACGCGCATCGCCTTCTCGAAATGACCGTCGCCGATCGCGGCGCCCCGGTACGTCGCGGCGCGAATGGCTTCGAGTGTCTGCACGTCGAGCGCGTCATCGAAAAGAGCCCGGTAGGCTGACCGCCGAGCGATTGCGTCTGACTCCAGGGATAGGTACAGCGAGTGGGGCGTGAGCAGTGGGTCGGGCACCCCGTCCGCATTGTGGCGGTAGCTCGACCATGGGTACGCGGCTGGGTGCTTCACCATGCAGGCGCGCACAGGGTTCAACTCAATGTACCGGCTGCAGACGAGAAGATACCGGTCGGAGTCTACCAGCGCCGATCTATACCTCCCCTCCCACAAGCTTCCAGTCCGTCCGTACCGCTGGTTTGCGTATCGGACATAGGCGGTATTTACCGTGTGCATCAGTCTTGCGGGTCCGATCGGGTCTACCGGTGTGAGCAGTAGATGCACATGGTTCGTCATTAGCACGTATGCGTGGATGTGACATCCCGCGCGGAGGTTGGCCTGCAGCAGCGCGTCGCGATACTGCACATAATCGTCGGGCGCGCGAAAGGTGGCTGCGCGATTGTTGCCGCGCTGGGTGAGATGCAGGGCCACGCCTGGGAGCACCACTCGGGGAAGTCTTGGCACGGAGGAGTCAGTAAGGCGGTTACTCAGTTTCTGCCGCTCCGATCGGGCGGCCAACCAAACTGCGTAATGTCGGGAGCGCGGAGCACATCGGAGTGCGGCACGTACGAGCCTAAGGTTGCGCTGAGTGGCCAGTTGTCGTGTCCACACCGGTTGAAAACGGGATCGTGCCGAGTTCAAGGGGACGGGCTCCTTGAAACCCATGAACCCGTCCGATCAAGGAGCCCGTCCCCTTGGTCTACTTGTGGCCGGCCTACGCGCCGACCATCCTTGCTGCGCTCGGCCATGCACCGGGACGGCTGGCGCCCTGGAATGCGTGTCATCAATCGGAGGCCATATATGCGCTCGAACTTGGCGGTTGCAGTATGCTGTGCAGCACTTCTCGCGGGGTGTAATGCTGGAGACAGGAACAGGGCTGCGGATGAGAGAGTAGTTGGCGACACGAACGCTGACATGGCTGGCGGAACTGTGGCCGCCATCTCGCCTGCAGACGTTGCCGGACGCTGGTCGATGCAATCGGTGCCTGAAAGCGGAACCGACATGTCGCCGACCATTTACACGCTCACGGCCACGTCTGACCGGAGCGGCTGGACGATCGCCTTTCCCAATCGGGAGCCGATCGCGATGACCGTAACCGCTGTGGAAGGTGACAGCATCATCACCGAGGCCGGACCCTTCCTGAGCGCTCGTCGCGATAACGTGCAGGTGCGAACGCGGACCGTGCTCCGTCTGGAGGGGGATCGGCTCGTGGGGCGGACCAGGGCTCGTTACGAGACAGCCGGCGCGGACACGGTACTGGTGTTGCGTACTGAAGGAACGAGGATGCCGTAGCACGCTGGGTACGGTCACGGGCGCCCAGTTGATCGCAGGTAATCGTGCATCGGCCGCTTCGGTGAAACGATCCTGGCCCTTGTACACTCGGACTCACGCACGACTTTCTGAGCCCCGACGCGTCATGGACGTGTCGGGGCTCGCTGTATCCCAGCCTTTCTTCGGCTACTTTATGGGTGGTACGTCTGAAATCGTTCGTGACCGCTCGACCGCCGTAGCTGCCGCCGCACTGCTGGTCGCGACCGGCCTCGCCTGGATCGGGCTGGCAGGCTACGACGCGCCAATGATGGCGTCGGCTTCCTGGTGGCGCATCGGCTGCTGCGTCGGTCTCATGGCTGTGCTTGTGCTGGCTGCCTCGATGTCGCTCTTGTGAGCCGCCGCAATCGCAGCCAATGTCGTCGTGCAGAAGGTGCTGCCGTTGGGCGAGATATCCGCCCGGCTTGCCGGAGTGGCTCTACTCGTTGCCGTCATGACCGTTGCGATCCTGTAGGAGGACACCCATGGCGAGCTCGTGGAAGATGAAAGGCACCGTGCTCATAGCCTGCAGCTGCGACTACGGCTGCCCGTGCAACTTCAACGCGTTGCCCACGCAGGGAAAGTGCGAGGGCCAATGGACGTGGCTCATCGACAAGGGTGATTACGGCGGCGTCGACCTGAGCGGTCTGCCATTCACCCTCGCCGTGAAGTGGCCCGGTGCCATCCATGAGGGCAATGGCGAGGGCGTGCTGCTCGTTGACGAGCGGGCAACCGAGGAGCAGCGCCGGGCCATCCACACTCTCGTCCTTGGCGGTGAGGGCGGTCCGTGGGGAGTGCTCGGCTGGACCTGGCCGACACTGCACGGTCCGGAAGCAGTGCACTACGAACTGGAGTTGAATGGTCTCGAAACGTCCGTGAAAGCCGGGGAGACGCTGGAGCTCGCCATGGAGCCCATCCGCAACCCGGTTAGCGGAGCGCAGGTTACACCGAGCGCCCTGCTTCCTCAGGGTATCGTGACCAAGCACGCTGAGTTCGCGTCGTCAAGAGTCTTTCGTGTAGGTGGTCCACTGAATCTGGACCACAGCGGGAAGTACAGCGCGGTGGGTCCGTTCGATTACTCCGGGCCATAACCTCGACGGTCCTGTCGGTCATTCGCGCGGAAGCGGGATCCACGAGCTCGTCGCGATGGCCACAACGGGAATCAGCGGCTATTCCTTGTCGATCTGCGCGCGTAGCCCTCTCTCCGCCATTCGAACAGTCTTTTCGATCCGTACGGCGCGCGTCTCGGGCTTCTTCGCGCTCGCGATCCACGCCAGGAGTGCCTTCTTGGCCGAATTGCTGAAGCCGGCGAAGTGTCGTCCCGCTGCCGCACTGGTCTTGAGCGCGCGAGCGAGATCGGGCGGAATCTCGAGCGCTTCCACGCTGTCGAGAGCGTTCCAGGAGCCGTCGCGCTTTGCTGCTTCGATTTTGGCGAGGCCCGCATCCGTCATCAGCCCCATGCCCAGGAGCCGAGTGACGCGCAGCTTGTTCGACTTCGACCACGTGCTCTTTGGCTTGCGCGGCGTAAAGAGCTGAACGTATCGCTCCTCGTCGAGCCGGCGCACAATGCTGTCGATCCAACCAAAACAGAGAGCTTCCTCGACCGCATCGGTGTAGGAGAGGCGCGTGTCGACGGCGTTCTTCTTGTAGTAGATCAACCACACGCCTCTCGATCCATCGTGGTGTCGCTGGAGCCAGCGGCGCCACGTACGGCGATCGGGAGCGTAATACTGGGGCAGAGAGTCGAGTACGGAAGCCATGGCTGGTTGCGGGCTACACGATTCCGCAGGCTGTGGAAAGTGACGCCGTTGTGCGTCAGGAGCAACGGCAGCCACAGCGCTCGTGCGGCACTGGGCATCGATCAGCGTCGCGTGTTTCTGACTCCCATCACGAGTCACTGCCGAGTGTTGCGAAGATTCGTTCCTCATTGCCGAACGCGAGGTACGCCTGCTCTTTTGCCGCGCCGGGCGGTCGGCAAGAAGAGCGGGGTCACCTCGAAGTCGTTGCCTCACATGTGATTGAAGTGAAGGCGATTCGGTCGGCGGGCACCCGCCTGCGTGATGTTCGACTCGGATCGACGCCTCAGCGTGTATAGCATGATGTAGCAGACATGGCAGGAGCGCGTGCAGAGACAGTCAGCCTCGCCCAACCGCGGCCGCCACGCGCATCACGCTCACCATCATCTCCTGAAACGCGTCGAGGTCGATCGTCTGCCTGCCATCGGACAGCGCTCTGTCCGGCTCGGGATGTATCTCGACCAATAGCCCATCGGCTCCCGCTGCTACGGCGGCGCGAGCCATGGGTGCGACCAGGTCTCGCCGGCCGGTGCCGTGGCTCGGATCGGCGATGACAGGGAATCGCGTTCGCTGCGCGAGCAGTGGGATCGCCGACAGGTCGAGCGTATTCCTCGTTGCCGTCTCGAAGGTTCGGATGCCACGCTCGCACATTATCACGCGCTGATTGCCGTGCGACGCGACGTACTCGGCGGCGCCGATCCACTCCTCCACGGTAGCCGCCATCCCGCGCTTGAGCAGCACTGGCCGGCGAGCCGTGCCCAGCTCCCGCAGCAGAACGGTATTGTGCATGTTGCGCGCACCTACCTGAAGCACGTCGCAGATCTCAGCCATCAGAGGAAGCTGCGCGGTGTCGAGGATCTCGCTTACCACCAGAAGCCGGTGCGCGTCCGCAACTCTGCGAAGCATCCACAGCCCCTCCTCTCCGAGCCCCTGAAAGGCGTACGGACTGGTGCGCGGCTTGTAGGCGCCGGCGCGCAGAGCGCGGCCACCCGCATTGGCGACGCACTTGGCAATGCTGTGGAGCGTGTCTTCGTCCTCCACAGAGCAAGGGCCTGCGATGATGAGGAGGTCGCGTCCGCCAGCCACGACGCCATCACCGATCTCGATCTCTCGCGCTCCGGCCGCGGCCGGTACCTGGTTGCCTGTCGTCACCGAGTCGACACCGCCAAGGTGTGCGAGCAGCGAGGCCGGTGGCTCCACGCCAGGAGCATCGGCGGAGATGAGTACGTTCTCGGTACCGCTCCGCCGAACGCGGCAGCCGGCGTCCTCCAGGGCCCTGACCACGCGGGATACCTCCTCCTCGGTCACCTCGCTTCGCATTCTCACGATCATTCGACCACCTCTGCGGCTCGCGCTTCAGCTTCCAGCGCCAGCGCCTGCATCAACTGGGTAACGGACGTCCGCAACGCAGTCACGGCGGCCCTCGTACCGCCCGTACGGCGCGCTTCTGCGGCGGCCGACACTAACCTGCTCCCGACGACAACCGCATCGGCGAATCGGGCCACGTCCGCGGCCGCGGCAGCATCAGCCAACCCGAAGCCGACGGCGACCGGCACGCCAAGAGCAGAGAGACGTCTTGCTGCCGGTTCGAGAGTGCGGTCGGTGCGTCCGCTGCCCGTCACGCCACGCCGAGCGAGAAGATAGACGAAGCCCGTCGATGCCAGGGCGGCCGCTTCGATGCGCGCCGTGCTGCCCCACGGCGCTGCGAGAAAGACACTTTCCATCCGCTCCCGCGAAAGCGCGTCGCGCAGCGGCCCCGAGTCTTCCAGCAGCAGATCTGGTACGAGGAGCGCGGCCGCGCCTGCGGAGCTGGCATCGCGAACAAAGACATCCGGCGCGGCTGCCCTTATCGGGTTCCAGGCACTCATGATGACCACCGGTGCGCCGAGTGGTGCAACGCGCTCCACCAGCCGCAGTACGTCGGCTGTCCGAATGCCGGCAGCGAGCGCTCGCGCGTAGGCGGACTGAATTACCGGTCCATCGGCAAGCGGGTCGCTGAACGGCAGCCCTATTTCCACCATGTCGGCGCCGGCGTCGATGACCGCCCGTACAAGCTCCACGGACTCGTCCAGCGTGGGATCGCCCGCCGCCAGGAATGCGATCAGAGCGGTGCGTCCTTGGGAACGTGCGGCGGCGATGCTTTCGTGCAGCCGGTTCATCGCAACTGCTCCCGCTCCACGTCCTTGTCTCCGCGCCCTGACAGAGAGACGAGCAGGAGCGCACCAGCCCCTCTCTGTTGCCCCACGTCGATTGCATGTGCGATTGCGTGGCTCGACTCGAGCGCGGGGATGATGCCCTCCGTCCGCACGAGAGCGTGGAACGCGTTCAGCGCGGCGGCATCGTTCACTGCTACGTAGCGCGCACGGCCGCGGTCACGCAGCCACGCGTGCTCGGGTCCGACGCCGGGATAGTCGAGTCCTGCCGCCACGGAATGCGTAGCAGACACCTGTCCGTCGTCGTTCTGGAGGATGTAGGAAAGGGAGCCGTGAAGAACCCCGGGACTTCCACGCGTGAGCGATGCCGAGTGCAGTCCGGGGTGATCACCGCGGCCCCCGCCTTCGACGCCAATCAGCTCTACCTCATCTTCGAGGAACGGGTGAAAGATGCCGATCGCATTGCTGCCGCCCCCTACGCAGGCAATGACCGAGTCTGGAAGACGTCCTTCGCGCTCGAGTATCTGCACTCGCGCCTCCTCCCCGATCACGCGCTGTAGCGAGCGCACGAGCAGCGGATACGGGTGAGGGCCAACCGCTGAACCGATCACATAGTGCGTCTCCGCGTGAGAGGACATCCAATCGCGGATCGCTTCTCCGGTTGCGTCCTTGAGGGTCTGCGTGCCGGTGCTGACACCCACGAGATCGGCGCCCAGCATCCTCATGCGAAGAACGTTCGGCTGTTGCCGTCCTATGTCTTCCTCGCCCATGTACACGGTGCAGGGGAGGCCGAGGAGAGCGGCAGCCGTGGCGCAGGCAACGCCGTGCTGTCCGGCACCGGTTTCGGCAATGAGTCGCGTGCGGCCGAGCTCGGCCGCGAGGAAGGCCTGACCGAGCGCGTTGTTCAGCTTGTGGCTTCCGGTGTGCGCCAGATCTTCCCTCTTGAGGTAGATGACCGCGCCGCCAGCGGAATCACCGAGTCGTTGCGCTCGATAAAGCGGCGTCGGCCGCCCCACGTAATCACGCAGCAGCGTTGCAAGTCGGGAGCGAAAGCCCTCGT
>CAZWSO010000132.1:0-6789 GCA_964636485.1 uncultured Gemmatimonadaceae bacterium
GAGTGAAGGCTCGGCGCTTTAGGAAGCGATGGGTTGACGGCGGCCACCCCGAGGTAGCCGCCGCCTTCACCCGGTCATCGCGTCGAGTACGCGTTGCAGGCGCGCCTTGACCTCGGCCGCAAGCGGGTTGAGCTGCTCATTTCCGACGCGGCCGAGCGAGACCTCAGGATCTACGGCGGCCACCACACTTCGACCCTCCTCAGCGGCGTACACGACGACGTTGCAGGGGAGCAGAAGGCCAATGTTCTGCTCGGCCGCGAGCGCGCGGTGCGCCAGCGGTGGATTACACGCCCCGAGTATCACGTACGGAGCGATGTCCACATCGAGCTTCTTCTTGAGCGTGTCGCGGACGTCGATCTCGCTGAGCACACCGAACCCTTCGTGGCCCAGCTTCTCTCGCACACGGGCCACCGCCTGCTCGTACGGCAGGTCGACCGTCGTAGTCATTCCATACTGGATAGTGCTGGTGTCCATGTGAACCTCCTTCGGGCATCCGCGGATGCGTGTGCCCCGTCAAAAGCGCGGCGTACCCACAAAGTTCTGGTCGTTCAGCCCCGCATTAGCGACCAGCGAAGACCCTTCGGCGTGTTCGCGTCTCGGCCTCGAGGCGCCCACACATGATGTCGCAAAGGCGGAGGACATCGTCATCCGCCAGCGCGTAGTAAACGTTGAGGCCTTCCTTCCGGCGCGTGACGAACCCGGCGGCGCGAAGCATCTGGAGGTGCTTGGAGACGTTGGCCGTGCCGAACCCCGTCACCTCTGCGAGGTTGCCGACCGTCCGCTCTCCTTCGCGAAGCGCAGTCATCAGGTGAAGGCGGGCTGGCTCGGCCAGGGCGCGGAACCGTTCCGCCACCAGCTCGATTTTCCGGGGGGTCAAACGAATTGGACGTGCTGATTGACTAGACACGGCTGGTCCCCGACGGCGCTCCGCCAGTGGTCAGTGCGCGCACCATGGCCGGAACGTCGCAGCTGGCCGGTCGGTTGTATGGCAGCCTCGCGATCACCATTCCCATCGCGCAGGTGTCGGTGACACCGGCGAACACGAGGCCCGAGCCGACAAACGCCGGAATTGCGGCAAACAGCGGGTTCACCGTGAAGGCGAGGAGGCCGCCCGTCGCCGCCAGCGCACCGGCCACGATGCGAACCTGGCGCTCGAGCGACATGCGTTGCGCACCGCGGCGTACCGGCCGGTGGGCAGCGACCCAGGCGGACATCCCGCCGTCGAGGACGTGAAGATTGGTCATTCCCGCCGCCTTGAGCGCTTCCTCGGCCCTGCGGGAGCGCTGCCCTGAGCGGCACACGAGGACAACGGGAGCGGCGACGCCGGCGCGAATCTCGGCGCCGTGCTCGGCGAGGGTGTCGAGCGGCACGTTGTAGGCACCGTCGATGTGTTCCGTTTCGAACTCACCGGGCGTGCGGACGTCGAGGAGGCGCGTCTCGGGACGCTCGGCGATCAGGCGCGCCACATCGGCGGGTGCGAGGACGGGTGATTCGGTAGCGAGCATGCGATCTGATCCCTGTAGCAAGGGTATAATCTGCTGTTCAACCAAGCAGTAGAATAGTCGCGAGCGCCCTGCCTGTCAACGCCCTGTGCCGGCGGATGGTGGCTCATGGCCCAACAAGGGCCGGCGTCTCTCATCGCTCCTCGGGAACCATCCGGATTGCGCCGCAGGGGCACTCGTGAACGCAGATACCACAACCCTTGCAGTAGTCCAGATCGAAACGGTATCGGTTGCCGCGCCCCAGCTTGATCACGGCGTTGTCCGGACATACGCCGAAGCAATTGTCGCACTCGAAGCAGTTGCCGCAGGACAGACAGCGGCGAGCCTCGAACAGCGCGTTGCGCTCGTCCAGCCCGCCGTGCACCTCCTCGAAGGTCGTCTGCCTCCGAATCGCGTTCAGCATCGGCTGCATCGTGCGATCGGCATCCGTGTAGTACCAGGTGTTCAGCCTGTCGAACGAGGCGAGCTCGTGCCGCGGCGGCACTGTGTAGGTTGTCCCCCTGAGATGGGCGTCGATGTGCCTCGCCGCCTTCTTGCCATGGCCAGCGGCAACCGTGACAGTCTGCTCCGCGGGCACCATATCACCACCGGCAAAGAGACCCTCGTATCCGGTCATCATATTGCCGTCGATATCGATGCGTCCGTCCTTCGTCAGCTGCACACCCGGGATGCGCTCGAGCACGCTGGTATCCACGTGCTGGCCGAGCGCGAGCACGACCGTGTCGGCGGCGATCGTCTCCAGCTCTCCGGTCGGCTGCGGCCATCCGTCCTCATCGAGACGCATCTTCTCGACCACAATGGCGCTGTCGGTCAGCTCCCTGATCGTGCGAAGCCAGTGCACCTGGACGCCTTCGGCGAGCGCCTCCTCCAACTCCTCCTCGTGCGCGGGCATCCGCTCTCGTGTGCGTCGGTAGACGATCACGGTTTCCTCCGCGCCGAGCCGCCGGACCGTACGAGCGGCATCGATTGCCGTGTTGCCGCCGCCGTACACCATCACGCGCCGGCCGATGGTCGGCGGTTCCTCATCGCTGGCATTGGCACGCAGCAGAGCGAGCGCGTCCACGATCCGACCGGCGTCGGCCGACGGTATGGATACGCGATTGGCCAGGTGCGCGCCGATCGCCGCGAAGCAGGCGTGGAAGCCACCCTCTCGCATCGCGCGTGGGATGTCCTCGATCTTGCTCTCAGTGTGCAACTCCACACCGAGATCCAGAATACGCGCGATCTCGGCATCGAGGACGTCACGCGGGAGCCGATACTGCGGTATGCCGAAGCGCATCATCCCGCCGGCTAGCGGACCGGCCTCGTGCATCACGACCGTGTGGCCCATGCGCGCCAGGTGGTATGCGGCTGACAGCCCGCTGGGGCCGGCACCCACGACCAGTACGCGTTTCCCGGTGGCAGCCGGCGGCGCTCCAACTCGCCACCCCTCGCGAATCGCGAGATCGCCAAGAAACCGCTCGACGGCGTGAATGCCCACGGCGTCATCCAGCTGAGCACGATTACAGGCAGTCTCGCAGGGATGATAGCAAGCCCGTCCCATGATAGCAGGAAGCGGGTTATCCCGCATTATGGTTTGCCACGCCGCCAGATAGTTCCCTTCCTCCGCATGGTACAGCCACTCCTGCACGTTCTCGCCGGCGGGGCAGGCATCGTTGCAGGGTGGCAGCCGGTCGACGTACTCGGGCCGCTCGGTTCGCCAGCTCCCGGTGTGATTGGCCAGGCTGCTGCCTACGTCGAGCGTGATGGCGAAGGGCTTACGCATGCGACGAATCCTCCTTCGCAGACGTGGCAAGCAGGTCGAACCGCCTGATGTTCTCATCAGCCATGGCTTGCAGCCGTCTGATGCGCTCATTGTCGACGTGCGAGGACCGGAAGAGGTGTGCGAACCGCTGCTGGCACTCGAGATACTTCTCCACCGGCACCCGGTGCCTGATGGGCGTGGAACTCGTGATCGTTCCGTGTTCGGCCTCGAACAGCGGGAAGAGTCCACATTCGATGGCCAACCGTGCCACCCTTATGGTGTCGTGGCTGGGGTGCCCCCAACCGAGTGGGCACGGCACATCGATATGGATGTAGCGAGCACCCCTCTTCTCCACGGCGCGGGTCACCTTGCGCTCCAGGTCATGCAGATCGGCCACGCTGGCGGTGGCTACGTACGGAATGCCATGCGCGACCGCGAGGAGCGGCAGGTTCTTGCCGGTGCCGAACGGATTTCCCGGTTCCGCTCCGAGCGCGGGAGTGGTGGCCGTGCGGGCAGTGGGCGGGGTGGCACTCGATCGCTGCACTCCGGTGTTCATGTATCCGCCATTGTCGTAGCAGATGTAGAGCACGTCATCGTTGCGCTCGAACATGCCGGAGAGACAGCCGAAGCCGATGTCGGTCGTGCCACCATCTCCTCCCTGCGCAACCACTCGCACCGACGGTCGCCCCTTCACCCGCAGAGCGGCCGCCACTCCCGTCGCCACGGCGGCCGCGTTTCCGAACAGCGAGTGCAGCCACGGCAGCTGCCATGCTGTCTCCGGCGATGGCGTGGTGAACACCTCCAGGCAGCCGGTGGCGTTGATGGCGATGATCTGCCCGCCGGCCGCACGCATGGCTGCATCGAGTGCGTAGCGCGCACCGAGTGCCTCTCCGCAGCCCTGGCAGGCGCGATGCCCACAGGTGATGGCGTTGGCGCGCTCGGTCGATGCCTGCACCGTGCGCAGCGCCCGGTCGAGCAACCTGTTGCCGACAGTGAAGGTGCCGGTCTGATAGAACCTGACGCGCTGCGACTCGTGGCTGCTCATGGATCTCTCCTCATCGTCCGACCGCGCCCACCGGCGCGGGCATGTCGCGAAGAATGCTCTCCGCCACCGGACCGCACCGCCGGCAATCGTCCCAGCGTGCAACTTCACGATTCACGACATCCCAGTTCAGGTCCAGAAAGTGGACATCCTCCAACCGCTCGGCGGCAGCCTCCTCGACTACCCTCCGGATACCACTCCGAGTGATCGCGCGTCCTCCAAGGCCCGCGATCACGGTGTGGACGGGCAATGGATGAGAGCGAAGGGCCATTCGGACATTCGACGCGAGCGTACCGCCGAGGCCCGGGACCAAGTTCTTCTCGAGCACGATCACGCGCTGCGCGCCACCAAGAGCCTCGGCGAGGGCAGCCAGTGGAAAGGGACGGAAGGAGCAGATGTCCACGGCACCGACAGGTACGCCCTCACTCCGAAGCTCATCCACGACATCCTTGATCGTCCCGTTGACCGAACCGAGCGCAACGACGATCGTCTGCGCCTCCTCAGTCCGGTACGAACGGATGAGCCCACCGGCGGCGCGGCCAAAATGCCGCTCGAACTCGCCGGCTATGCGAGGGATGGCCTCCAGCGCCTGCAACTGCTTGAGATGGCTGAGATAGCGGACTTCGGCGAACGCCTCCGGACCCACCATCGCACCGATCGTCATCGGGTCGGCGGGATCGAGGATCTGCATCGGCTCGAACGGTGGGAGAAACGCATCTACCTCCTCCTGGCTGGGCACATCCACGCGCTCGACGGCATGCGTGAGGATGAAACCGTCCACGCACACCATGACGGGGCAGCCAAGCTCTTCGGCCAGGCGGAACGCCTGTATGTGCAGATCCGCTGCCTCCTGGTTGGTCTCCGCGAAAAGTTGGATCCAACCGCTGTCCTTCAGCGCCATCGCATCCGAGTGATCGTTCCAGATGTTGATCGGCGCGCCGATGGCGCGATTACCGATCGTCATCACGATAGGCAATCCGAGACCGGCAGCGTTGTACACCGCTTCGGCCATGAAAAGCAGCCCCTGGCTGGCCGTAGCCGTGTACGAGCGCACACCTGTCGCACTCGCCCCGATAGCGACGCTGAGCGCCGCAAACTCGGACTCCACGTTGATGAACTCGCACGTCGCAAGCTGTTCGGTGCGCACCATCTCACCCAGCGCCTCGACAATGTGCGTCTGCGGCGTGATGGGATACGCACAGATCACCTCGGGCCGGCAGAGGGCGATCGTTTCCGCCATGGCGCGCGAGCCTTCAATCTGCTTCAGCATGAGCGACCTCAGGCGGCAGGGATCCGAGACTGTCGTGAGCCGCCGTCGCGGCGCGAACGTTCCGCTCGGCAATGTGTTCCGAAAACCGTTCGCGGATGGCCGCCGTGACCGAGGAGAGCGCAACTGCACCGCACTGCGCAGCGAACGCTCCCAGGAGCACGGCGTTCGGTACCGGCCGGCCCACGTACTCCAGTGCAAGCGCCGTAGCGTCTACGGTGCGTACGCGGCCGGGTTGCAGCCGCGTGACGAGCTCGTCGAGCCCGAGCTGATCCGGGGTGCGGCCACTGTTGATCAGTGCGTAACCCTCGTCCGAAAGCCCCTGAAACACGTCCAACGAATGCAGGAGTGTCGAATCCTGCACAATCACGGCATCGGCTTCGACGATCGGTTCCCGCAGCCTGATCTCCTGATCGTCGATGCGGCAGAAGGCGACCACGGGAGCCCCCATGCGCTCAGAGCCGAAACTCGGAAACGCCTGTGCGTGACGCCCCTCGAGAAACGCCGCCACCGAGAGCAGTTCCGCTCCCGTCACAACCCCCTGCCCTCCTCGACCGTGAATTCTTACGGCAAACATGCTTCGCTCCGGTTGGCAGCCACGGTCATGGAGTGATCACGATGCGCCCTTCAACCGATCCCTCCTTGACGCGATGATAGACGTCGTTGATCTCCTCCAGCGGCGCAAACTCGGTTTCGATGGGGGTGAGAATGCCGTTCTCGGCGAGCACGATAACCTCGCGCAGCTCCTTGATGTTTCCCCAGAGCGACGTCTCGAACGTCACCTCGAACTTTGCGTTCTCGAGCACCTTCAGCCTTGCCGCGCCACCAGCGAGGCCGAGCTGCACGACCTTACCAAGCGCGCGCGTGGAGCGAACGGCAAGATCGAGCGTCTGTTCGCTACCCACGAAGTCGAAGGCAGCACATACTCCGGCATCGTTCGTGAGTGCGAGCACCTCATCGGCGATGTGATCGCTGCGACCATTGACCACGTGAGCTGCGCCGAGCTGCACGGCAGTGGCGAGCTTGTCATTGGAGGTGTCGACAGCAATGATCTCGCAGCCTGACAGAATGCGCAGGAGCTTGATTCCGAACTGCCCCAGCCCACCGACGCCTATCACGAGCACTTTGTGATCCGGCTGAAGAAAGCCGAGCGACCGCTTGATGGCGCGGTATGGTGTGAGCGCGGCATCCACCATCGGCGCGGCCAGCTTCGGCTCCAGCGAGCGCAGCTTGA
>CAZWSO010000133.1:0-6744 GCA_964636485.1 uncultured Gemmatimonadaceae bacterium
TCTACTGCCGCCGTGACCCAGTCGTCTACTTGGCGATCGCCTCACCTGACACGTCCCCGCCAATCGCCTCTATTTCGGCTCTGCTCGGTAGCACCACGCCTGCGGGAGGAGTGTCGGCGTACTCGCGGTGGAAGATCTGGAGGAGCTCGAAGAAGTAAGTGATGGCGAGCGGGCCAAGAAGGACGCCGATCAGTCCGAAAAGCTTCAGGCCCATGAAGGCGCCAACCACGGTCGTCAGCGGGTGGATGTTGGAAACGCGCCGGTACACGATCGGGCGCACGACGTTATCGATGTTTGACGCCACGCCGGCGCCGAGAATGACCATCACCAGTGCCGCGCCGAAGCGCTCCTCGAGTACCAGGACGCCGGTGGCGGGGAGCCATACCAGCGCGCTGCCGAGCACTGGCAGGATGGACGCGAAGGCCGTGAGCACGCCCCAGAACTGGGCGTTGGGCAGGCCTAGCATCCAGAACGCCATCCCCACAATGGTGCCCTGAAGGACTGCGGTGAGTGCGATCCCTATCATCGTGGCCTCAGTGACGCTGATGAATCGATCACGAAGAAGGTCCGCACTGGCGGCGGAGAAGGGAATGTAGCGTCGCACCGCGGGCCAGGCCGTGCCCGAAGCATGAAGCAGGTAGAACAGTCCGAAGAGCGCAACGACGAGATTGATTACTCCGCGAGCCGCGCTACCGACCATGTCGATGGCCTGCGCGGACAGCCAGCTCATGACCGTGCCGCCGGCGGCCTCGATGCGGGTTCCCAGATCGACGTTCCCGATGCGAATCGTGCCCAGCCGGTCCAGAGCCTCACTGCGCTGCGCCGCCGCCAGTACGCCCGGTGCTTCCTCTATTGCGACGCCCACCAGCCACGCGACCGGAAGCAGCAACAGCACGGTTGCGCCGAACACGACCGAGACCGCCGACCACCTGCTGCCGATACGCAGACCTAGGCGCCGGTGCACCGGCGCGCATATCGCGAACAGCACCAGCGCGCCGAACAAACCGGTGCGGAATGGGATCAGCGCCCAGATGAGGCCAACGCCAAGGGCGGTGATCAGGAGTTGAGCGCGGATGCGGGGGGAAGTGAGCATGCGGGGAGAGGGTACCGGGGACTCGGGATTCCAATGTCAGCAGGTGTGCAATGGTCGCCAGACCGCGAATGTGCCGCAGTTCCCGTGGGCTAAGAGGGCGGATTGCGTACGTCCCACCCTGCCATGACCTAACAATAGTGTGCCCACCGGTCCGCCGCAGTCCGGCCGCAATCGCCGCGTGGCCTGAAGCGCCGCCTGACGGCCGGGTACGGGGCGCTCGCCCGCGGGCCGCTCGGCACGAACGCTGCTCGTCGCACGCGGCATGAACGACCACAGCAAGCACCGGGTGCGTGAATTCGCGCTCACTTCTGGGACGCTGGGGGCCACGTCAGCGCAGACGCTGATGGTGGCGCTGCTACCAGTGCTCCTCGTCGAGTACGCCCCGTCGGCCGTATGGATCGGAGCGGTCATTGCGAGCGAGGGGCTGTTTTCCCTCCTTCTCCCCTACGCGGTGGGGCTGCTGAGCGATAGGGTGCCGGGGGGATTGGCGCGACGATTCGGGAGGCGAAACATGTTCCTGTTGCTCGCCGCTCCCGTGATGGCGGTCGGCCTCGTGGTCGCTCCCTTTCTGGGATCCTACTGGGGCCTGGCTGCGGCGGCATTCGTCTTCTTCGCTGCCCTTCGTGTATACGTTACACCGCTCTGGGCACTGCTGGTGGACAGTGTACCTGAAGGTCGGTGGGGGCGGGTGGAGGGTGTGCGTGGTGTGCTGCATTCCGTCGGCCTGAGTTTCGGCCTGGTGGGAGGCGGCTTCCTCTTCGACCTCTGGCAACCACTGCCGTTCATCCTTGCCGCTGCGTTACTGCTGGTTACGACGGCAGTCACGTACTTCGCAACCCCGCCGGACAGTCTCGAGCGGGTAAGCGAGCGTGAGGCGGAGGAGCTCGGCAACCGTGTGGAGAGCGACGAGACGAACAAAGAAGGGGGGGAGCAGCGTGAGGGGCCCAATGCAGCGAGGGATTCGCGACGTGGTGATCAGAACAGATCCGCTCCGGAGGCGCGCGTCCGTGGCGGTGGAGGCGGCAAGCGAAGCATTTTGCGTGAGCTCAAGCATGATGCACCGCTGCGCTGGTTTCTGATTGCGCATGCCTTGTGGACCGCGGCGGTAGATGGGATGCGGCCGTACATCTTCATCTTCGCCTCGGTAGTTCTCGGTGTCCGGATTGCCGAGGCCTCGGCTCTGCTCCTGGTGCTGCTGGCGGGTCTTGCTATCGGCTCCTTCTCGATCGGATGGCTGAGCGATCGTATCAACCGTCCAACGCTGCTCTTCATTAGCGCACTCGTACTAGGCGTGGCCATGTGCGCCGGGATCTTCATTCGCTCCGTGCCGGTTGCGATCGCGCTGCTGCTGCCGGTAGGGCTGGGTGCAGCGGCGCTGATCAGCCTGCCGTACCCTATGTTCGCCACGCTGGTGGGAGACCGCCCCATTGGCGAGTTCACGGGCGTTTTTGGGTGGGCTGTCGGTCTCGCTCAGCTCTTTCCCCCAGTCATCGTGGGGGCTGCCGTGGATCTCGGTGCAGGGCTTTTTCCCGAGGAGCGGGGCTATCCAATGATGTGGCCCGTGGTAGGTGTGATGGCGCTACTTGGCGCCGCGTCGCTGTACCGGATCACACGCCTGCCGAATTCACCGGCCGAGGTACGCGAGCTCACGCTCGAATCTCAGAAGACCAGCTAATGGTAACGCGGCGTCGTAGACCGTTGTTCGAAGCTATTCGGTTCTGCCGCAACCGGCGCAAGTCAAGGAGCTCTGGGGTAGTTAGCGCAAGCTGGCGCTCCTGGATACGCGCGGAAGCGAGCCGTAGTGACATCGTTCCCAGCATCGAGCGCCGACCTACCGCATTAGCCACCAGCTCGCCAGACCGAAGTACACGAGCACGCCGGCAATGTCCGCGATTGATGTGACAAGAGGAGCGCTGGCGGTAGCGGGATCGGCACCAAAGCGACTGAGTACGAATGGGAGTGACATTCCCGTCATGCTGCCGATGATGACAACGATGAACATTGTGGCGGCGACCACCGGGATCACGTCAGGCGCGCGGAGGACACCGACGACTGACACTGCCAGCGCCATGGTAATCCCCATTGCGGAGGAAACGGCTAGCTCCTTGCTCAGCAGCCTGAACCAGTCCTTAGCTTTCACGTCGCCGGTGGCGAGGGCGCGTACCATCAGAGTGGCGGCCTGGGAGCCGGCGTTGCCGCTGCTGTCAATCAGCAGCGGCAGGAAGAAGACCAGCGCGACAGAGGCAGCAATCGTCTCCTCGTGCATCGCGATCGCGGCGCTGGCGAATACGTTTACTCCAACGAGAGTGAGCAGCCAGCCAATGCGACGGCGATAGAGAAATGGTACCGTCGCGTCTCGTACGCTGGTGTGGATAGGTCCGACCGTCGCCAGCTTGTGGAAATCTTCCGTGACCTCCTCCTCGGCGACGTCCATGACGTCGTCGACGGTAACGATACCCAGGAGGATTCCCTTCGTATCCACCACCGGCAGTGCGATTACGTCGTAGCGGCGTATCAAACGAACGGCTTCCTCCCGGTCCGCTGTAGCGATTACGCTGGCGTACGTATGATCCATGATCTCCTCGATGCGCTGTGTGGGCTCGGCGAAGATCAGCCGCCTAAGTGGCAGCTCGTCGAGCAGGCGCCAGCCGGAGTCGACCACGTACACCACGTTTACCGTCTCCATCTCGCGACCCTTCTGCCGGATGTGCGCGAGCGCCTCCTCCACGGTCCAGTTTGGCCGGATCGCGATGTAGTCGGGCGTCATCAGTCGCCCGACGCTCTCCTCCGGATAGCCGAGGAGGGCGCGCGCCTCGGCGAGGTCCTCGGGGCCGAGGAAGTTCAGTAGACGCTGAGTGACCTCGCCTGGTAGCTCCTCGAGCAGATTCGTACGGTCGTCCGGAGACAGGTCTGCGAGGAGCGCCCGCGTCTCCTCATCGGTGAGGTCGCGCAACAACTCGTTCCGCTGCTCGATGTCGAGGTGCGAGAAGACATCGGCCGCCATGTCGTGCGGAAGCGAACGGAAGAGGAGCACCCTTTCCGGCTTCTCGAGGTCAACCAGAAGGTCCGCAACCTCCGGTGATGGCCATTCGGCGAGCGCCTCGCGCAGCGCGGTCCAGCCACGTCCCTCGATCAGTTTCATGATGTCGGGCTTCAGCAGCGCCCGGAGCGTGCCTTTCCGCATCCGCCCCTCCCCGTTCCAGTTGGCTGAACGTGAGGACGGGCAGCCGTTGTCGACTGCCCGTCCCGATCAATGTAGCATCCGCCCACTCCCAGGCGGGATTGGGTTTACCGCATCAGCGGCGGGATGGAGGAGGCTCCGATTCCCCTCGCTGCGCAGGCGGCGACTCCGCCGCCGAAGGCTCGGCACCGCGACCGGGCGGCGGTTCGGTGATAATCGGACGCGACAGCTCCCGATCCGCCGTGCGCTGGGTGAAGTACGGTGCCCGCTCGCGCCCACGGCGCCGGTTCCCGAAGAATTGCGAATCATCGCTCGTAGTACCGGAGCGAGCCCGCGCGCTCTCGGCGCCTAACGACCGCCAGACGGAATCCTCGTAGTCCGGTGAGATGTCCTGGTGCTCGAAAGTGGGGAGCTCCGCCAGCTCCTCGCTCGAAATCCGGTCCACCAGCACGTCATCCTTGTCCTCGTTGAGGCGGGCCTTTTCGATCGGGATCAGGACGTGCCGGTCATCCTTGCCGCGGAACTCCTTGTCGAGCTCGATGTCGAGATACCTGACCCGCATGGCCGATGGCTCCACTATCAGCTCGTGCACCTCGCCGATTTTCTTGCGGTCCGCGGTGATCACGTCCCAGCCGCGGATATCGGGATCCTCGTCCGCAACCTTGTAGTCGGACAGATCGTTAAGGGCGACAAGGCGCCGGGTCATGTCTTTGTCGGATCGTGCCATCTGAAGTCCTCCTTTGAGAAGCGTATTTTTACCGCGCTGGTCGTGGATCCTCCTCCACGTGGGCGCCCGCCCGCGCCAGTCTTGTGACAGTCTCACTGGCATTGGCGAAGAACCTCTCCACGCGGTCGATCTGATCGAGCAATGAAACATTGGCATCCACCATGCCTGCGGCCTCCCGCGTCTGACTGATCCCGGCATCCACATCCGGATGCTCGGTGCGGTCGATGTCCTCCAGCATTTCGGTGCCGAGCAGGAATGCGCTGCGCGCATAGCGTGCGTGATTCAGCGCCTCCGGATCACGCTGAACGCTGTCGGCGTACGCCCGCATGCGATTCAGCTGCTCATCGAGTGGCTGGCCTCGCACGCTGTCCCGCTCCGTGGCATCGCCGATGGCGGCGGCCAGATGTCGAATGCCGTCAGCCGTGTACGCGTGCTCCATGCCTGCCTCGTCGCGGGCGTTCGTATCGCGCACCCATGCGGCGAAGTTGCCAGCTTCGCCCGGCGGGATCTCTTCGGTCGGGAATGCTGCCGCTGGCGGCGCGTCGACGTCGATTTCCGCGACTCGCGGACCGCGATCGGCAAGGAACCAGACCAGCAGCGCCAGGATCAAGACGCCGACCAACACCCACGGCCAGACGTTGCGCTCGCGTCTTTCCAGTTTGATGTCTGCCATGCTCACCTCCACCGGTGTGGTCGTTGAATCAATCGAAGGCCGCAAGGTTTGGTCCCCTCGCGGGTTGCCGAGTCAGGGATTCGGTCGACAAAAGAGGCCATAACGAGGCGGTGACTTTGTAGGACAAAGTACTTGACAATCCCTGAGGCAGGTGCAATACTGCGCCCATGAGTTCTCCCTCGCCACGACCACTCAAGCTCGTTTCTGAGGAACGGGCGCCCGCTCTCCGCGCGCGAGCGATGGAAGACCTGCGTTTCATCCGGGAAACGATGGAGAATGCCTCCTCGTTCACGGCTATCTCCGGCTGGGGGCAGGTGGTAGTGGGCGCCGCCGCGCTGGCGGCGGGAGCTCTGGCAATGACGCGGGTGAGCCGTGTGGCGTGGCTGGCCGTCTGGCTGGGAACGGCGGTGCTCGCAATGCTCATCGGCTCGGTGACCACGGGGCTCAAGGCGCGTGCGGCAAAGCAGCCGCTGATTCGCGGCCCGGTGCGCAAGTTCGCTCTCAGTTTCGCGCCGCCGGTCTTCGTCGGAGCCGTCCTCACCGCCGTCCTCGTACGCCACGGCATGCTGACTGTCCTGCCGGGTCTGTGGCTACTCCTCTACGGTACAGGCGTGATGACTGGTGGCGCCTTCTCCGTGCGAACGGTCCCTCTTATGGGAGCATGCTTCATTGCACTGGGCGTCGTCACACTGCTGCTGCCCGCGGCGGTGGGCGACTGGATGCTGATGCTGGGTTTCGGCGGGCTGCACGTGCTCTTCGGAATCGTCATTGCCAGGAGGTACGGTGGGTAAATCTGGAGCTGTCCCTCGACGCCGACCCGACGCCGGCGCACGGCCGCCAGAGAAGGAGGCGCGTGAGGTGCTGCGGGCGGAACAAGGGCGCGCCGCGGCCGCGGAGTCACAGGAGCTCGATTCAATTGTCCATCACCGGATGCGTCTGGGGATCGTAAGCGCCCTCGCTGCCAACGAATCGCTCACGTTCAACGAGCTGAAGGCGCTGTTGTCCACCACCGACGGCAACCTGAGCGCGCACGCCCGGAAGCTCGAGGAGGCGCGGTACGTCACCTGCAC
>CAZWSO010000134.1:0-6722 GCA_964636485.1 uncultured Gemmatimonadaceae bacterium
GCTGAGCGCCGGCGCCGGCGCTGGCAGTGGCCGACGCGCACGGGGCAGCGGCGAACACCATCACCGCGCGCGATTTTCATGCGCGTGTGAGCTATCTGGCGAGTGATGCGCTGCGTGGCCGTGACACGCCAAGCCAGGGGCTGGAAGCGGCGGCCGCCTACATCGCATCGGAGATGTATCGCGTCGGGCTCGAGCCTGCCGGTGACAACGGCAGCTACCATCAGCGGTGGTCATTCCCCATCTCGCGGCTCAGCCAGGCGGCGGTGCGGATGACGCTTCAGACTGAGCGTCGCACGATCGTATTGCGGCACGGCGTGGACTTCGTGGTGGATCGCGGCGCCCCAGCAGAGGTGACCGCTGGCATGGTGCTCATTGGCTCTGCCCCGGAAATTGACGCGGTCGCAGCGGGCGAAGTGCGCGACCGCGTCGCGGTAGTGCTGATGCCGGGCCGTTATGACCGCGACTGGCGGATGCTAGGCACCCGCGTGCGGCGTGTGGCACAGGAAGGGGGCGCTAGCGCGGTCCTGTTCGTGCTCGATCCGGACTTCTCGGGCGACGAGGTGGCCGTGCTTCGACAGCGGTTCGGTGCGACAGGCGGACGGCTGGGTGGGTTGCGGGAGATCACAACGTACTATCTCACGTACGAGTCTGCCCGCGATCTCTTTCGCGCCGCCGAACTGGACCTGGACGGTCTGCGCCATCGCAGCGGTGAAGATGCGCGCCGCCCCGTGCCGCTACCGGGCGTCACCGCCTCGCTCGCCGCGCCCGTGGAGATGCTCCAGGATGGCGAGCCGTCGAACGTGGTCGGGATACTGCGTGGGAGCGATCCTGAGCTTAGCGACAGCTACGTCATCATCAGTGCCCATTACGATCATGTCGGCGTGGGGATGCCGGACGCACGCGGCGATTCCATCTACAATGGTGCCGACGACAATGCGTCGGGAACGACCGCGCTGCTCGAGATCGCACAGGCGTTCTCCATGCTCGAGACGGCGCCCCGCCGCTCCATCGTCTTCCTTGCGGTGAGCGGTGAGGAGAAAGGACTGCTCGGGTCCCGGTACTACAGCGATAACTCAACGGTGGCTGTGGAACGGATCGTCGCGAATATCAACATCGACATGATCAGTCGTAACGCGCCAGACAGCATCGTGGTGCTGGGGCAGGAGTACTCGTCTCTCGGGCCACTGGTTCAGCGCGTCAGCGCCGATCAGCCGGAGCTGGGGCTCACCGTGGCCGAGGATATCTGGCCGGAAGAGCGGTTCTTCTTCCGGAGCGATCACTTCAACTTCGTGCGGCTGGAAATTCCGGCGCTGTTCTTCTTCTCCGGCGTGCACGAGGACTACCATCGGCCGTCCGACACGGTGGAGCTGATCAATCCCGACAAGGGAGCCCGCGTCGCACGGCTGGTCTTCCATACGATCGCCGAGATCGCCAACGACCGGGAACCACCCCGGTGGACGGAGGAAGGGCTGGCCGAGGTGCGCCGGCTGACGCGTTGAGGGCGCGGCCGGGCGGCGATCGCCGGCAGTCAAAAATGTCCTAAAACCGTATGCTGCTGTCCTAAAATCGGCCTTCACGACCGGGCGCCGGGTGGCCAGTGTAAAGGAAGGTATACCCTCCCTCTTCGCGTCTCACCGCAAACATGACTGAGGGACTCGAAGCGCCCAGACTCACGGCGCCGCGCTCGAAAACTCAAATGACCCGGGTGGGACTCGAACCCACGACCTAGCGGTTAAAAGCCGCTTGCTCTACCAGCTGAGCTACCGGGTCCCCTCAAAAATATACAGACAGGCACTAAACCCTGCACGGCCGATCGACTGGCAGGTGCTGGGTCAGGCGCGGTGACTCAGGCCGGGAGCGGGTCTCCGGACAGCTCCGCCTTCACACCGGCCAGACTGGCGAAATAGTCGCGGAGGTTGCTCCGACCCACCGCCGGCGCCACACAGTCCACCTGCGAGACCTCGATTCCGAAATGCATCAGCGCATGCAGCCGCGGGTTGACAATCGCGAGTGGTGAAACCGCCGCCTTCAGGACGCCTGGAGGGAGACTTCTCAACGCTGCAGGGCGGCCGACTACGTCGAAGGCAAGCTCCACGATCTCACGACGGGTGAGACATTGCGGGCCGCCCACCGGCAGCTCTCCACCACCCGCACGAATGGCGGCCATGCACACCGCCGCTACCTCACGCTCGTGCACCGGGTTCGTGCGCGCGTGGCCGGAGCCCAGGACCAGTCCGTGCCCTTTCGACGCCATGCGCAGCACGTCCCCAAAAAACGAGAAAAAGCCCGTCGGGCGCACGATACCGTATTCCAGTCCGCTCGTGCGCAGTGCATCGGCAAAGCGCTCATGCGCGTCGGCGTACCTGGTGTGACGCATACGCTCACCACCGAAAACCGACACGTAAACGAAGCGGCGGACGCCTGCTCTCTTCGCCTCATCGAGCAACCGCAGATTCCCCCGCCAGTCCACCGCCGCAAAGGACGTACGGTCACGCAGAGCCCCGAGCCGCATGCTCGCTCCGGCGCACGAGAATACAGTCTCGACTTGATCGCAGACTCCGCGCAGGGAGGAAGAGTCGGTGACATCCGCGACGACGACTTCCTCTTCCTGCCCGGGGCTCTCGGGCCGTTCCCGACTCTGGCGCCAAACGATGCGGCGTGGCCAGCTCTCCTCGCGAAGCAGGCGCACGACCTCCGTCCCCAACACACCCGACGCCCCCACCACCAACACCTTGTACATTCGGCCCACTCCTGGGTGGTACCACCGCCGCTGGGACGGCCACTTCGGTACGGTCGGGACGACCGCCGCAAGCTCGCTGCTCTCCGCTGGTAACCGCAATGGCCGAACCTCCCGGGCGCAATTACGCCGGCTGCCGGCAGGGCGCTAACCAATCGGTCAGTCAGGGAGAGGGTTCCACATCACAATCGGCCTTGGATGGGCTTGTCTCACGACCTCGGGGTATCGAGTATCAAGGGTTGAGCGTCTTTCGTCAGGGCGGAGAGAGCGCTCGCGTCTCGCCGAGGTCGGCAGGCCGCGACCTTCAGTTGACGCCGCATCCCATACGCGGAGGAGCCATGAACGACATCATGACCCCATCCCCGTCGTCTATCCCGTTCTACATCGCCAGGGATTCAACATATGGCGAGATGACGCCCTTGGTGCGGCAGTTCTTCTCGCGATTGATGAAGCTGCCGCTCGGGGCATGGATCGGCATCTCGGTGCCCAAGGAAGGTTGGGCCTCCGATCCGCTGCTGGCACAGCGCTCGGACGACCCCGAGGAGGCGGTGGCGCGGGCCAAACTGCGCCGGATCATGGATCAGATGCCCGGGGCGGTGACGCGAGCCAAGCGGCGCGTCCAAGATATCACGGACGTTGCCGCCGGCCTGACCTCGGAGACCGTGCACGCTCCCATGACCCGCGCCGCCGTGACCGCGGTGCTGGCACTGATCGCACGGCCCTATCTGTCGGCTAAGGAATTCGTCCGCCTGTATCACCCGTTCGCCGAGCTTATTCCAGTGGAGGCGCTTGAGGCCGCGGCACACGCGTACCAACCGCGGGACAGGCCTACGTCCTGACGCGGCACGCGGGCCAAGCATCCAGAACGCTGACAGAGAACCAGCCTTCTGATACTTACCGGAAAGTCTGGGCACACCAGCTCGAGCGTGGGGAGGATGTAACGAGGGCGGCCAGTATCGGCCGCCCTCGTTTCCGGTGCAAATGCAGCCGGTGGAGTGGTCAGAAGTTCGACGCCACTCCCTCGACCCGCGTGTCGCCGCGCGTCTCGATCACAAACACCACGCGACGGTTCTCCAGCCCACCTGGATCATCACCCCAGGCGCCGGGGAAGACCTGACGCTCCGGCCCCATGCCGACGGCGCGGATCTGCCGATCGGTGAGTCCGTTGCCCGTCAGGTACTGCTGCACTGCTTCGGCGCGCCGCTGCGACAGGCGCATGTTGTAGGCGCGCGTGCCCGCCGGATCGGTGAAGCCTTCCACCGTGATCGTCGCGCCGGGATAGTGACGCTGCGCGACATTGATAAAGCGGTCCAGCTTGGCGCGGTCCTCGTCGCGAACCGTCGCGTCATCAAACGCGAAGTTCACGGGAAGAGCGAACTGGAGCCCCTCCTCCATCGCAACGATGCGCGCATCAAAATCGGTGCGCATGCGATCGAGATCATTGCGAAGGGTGGAGATGTCGGCGCGGATTGCCTCATCCGCCTCGATGCGAGCCTGGCGCTCTTCGTCGATCCGCTGGTTAACGTTGGCCATGTCGCGGCGGTGGGTGCCGCGGGTGACGCACGCCGTTAGCGTGGGCGCGATCACCGCGATCATCAGCAGCATCTGCACAGTCTTTCTCATACGTCCACTCCCTGTTGTAGCGGCGCTCGGGGTTGATCCTACGCGTGACTGCCACGTGCGTGGAGCTTCTGCCAGAAACATGCCCAATTCTGGCGTGCGCAAATGCTAGTGGCACCGAGGTTTCGGCGCTGTGACCCATGTCACGCCGAAAGCGTGATCGTGAGAGGCCGGCAGCGCAGCTGGCGGCTTTCAGGCGAAGTCCGGCGTTCGGGGGTTGGGGCGAAGCCACTCACCGCCGTCCACAACGAGCGTGGCACCGGTAATCCAGTCACCTGCGGGTGAGGCAAGGTATGCGACCGCTTGCCCAATGTCGCGCGGCTCCCCCCAGCGGCCCAGCGGAATCACATGGCCGAGACGCTCGCCGGCCCCACCTTTAGCAAAAACATCTGGCGCACCAGCACCGGGCGGCGTGAATGCACGTCGCACTCCCTCTGTCGGGACAGGCCCAGGCGCGACGGCGTTCACGCGGATTCGGTGGGGTGCCCACTCCATGGCCAGCGTACGGGTGAGCGCATCCACTCCGGCCTTGGCAGCGGTGGCGTGCGCCATCTGCGGCCAGCCGCGATAGTGGAGCGTCATGGAGATGTTGATGATCCGCCCACCACCAGCGTCGCGCATGGCTGGAAAGACGGCCTGCGAGCAGAAGAACGTACCGAACAGATCGATCTCCAGCACGGCGCGGAACGCGTTCGGGCTCAGCGACTCGGAGGGCGCGTAGAAGTTGCCGGCAGCGTTGTTGACGAGCACGTCGATGCGACCATGCTCCGCCATGACCTCCTGCACCACCTGGCGCACGCGTTCGGGATCGCGCACATCGAGCTGCGCGTGCGAGGCGGCGCTGCCAGCGGCTCGCAGCCGCTCCACCGCCGACTCGAGATGCTCGGCGCGGCGGCTCGCCAGCACGACGTGGGCACCAAGCTCCGACAGAAGCTCCGCTATACCAAAACCGATACCCGTTGCGCCGCCGGTGATGATCGCGACCTGCCCAGAGAAAAGGTTCTCGCGAAAGACGTCGCTCACCGGAGCGTGCGCTCCGCACCGCCGATCGCGTCATCGGAGAACAGCTCGAGATTGGCGTCGAGGGCGAGGGCGGTGCGGACGAACAGACGCCGGTGATGGCGCGTCGAACCGCGCTCCCGGAGCCCGACGACGTGCTCCGCCGTGGCGTAGCCAACGTTCGTCTCCCACGAGTAGCCAGGATGGCGCGCGGAGAGCCGCCTCATGAGCGCGTCCCGTGTAACCTTTGCGACAATGGATGCACAGGCGATCGAAAAGCAGCGTCCGTCTCCGCCAACGACGGCCGTGTGCTCGTGGCCGAGCGTTCGGATTCGGTTACCATCCACGAGGACGTGATGGGGGATGGTACGCAGATGAGCCAGCGCGCGCTTCATAGCGAGAACGCTGGCGTGATAGATGTTGAGGCGGTCGATCTCGGTCACCGACGCCGCACCCAGGGCGACGGCAAGGGCGCGCTCGCGAATGCGTCTGGCGAGCTTCACGCGCGCGTCCGGCTTGAGGAGCTTGGAGTCATCCACGCCCGGGATGGCCCGCGCGTCGGGCGGCATGATTACGGCGCACGCGACGACGGGGCCCGCGAGCGAGCCCCGTCCGACCTCATCCACCCCGGCTATGAGCGTTGCGCCGCCACGGCGGATGTCACGCTCTAGCGTGGTCCAGCGGGCTGGCGGTCCCCTACGAGCACGCCCCGGCCGGCCAGTCACCGCTCACTCGCCGATCTTCGGGGGCCTCACCTTCCGCTCGCTGATGCGAGCGGCCTTACCGCTGACATTGCGAAGGTAGTAGAGCTTGGCGCGGCGCACGCGGCCGCGGCGCACTACGGTGACACCACCGATCATCGGGCTGTGCAGGGGAAAGATCCGCTCCACACCGACGCCGTTGGAGATCTTGCGGACCATGAAGGTTTCGCTCACACCGCTCCCGCGGCGGGCGATGCACACGCCCTCGAACGCCTGCAAGCGCTCCTTGTCGCCCTCCCTCACACGCACATTTACGCGGAGCGTGTCACCCGGCCGGAAGGGCGGGATGTCGCTGCGGAGGTATTCTTTTTGGGTGTCGATGAAGGGATGCATGACGGGATGCCCCGGTAAGGCGTTATGATGTAGTCGTTTAAGCTAGCTTGGGTGCGGCCGGAAGGAAAGGGGCGCAACATCGTCGGGATCACAGGCGGCGACTCACGGTTCCCGGTCGGTGGCGGAGCGCCAGCCCGTGACAGGGCGCTCCGAGTACCGAGCCAGCAATCCCCGCGTACCGCACCGACCCTTCACTCCGTACTCGCGGAGCGCCTCCCACCTCCCACCCACACCGTCTTCGCGTTCACGAACTCACGAATGCCGTGAATGCC
>CAZWSO010000135.1:0-6676 GCA_964636485.1 uncultured Gemmatimonadaceae bacterium
TTGCTCTTGCACGAACTGCGGCACGTGCACCAGTTTCAGGCGAGCGCCGCCTTCCCGCTTCGGTACGCGTGGGAGTGGCTGCGCCACGGCTATCGCGACAACCGCTTCGAGGTTGACGCGCGGCGCTGGGCAAGCGCGCGCGTGCGGGCGGCGTTGTCGGGAGCTTCCCGGGGAGACAAGTAACCGTGATGACTCACACGCCCACCTCGATCATCACGATCGAGCGGTTCATCATCGAGCAGGAGCGGCTCCATCCCGAAGCGACCGGAGAGCTGTCCGGCATCCTCTATGACCTGGCCCTGGCGGCGAAGGTGATCGCTAACAAGGTCCGGAACGCGGGTCTGGCCGACATCCTCGGCGCGACGCACAATCATAATGTGCAAGGGGAAGTGCAGCAGAAGCTCGACGTGATCGCCAACGAGGTGATCATCAAGGCAATGGATCACGGCGGGAGGCTGTGCGTTATGGCATCGGAGGAGGAGCCGGACCTCATCCAGATACCTGAGGCGTTCCGGTGCGGGAAGTACGTGCTCCTCTTCGACCCGCTCGATGGGTCATCCAACATCGACGTCAACGTACCGGTGGGAACGATCTTTTCAGTGTTGCGGAAGATCACTCCGGGACTGCGCGGCAACATGGAGGACGTGCTGCAGCCCGGACGCCGGCAGGTAGCCGCTGGTTACATCATCTACGGCTCCAGCACGATGCTCGTGTACACCACCGGACAGGGGGCGCACGGGTTCACGCTGGATCCGGCCATTGGCGAGTTCCTCCTCTCCCACCCCAATATTCGGACTCCCGAAGCCGGGCGCTACCTGTCGGTCAACGACGCGTACGATTCGCTCTGGGCCGACCCCGTGCGCACCCTCATGCGTCGTTATCGCGGGCAGGAGGGCGACCGCAGTCCGCTCAGCGTGCGCTACGTGGGCTCTCTCGTCGCCGATTTCCATCGAAACCTCCTTGGCGGCGGAGTCTTCTGCTATCCCGCCAACCGGAAGAATGCGCGCGGCAAGCTGCGCCTGCTTTACGAGGCGAACCCGCTCGCCTTCATCGTCGAGCAGGCCGGGGGGGCGGCGATCGATGGGGTGCACCGGGTGATGGACATCACGCCAGCGGAGCTGCATCAGCGCACCCCGCTCTACATTGGCAGCAAGGAAGAGGTGCAGCTCGCACAGGCGACGCTCGGCGGCGCCTTGAGCGGCGTCGGCGCGTGAGCACGCCGGACGAGGAGGTCCGCTACACTCCGTCCGGCATCCCCGTGCAGGTAGTCCACCGTCCCGCCGATGCGCCGGTTGATTACGAGGGTGACCTCGGCGACCCCGGACGCTTTCCGTTCACGCGCGGCGTACAGCCCGCCATGTTCCGGAAGCGGCTCTGGACGATGCGACAATACGCCGGCTTCGGCACAGCCACGGAAACGAACCAGCGCTTTCGGCACCTGCTGGCCGCCGGACAGACCGGCCTGAGCATCGCCTTCGATCTACCCACACAGATGGGGCTCGACTCCGACAACCCCCGAGCGCTGGGCGAGGTCGGCCGTGTTGGCGTGGCCATTGACAGCGTGGAGGACATGCACGCGCTCCTCGACGGTATCCCGCTCGACCGCGTCTCCACCTCGATGACTATCAATGCCACGGCGGCGACGCTGCTGGCGATGTACATCGTGGTCGCCGAGGAGCGGGGGATCGCGAGAGCGAAGCTCAGCGGTACGATCCAGAACGACATCCTAAAGGAGTACATCGCCCGCGGAACGTACATCTATCCGCCCGGCCCATCGCTCGAACTGATTACGGATCTGTTTCGCTTCTGCGCCGCCGAGGTGCCGCAGTGGAATCCGATCTCGATTTCAGGCTATCACATACGGGAGGCGGGCTCCACTGCCGCGCAGGAGCTGGCGTTCACGTTCGCCAACACGATCGAGTACGTATCGCGCGCCGTTTCGGCGGGGCTGGCGGTGGATACGTTTGCGCCGCGGTTGTCGTTCTTCTTCGCCGCTCACAGCGACCTGTTCGAGGAAGCGTCCAAGTTCCGGGCAGCCCGTCGGATCTACGCTCGCGTCATGCGTGAACGCTTCGGCGCGTCGGAGGCGAGCTGTCGGCTGCGCTTCCACACGCAGACTGGGGGCGTGACACTCACCGCGCAGCAGCCGTTGACCAACGTAGTACGCGTGACCGTTCAGGCGTTATCCGCAGTACTCGGCGGAACGCAGTCGCTGCACACGAACGGCTATGATGAAGCGCTCGCGCTCCCTACGGAGGAGGCGGCCACGCTCGCCCTGCGGACGCAGCAGGTGATTGCTTATGAGACGGGCGTCACAGCCACGGTGGATCCGCTGGCGGGCAGCTATTACGTGGAGTACCTCACCTCCGCGCTGGAGCGGCAGGTCCTGGACCTGATGTCCAAGGTCGAGGAGCTGGGCGGTGCGGAGCGGGCGATAGCCGCCGGTTTCTTTCAGGAGGAGATCGCACGCAGCGCGTACGAGCTGCAGCGACGTGTAGAAGACGGTGCCGACGTGGTGGTTGGGGTAAATCGCTTCGATGATGGTCGCGATCCACCCGTGATTCCGGCGCCAGACTTTTCCGCGCTGGAGCGCGGCCAGGTGCGCCGTCTTTCCTCTGTTCGTGCGACCCGCAACGCCGAGGCCGTGGATCGCGCGCTCGCCGCACTCGGTCACGCCGCCGAGCCGATCACTGTCGGGGGGCGGCCAGCCGAGCCGCTCATGCCGCTGATTATCGATGCCACCAGGGAGCGCGCCACCGTAGGCGAGATTGCCGGAACGCTGGCGGGAAAGTGGGGGGCGTACAGTCCCATTTAGCGAAGCGAGCGGCGAGCCGACGAGCGGTCACATCAGGTTCACTACGCCACCGGTCATTCTGGTGCGGAGGCTCGTCGCAAACACTGGCGGTTCTCCCGCTTGTTCCCCGCGATGCCGACCGCTAGATTGGTCAGGCCACTTAAGTTACCAATCCATGCCTACTTACGAGTTCGCGTGCCCGGCTGGGCATCGATTCGACCATTTTGTCAGAAAGATCAGCGAGTCCGTTGCTGAGTTGCCGTGTCCGGAATGCGGCGCGACGGCGGCGCGGCAGCTCTCCGGTGGCGCGGGGCTCATCTTCAAGGGATCCGGATTCTACATCACCGATTACGGGAAGGACGGGAAGAAGTCGCCCGTCGCGCCGGCGAAGACGGGAGACAGGACTGAAGGCGCCAAGCCCGATGCGGGGAGCACCGGCGAAAAAAAGGGTGCGGCGGGCGGAGGCGCCTCGCCGAAATCGTCTTCCGACGGCGGGAGTTCGTCGGGAGGCGAGGCCAAATCCGGCGGCGGGAGCCCCACTGGCGGCGCGAACGAGGAATGAACGCACGGGATCGGATTCGTGACGCCTTATCCGCTGCGGCGCGAGCAATCGGTGCGCCGGAAACGACGGAGCCGCTTCTGGAACGTCCCCGGGATCCATCGCACGGTGAGTGGGCGACCAATCTGGCCATGGTGCTGGCGCGTCCGTTGCGGCGCAAGCCACAGGAGATCGCGCGCGAACTGGTGGACCGCTTCGATCTCGGCACGGCCGGGGTGGAGCGGATTGAGATTGCCGGTCCCGGCTTCATCAACTTCCGCATTTCCGCCGCCGCCAACGCCAGCGGCCTCGTCGAAATCGTCGCCGCCGGTGACGAATATGGCCGGAGCGAGGCAGGACGGTGGCGGCGGGTGGTGGTCGAGTTCGTCTCCGCCAATCCGACCGGTCCGCTGCACGTTGGCCACGGCCGCCAGGCGGCGCTCGGTGATGCGGTCGCATCTCTTCTCGAGTGGACGGGGTGGGACGTGTCGCGCGAATTCTATTACAACGATGCGGGCGCTCAGATCGAAAACCTGGCGTTGAGCGTCGAGGCGCGACTGCGGCAGGTCGATGGCCTGCCGGCGGAGATTCCGGAGGGCGGCTATCACGGCGAGTACATCACCGAGATCGCAGACCGATTCCGCGAGACGCATCAGGAGGTGCTCGACGGGAGCGCGGACGGGGATTCCTCAGGGCGGCGGCGGGAGGCGATTCGAACCTTCGCCGTGCAGGTGCTGCGCGAGGAGCAGGATCTCGACCTGCGTGCTTTCGGAGTGACCTTCGACACGTACTTCCTGGAATCATCACTGCACGTTCACGGCGACGTCGAGGAGACTGTTGAAGCGTTGGCGAAGAGCGGCTTTTCCTACGAACACGATGGGGCGCTGTGGCTCCGCACCACTGCTTTCGGGGACGACAAGGATCGTGTCATGCGCAAGCGTGACGGCACGTATACGTATTTCGTTCCCGATGTCGCCTATCACGTGACCAAGTGGCGGCGCGGCTTCGAGCGTGCCATCAACGTGCAGGGAGCCGATCATCACAGCACGGTCACGCGCGTGCGCGCGGGTCTCCAGGCGCTGGGCATCGGCATCCCCCACGGCTATCCAGAGTACGTGCTGCACCAGATGGTCACGGTTATGCGTGCCGGTGCGGAAGTAAAGATCTCCAAGCGCGCCGGCAGTTACGTGACCGTCCGCGATCTGATCGATGAAGTGGGGCGCGACGCCGTCCGCTATTTCTTCCTGATGCGGCGCGGCGACTCGCAGCTCCAGTTCGATGTGGATCTGGCGCGGTCCCAGTCGGAGGAGAATCCGGTCTACTACATCCAGATGGCGCACGCGCGCATGTCCGGTATCTTCCGGGTAGGCGGGATTGACCCTGCGACGATCGATGGCGCCGGCGTCGAGCTCGACGCGCTTGGGGAGGCAGAGGAGCAGGATCTGATTCGTGCATTGCTGGATTTTCCATCCCACGTCACGGGCGCGGCGGAGGCTCTCGAACCACAACGGATCGCCGGCTACCTGCTCGACATGGCACGCGTTGCGCACCTCTGGTACCACAAACACCACGTGCTCAACGAACCAGCGCGGCTCATGAACGCGCGGCTCCTACTCGCTCGCGCCACCCGCACGGTGCTGCGAAATGGCCTCGCCATCCTCGGCATCACCGCGCCAGACCGCATGTAGCGCGTCGGTGTTCGGCACCAACCACCGCTCACTCCCAGCGACATGACCGTCCTCGTGGTCGGCTCGGTGGCCCTCGATTCAGTCGAGACGCCCTTTGGCAAGACGGAGAACGTGCTCGGCGGCTCGGCCACCTTCTTCTCGGCGGCGGCAAGTCTGTTTACGCCAGTGCAGCTCGTCGGCGTCGTCGGCACTGACTATCCAATCGAAAAGCTCCGGCAACTTGTCGAACGCGGCGTTGATCTCGAGGGGCTGGAGCACGCCGACGGCGAGTCGTTTCGCTGGCGCGGACGCTATCGTCACGATCTCAACAGCGCCGAAACCCTGGAAACCAAGCTTGGCGTGTTCTCGCACTTCCGTCCGAAGATCCCCGAACGTTTTCGCGGGGCGCCATTCGTGTTTCTCGGTAACATCGATCCTCGGCTACAGCTCGAGGTGCTGCGCCAGGTCGAGCGCCCCAAGCTCGTCGCCTGCGACACGATGAACTTCTGGATTGAAAGTCGGCGGGATGACCTGATAGAGCTGCTGCGACACGTCCACGTCATCACGCTCAACGATTCGGAAGCGCGCCAGCTTACGGAAGAGTTCAACCTCGTGAAGGCGGCGCGATGGATCCTGGCGCTGGGGCCGCGGTACGTAGTCATCAAGAAGGGAGAGCATGGGGCATTCATGTTCACTCCCGATACGGTATTTTTCGCCCCCGCATATCCGCTGGAGAACGTCTTCGATCCCACCGGCGCCGGTGACGCGTTCGCGGGAGGTTTCATTGGCTATCTCGCCCGCAAGGGCATGCTTGATGAAGCGCATCTTAGACGCGCCATCATCTACGGTTCTGCCATGGGCTCATTTGCCGTCGAGCGGTTCTCGATCGAGCGCTTGCTGGAGATCGATACCGAGGACATCGCAGCACGCGTCCGGGAGTTTCACCGGCTTGTCACCTTCGAGCAGGACCTGGTGGTTGCATGACCGAATCGCTCGACTACGCCGGCTCCGGAGTAGACATCGAAGCCGCGGATGCGGCAAAAGCCAGGATCCGCGCGATCGTGGAGTCCACCTTCACAGATGGTGTCGCCGGCGCGTTCGGCGGCTTCGGAGGCATGTTCCGTGTTCCCCCGGGGCTCCGTCATCCGATCCTTGTCTCCAGCGCCGATGGAGTGGGAACGAAGCTCAAGTCGGCTATCGAAGCTGATCGGCACGGGACCGTCGGCCACGATCTCGTCAATCACTGCGTCAACGACATTCTGGTGCAAGGCGCTGCGCCGCTCTTCTTCCTCGACTATCTGGCCTTCGGGCGCCTCGATCCGGCGGTGGTTGAGGCAGTGGTTCGGGGTGTAGCCGAAGGGTGCCGGGAGAATCACTGCGCGCTCCTGGGGGGAGAAACCGCCGAGATGCCCGGATTGTACACACCGCCGGATTACGATTTGGCCGGGTTCATCGTCGGTATCGTGGATGAGGCGGGAGTGTTGGGGCGCTACCACGTGCGAGCGGGTGATGCGCTGATCGCCCTCGCCAGCAGTGGCCTGCACACCAACGGCTATTCTCTCGCCCGGCGCATAGTGGCCGAGCGGCTTCGTTTGGGGCCGAAGGATGACTTTCCAGGTGAACCAGGAACGGTGGCCGATGTACTCCTGCGGGTGCATCGCTCGTACCTGGCGGCGT
>CAZWSO010000136.1:0-6675 GCA_964636485.1 uncultured Gemmatimonadaceae bacterium
ACATCGCGGCCTCCCACACCTGTCCCTCCTGGCATTCGCCGTCGCCGAGGACGACGAACGTGCGAAAGTGACGTCCGTCGAGACGCGCCGCGAGCGCGTGACCGACGCCGATCGACAATCCCTGGCCGAGCGAGCCCGTCGACGCCTCGATTCCCGGCGTCAGCCCCTGCACCGGGTGCCCCTGCATGCGCGAGTCTACCTGCCGCAGAGTCATCAGCTCATCCACCGGGAAATACCCGCACTCGGCAAGGGCGGCGTAGAGGATGGGCACGCCGTGGCCCTTGGACAGAATGAATCGGTCCCGGTCCGTCCACTCGGGCTGCGCGGGATCGTGCCGCAGCACGCCGCCGAAATAGAGCGCCGTGACGATCTCCGCGGCAGAGAGCGATCCGCCGGGATGCCCACTGTTGGCGGCGGCGATCATGCGAACGGCGTATCGGCGCAGCCGTCTGGCGATGGTGGTGAGCTCGGTGATCGAGGGGGCGGCGGTAGCTACGGCCATCGGGTCTCCGGGGTGTGTGTCGGCGCGGCGCAGGAAAGTTACGCAGGCCCCGGGCAACTTCAAAAGGCGCTCGTCGCGTCAGGCGTTTTCCGGCGCTCTGTGCGAACGCTGACGCCATCTGGCGCGGTGGTAGCCTCCTTGCGCCCCGAAAGGAGACAGGAATCACGAAGGTACCTCGGGATCTCCGCTGGTGGGCGGGGAATATCTGTAAGTACTATCAGGATGGAGGGTTACAATGGCTGAAGTGCGATTGGAGCGAACGCAGCCACCGGAAACGATGACCGGCTGGCGTCTGAGTTGGGGGGCGATTTTCGCCGGACTCGTGGTCGCGCTGGTGGTGCAGGTGATCTTCGCGCTGTTCGGTGTGGCGTTTGGCGTCGGCGTCATTGGCACGGAAACGGATCCACGGACGGTTGGCATCGGCGCAATGGTGTGGATGCTGCTGACGGCGATTCTCGCCCTCTTTGCCGGCGGGATGACGACGGGACGACTGGCTGGCGTGCTGCGGCGCAAGGATGCCGCACTGCACGGGGTGGTGCTGGGCGGTCTGTCCACGTTGCTCGCGCTCTGGATGGTGATTGGCGGGCTGGGCACCATCGTGGGTGGGGCGTTTGGCGTGCTCGAGCGTACTGCCGTCACGGCCGCGCAGCCACAGCCGGGCGAGGACATCGTGAGCGCTGTCGAGCGCCAGGCACGGGCGCTCGAGGAGCAGCTCGCGGTGGATCCAGACACGGTGGTTGAGCGCGCCGGCCAGATCGTGCAGGACGCCGCTCCGCACGTCGCTACCGCCGCACTGCTCGCCGCACTCGCAATCCTGGTCTCTCTGGGTGCCGCGGTTGGAGGCGTGGCCTACACGGCGAAAGACTAGACGCGCACGGTGCGCGGGGCTCGTGCCCCGCGCACCGTCAGCCCGCGTGAAGTGAGCGCATCAACACACGTACGGCGTCGTTGAATGCGCCCGGCTGCTCCAGGTTGCTCACGTGGCCGGCACGCGGGATCTCGACGAGCGTGCTTCCCGCTATCGCTTCGTGCATGGCACGCGCGAACCTGGGCGGCGTGAGAGCATCCTCCTCTCCTACGATCACCAGCGTCGGCACGTCGACGCTCGAGAGCAGCGTGGTCGAATCGGCCCGGTCCATCATGGCCTCCAGCGCACCAATGGCGCCCTCCAGTGGTGCCGAGGAGAGCATCGCCCGCACCTGTCCAACCAGCGGCGAGTTCGACTCGCGCGTGGTCTTGCCCACCATGCCTCCGATCATGGCCTCCGCCACCGCTTCCATGCCCCTGGTGCGCGCCGTCTCTATCATCTTGCGTCGCTTCTCGCGACCCTCGTCATCGTCGGCTTCGGCCCGCGTGTCCGCCAGTACGAGCGCCGATATGCGGGCTCGATGGCGGCGCCACATGGCGAAGGCGATGTACCCGCCCATCGAGAGACCGGCCACGGCGCACTGCTCGATGTCGAGGGCGCGGAGGAGTGCCGCAAGATCGTCAGCGTACTGGCCCATCGTGTACGGAGGTGCCACGCCGCTGTCGCCGAAGCCTCGCAGATCCGGGGCGATGCAGCGGTATTCCGCACCGAGCGCGTCGACCTGTGGACGCCAGAGCTCGCGGGAGTGCGGGAATCCATGAACGAGGAGCAGCGGCGAGCCCGTTCCCCGCTCGTCGTACGCCAGTGTGATGCCATTGACGTCAGCACGCATGGACTCTCCTGGTGGAAGAAGGTTCGAGTGTCTCCATCTATGAAGCTGCCCACCGCGCATCGAAGGTGAGCCAGAACAACGTGCATCCATCGCGGTCGCGGGCAAGCTCCAGCGCCGCGGCGAACGCCTTGGCGCTGTAGGTGTCGTCGAGCCGGATGCCGGTTCTCTCGTGGAGCAGCGCAGCCGCCGCGGTTGCGCGCGGGTGTGGCCTTCCATAGGCGCCGGCGTAGGCGCCGTGCCATACCTGGATGCCGGCACGCGACACGTGCGGCAGCCGCTCACCCGTGTGGCGTTCGATGAACCGCGCGGTGGCCCGCGCGACGCGAAGGACACGCAGCCGGTTGGTCGCGATCCGTGGCGCGACGCGAGCTCCCACTACAACGGTGCTCAAACCGGCGATCGCCATCCCCAGCGCGAGACCGGCCGCCGTTCCCGCGGTGCCAAGTGGCACCACCACGCGCGCCGGTGTGGGGAGCGCGCCGGCGCGAACCTGTTCGGCGAGCTCGAGCCCGGCGTTGACGTGCCCGAGGACGCCGAGCGGCGAAGTCCCGCCGAGGGGCACCCAGCGGACACCTCCGCGCACGCGCGCTATCCACGCGCGCAGCAAGGCTGCTCCGATCCAGCTCGTCCCATCCATGTGGGCGTGCATCTCGCCGGTGCGTGTGGAGATGCGCTCGGCCATGGGGTTCATGTCGTGGGGCCAGCGAATCACCCGGATCCGCGCGCCGAGCCGCTGCGCATACGCGGCAGTGGTCATGACGTGGGTGGAACCGTGGCCGCCGATGGTCAGTACCGTGTCGCCCGCCCGCACGTCGCCCAGGAGAAACTCCAGCGAGCGCAGCTTGTTACCGCCGTACGCGTCCGCGGGCGCGTTCAGATCGTCCCGCTTGATCCACAGGTCGTCGCGGAGCCCGGCCAGCTCCAGTCGCTCCACCGGCGATGGGAAGACTCCCAGCACAACCCGCGGCAGCGACGCCAGCGCAGGGAAGCGGCTGAGGAGCGGAAGCTCGGACGGTTCGTCGCGTTCGGCGGTTGGGAGTCGGCCATGTTGTCGGGGACTGGCTGCTCGATGCTCCCCGTTCATGATGCTCGGTGTACGGTCATCATCAGCCGGTGTCCAGTGATCGAGGCGGCTCCTATTCGGCGTCGTCCTCGTCGCGCTTGTCCTTGTCTTTCTTGTCACCTGGCAGGCGGACCTCATCCCCGACCACGCCTTCCACGTAGAGCATCTTGATCGGCACCATTGCCGCGCCGACGAGCGGTACCGCCACCAACAGGCCGATGAAGCCGAACACCAATGCCATGAGCGCGCCGGAGACGAGCGTCACCACCGGCGGCAGGTCGATGCCCTCCTTCATAAGCACCGGCGTCAGCACCTGGCTCTCAAACTGCTGGATGCCAATGTAGAGTGCCACAACGATGAGCGCCTTCTGCGGCGAATCAAGAAACGCCATTCCGATTGCCGGTACTGACGCGAGGATCGGACCGAACATGGGGATGAACTCCAGCAGCCCGGCAATCACCCCCAGCGCCAGCGCAGCCGGGACATCGACGATCATGAGCGCGACCGTCGTGAGAGCGCCCACCACTACCATGGCGACGAGCTGCGTCACGAGCCACCGGCGCAGAAGCAGCCCCGTCTTGCCGAACACCTCCTCTGCTCTCGGCCGGTAACGGTGCGGGAACAGGTGCATGAGCCCACGTTTGTACGTCCGCGGCTCGACGGCAATGTAGATGGCAATGAACATCGCCAGCAAACTGCCCGCAATCACCGCCGCCGTGGACTGTAAAAAGGCAAAGAGATAACCGGTCGCTCCGCGGAGCTGCTCACTCAGCCGCGCCCGCAGCTCCACGTCGTTCTCCGCCGCGGCTTCATCCGGCGCCGGCGCGGGGGGGCGCTCGTCCTCCGGCGGCGTCGTCTCCGGCAGTATGACGCCGATGATCCCGCCGGACCGGCGCAGAATCCACTCCTCCGCCTCGTCGATCGCCTGAGGAAGGCGCTCCTGAAGCACACGCCCCTGCTGGGTGAGCTGTGGAGCGATGAGGGCACCGAGCAAGGACAGCGTGCTGAAGAATGCGAGTACGATGAGAAGCGTGCCGAGGATGCGCGGAATGCGGATGCGCTCCAGCTGGTCCACTCCCGCGGAAAGGCCGAGCCCGAAGAGTACGCCCAGGAAGATCACGAAGAAGATGGCATGGGCGAACCAGAGGAGCTGGAGCAGGATCCAGATGCCGGCCAGAAGACCGGCCGTACGCAGAATGTCCCGGCTCCTCCATCCCACCACGCGCCGCCGGCGCTCTCCAGCGGACGGAGGTCCAGGAGGGCCCGGTACCCGCCGCTCGGCATGAGCACGGCCACCGCTGGATCTGTCGCTCATCACCCCTCGCTGGAAATAGTCGCCAGCACCATGAGCAAGGCTCTTGCCGCGCGGTGGCAGCGCTCTCTTGCTCGCTCGTCGGTCTCAGCTAAAAGTCTCACGCCGCCGCCAATGGAGGAAGTCTTGAGTGGCGGCTTATCTTTGTCCCTGGAGCGGGCGATCCGGCAGCCGTTGGAGCGACGGCGGGCTTGCCCCTGACGAGGCCTTCGTGACCGCGACTAACCAGAAGCACGCCCCCGCATACCTCGACACGCCGACCCGCTCGGCGCGGTTCCTCGACAATCTCGCGAGCGTCACGGAGCTCGCCATCGACACCGAAGGTGCAAGTTTTCACCGCTTCGTGGATCGGATCTATCTGCTTCAGATCTCCACACGACGGCAAACTGCGATCCTCGACCCGCTGGGTATCGAGGTTCCGGAGCGATTAGGCCGACTTCTCGAGGATGAGCGGGTGGAGGTGGTGTTCCACGACGCCGACTACGACCTGAGGCTTCTGCATCAGGATTACGGCTGGCACCCGCGCAACATCTTCGATACTCGAATTGCGGCGCAGTTCGCCGGGATTCGCTCGTTCGGGCTCGCCGCGCTGCTCGAGCGGCATTTCGGCGTGCGGCTCGACAAGAAGCATCAGCGGGCTGACTGGTCGATGCGTCCACTCTCGCGGGAGATGCTCCAATACGCGGCGCAAGACACCATGTACCTCCTCGACCTCCGGGATCGGCTGCGTGACGATCTGGAGCGCCTGGGACGGCTGCACTGGGCGCGTGAGGAATTCTCCAGGCTGGAGGGTACGCGCTGGGAAGAGGGAGCAGACGAGGACGCCTTCCTGCGCGCGAAAGGGGCGCGCGATCTCAACCGGCGCGAGCTGGCGATCTTCCGCGAACTGACGCGTTGGCGGGATGCGGTGGCTGGAGAGCTGGATCGCGCGACTTTCCGCGTGGCAGGGAACGAGACCCTGCTGGAGCTGGCCCGCAAGGCGCCGACAACGCCGGAGGGGTTGAGCGGCGTGAAGGGGATGCCGCGCGGAATACTGGAGCGGCGATCGCCGGAGATACTCTCCGCCATCAGACGGGGGCTCGCGCTGTCGGATGACGAGCTCCCCCGCTTTCCGCGCGCCGCGCGCTGGACGCGCGATCCCGACTTCGAGTCGCGCGTGAGTCGCCTGCGCACAGTGCGAGATGCGGCCGCGCAGCGGCTCGATCTGGAGCCCGGCGTGCTCTGTTCCCGCGAACGACTCGAGGCGATCGCCAGAAGGAACCCCACCACCCTCGAGGAGCTTGCCGACATCCCCGATATACGGCGCTGGCAGGTGGAGGAGATGGGTGAGGCGGTGCTGGGGGCGCTCAGGAAGTAGGAGCGGTGGCGGAGCCGCAGTTCGCTCGCTTTTTCTGTTCTCATCCGCCCAGGAAAAGCTGACAGCTCCCAGCGCAGCAGCTGGCCACCGTCAAATCGCCGTTTCTCCGCCACGGCACCGGAGCAGCCGGCAGCCACGCGCCAGGCAGCTGGCCGCTGTCAGCTCGCCGTTCCTCCTGCGTGCCGGTGACGGGAAGGTGTCAGAATCCCAGGTACGCGCGGATCCTCGGTTCTATCCGGTCAGGGCTCCACATTGGTGACCAGACCAGGTTTACATGCACCGCCTCTACGCCCGGGACCGATCTCGCCTGCTGCTCGACACCCTGCATGATCTCCGGGCCGGAGGGGCAGCCGGGCGAGGTCAGGCTCATCGCAACCTTCACCCGACCCTCCTCAACCTCGACATCGTAGATCAGCCCAAGGTCCACGACGTTCAGGTTCAGCTCCGGATCCTTGACCTTGCGCAGCGCGAGTCGGATCTGTTCGGGGGTGGGGGCGGCCGCTTCCGGTTGGGGCGTGCTTTCCGTCATTGGCGTTCGGGGTTCGGGAATCTGCTTTCGGTTTCCCTACCCGAAAACAGACAGCCGGCGCCAAAGTTCGCAAGGCGCCGGCCGCTGAAGAATCGCCGGTGTTTTCAGTACCGCGGCTCCCGCATCCCAGACCGCTACCCCGCTAGCCTCTCCTCGCAGCCCGGCGGGCGGGTGCGGCGCGGCGACTGGGGCGTGGCTCCGGGCGGTTCCAG
>CAZWSO010000137.1:0-6674 GCA_964636485.1 uncultured Gemmatimonadaceae bacterium
ACCCAGGCAGCGCAGCGCGCAGTTCGCCGGGCCGCGCGCGCGACAGCACAGGATAACGCTCGATCCCGGTCAGATAGTGTTCGATCCACTCCAACGCTGCGCGTGCGTGCTCGCTGAATTGCTCCGCCGGCAAGTCTCCTGCGGCGGCGCTGTCGCGCGTCACGTCACCTTGATCGCGCGTCACATCACCCGCATCGGAGCTCACCTCACGCAGCCCTTGGGCGTGATGCCGCCGCGCGGTGCTGCCGCGTGGCTTCGGCGCGACGCTGCACCGTCTGCCCGGTGACGATGATTGCCACCGCGCTCACGATCACGGCAGCGGCCACCAACACGCGGGCCGTGATCGCCTCACCGGCGAACGCCCAGCCGAGAAACACCGCGACCACGGGGTTCACGTATGCGTACGTGGACACGCGCGCCGGTGTCGACACTCGCAGCAGCCAGATGTAGGAGGTATAGCCGATCAGCGACCCGAAGAGGATCAGGTAGAGGAGACCGCCGAACGACCGCATCGAGATGGCCGCGATGTCCAGTCGCGCTGCTTCGCCAGTCGCCAGCCCCGCCAGCACGAGCAGCGTGCCGCCGGCGAGCATCTGCATCCCCGTGGTGAGCATCGGCTCGCGCGGCAGATCTGCACCACGCGAGTAGATCGAACCGGCCGCCCACGCCAGCGAGCCGCCGAGCACCACGATCACGCCGCTCAGCGGCACCGCGCCTTCTCCCGTGCCGCGGAATACGTCCGGCCCCAACAGCAACGCAATGCCAAGTAGTCCCAGCGCCAGGCCGACGAACACGATCGCGCCAGGCCGCGTGCCGCCGCGACGAGCCCACTCCAGCAGCACCATCCAGACCGGCACCGTTGCGACGACGAGCGACACGACGCCAGTCGGGACCGACTGCTCCGCCCACGCCACCGCCCCGTTTCCGCCGAGCAGGAGCGCTGCACCGACGATCGCGGCCGCGCCCCATTGCCGCCGCGTTGGTCGAATCGCGCCGCGGGCGACCGAGAACCCGTAGAGCATCGCGCCCGCAATCAGGAACCGCACGCCCGCCATGATCAGCGGCGGCATAGTCTCGATGGCGATCAGAATGCCGAGGTACGTCGAGCCCCAGATGACGTAGAGCGCCGCGAAGGCGGCGACGAGCTTGATGCGGAAAGAGCGGTCCCCGTCGCCCATCACGCCTCCTGCCGCAGCGGTACATCTACAGGGAGGACTGCCGTCTCGCGCGTCGTACCGAGCACGACGGTGGTGCGCGTAGACCGCACCGCGGCGATGGCGCCGAAGCCCTCGCGGAGGAGCTGCCCCAGCGCCTCGGGATCGGCGGCACGCACCTTCACGAGAAAGCAGTCCTCGCCGGCCACGTGATGCACCTCCTGCACGGCTGGTATCCCCGCAAGCGCATCGGCCGTTTCGGTTCCGCCTACCCGCTCCTCGGCGCGCACGAATACGAAAGCGAGCAGCGGCAGGCCGAGAGCGACCGGATCGACGCGCACCTCGTAACCGCGAATCACTCCACGCTCCTCGAGCTTGCGCAGCCGGTCGAGCGTAGCGGACGGTGCCATACCGATCCTGCGCGCGATCTCGGCGTTGGAGGTGCGGGCGTCCTGCTGAAGTATGGCCAGAATTGAGCGGTCAGTATCGTCGATCATGCGCTGGTTGGCTAAGTATACCGAATAATATTCGGCTTGATGGCACGGTCAAGGGGGTGCTCCATGGGAGCCTGTCCGCATTGGTGACCTCGCTAACGTGCCCCGACATGCCCCCGAGTGCCTAACGTGCCCGACATGCCCCGAGTGCCTGACGTGCCGCGACACGCCCCGAGTGCTGACGGCACGCCCCGAGCGCCTGACGTGCCCCGACACGCCCGATTGCTGACGGCACGCCCCGAGCGCCTGACGTGACGACATTCCCCCCCACGCCCGCGTGCTTCGTGCCCTGACGTGCCGTGAGATGCCCGGTATGTCATTATTGTCCGCGTACCAGGATACAAAATGCCCGACATTTCACGATCACGGCTGGAGAATGCCGTCGCCCGCGGGATCATCACTCCCGCGCAGCTCGAGCAGATCCTCGCGCTTCCAACCCCGGATGCCGCGGCTCCCACGCAGCCGCCTTCGACGCCCGGTGCCGAAGCGCGCGGGCTGAACGCGGTCACCGTCGCGTACCATCTGGGCGCCCTCATGGTGCTCTTTGCGGGCGCGTATTTTCTGCTCGACCGATGGGTGGCGTTGCGTCCCGGCGGCGTGCTCCTCGTGTCGCTTCTCTATGCCGTAGCGTTCACGGCCGCGGCGGTGCTCTTCAGGAGACGCGGCTTCCGCCTGGCCGAGGGGGTGTCAGCCACGCTCGTCGTGGTGATGGTGCCGGTGATCGCCTGGGCGCTGGCGAATCTTGCCGGCGTGTGGGCGCCGTACGAGGTGCGCATTCCCATTCGTCCACCGGGCGGAGCGGCGTGGGATTCGGGGCGATGGCTGATTCTACAGCTCTCCACGATCGCGGCCGCGCTGATCGCGGTGCGCGTGGTGCGCTACCCGCTGGTGCTCGCACCTGCCGCCTTCGCGGCGTGGAGCATCACCATACCGCTCACCGAGCTTGCCTTCGGTCTGACGCTCGGCGGCTTCATGGTTGCGCGCGTGTCGCTTCTTGTCGGCACGCTGCTGATCGCCGCTGGCTACGTGATTGATCGGCGCACGGTCACGGGCAGTTGGGCATTCTGGATCTACCTGTTCGGCGCCATCGCCACGTTCATCGGCATGGTGCAGACGGCATCTGACTACCCCGCAGTGCGCCATCTCTCGCCGCTGGTCTCCCTGGCCGCCGTGGCGCTCTCGCTGCGGATCGGACAGAAGCTCTTTCTCGTTGCCGGTGTACTGGGGCTGGTGCTCTACCTTGGGTACCTGGCGTTCGACGTCTTTGCCGGCACGGTGCTCTTTCCCATAGCGCTGGCCGCGCTCGGTCTCGGGATCATCGTGGCGACTGTCTGGATGCAGCGCGCATACCCGTGGCTGGCTGCTCGCCTGGGCGCCGGGGCCGGTGCTGCCCGCCGAGTGCCGGGGGATCTGCTCACGATGCTCGCACCAGCCGCGCTCGCGCTGCTGCTCATGGCGGTCAGCGTTCCCCGCGAGCGCGCCCGCGCCGAGGAGCAGCATCGCCAGCGGGAACTGGTGCGCGAGGAGATGGAGCAGATCGAACGCGAGCGGCCGCCAGTGAGGGAGCCCCGGCTGTGACCGCGCGGGCGCACGCTGCCGCAGCCGAAACCGGAACGGCCAGGGAGTCGTAGGGTCTCATCGACAGGACGCACGGATAGGCGGCTTCCGCATGGCGGAGCTGCCGCGCGCCCGTTCCAGGTTTCTACCTCGAATACGATGAGATGCTCGCTCGTTCTCGCCCTTCTCGCCGCCGGCAGCACCGTGCTGCCCGCGCAGGAGCCGGTCGACACCAGCCGCTCAGTCACCATTGGCGCCACAGGTGCCGCCACCGACAGGAACGACGGCCGCGCCGCGCGCCGCGACTCCGTTACTGCCGAGCATCTTGCCACCGCATTCCGCTCTCCCACGGCGCGCGAGCTCTTGTTGAGCGCGCGCACTGCGCGGCTCGAGCAGGATTCGACGCTGGTTGCATACGACGCGCGTGCCTTGCGGCGGATCTCCGCCGGGCTCGGCTTCCGCCGCATCGGCCGCGATCGCCTCGCCTTCCGGCACGAAACCTCGGGCCGCGTGCGGTGGAACAGCCAGCACGGTGCATGGGTGGACGTGACCGGCTCGCGCACCGTGTTGCCGATGCTGCCCAGGGAGAACGTTCGGGTGAGCATGGACGGCGACCAGGTGGCGGTGCCGTACTACCCGGGGCGGGAGGAGTTGCTGGTCGGAGGGCAGCGCCTTCGGCAGGAGGTGGACGAAGAGGGTTTCGTGCACCCCATCGCGCTGGGCTCGGAGGCCTACTACCGCTACGCATTGGGTGACTCCGCCATATTCACGCTGCCGAACGGGGAGCGTATCCGCATTTTGGAGCTGCGCGTAGAGGCGCGCCGCCCGCAGTGGAATCTTCTCGTCGGCTCGTTCTGGTTCGACGCCCGCACCTCGCAGCTCGTGCGCGCCGCGTACCGCCCGTCGGTGCCACTCGACATAGTCATGCTGGCTGAGCGGGATGGCGACGATGACATACCGCGCTGGTTGCGGCCGATGGTCGCGACGGTGCACGCCGTCACCATCGAGTATGGCCTGCACCGCTCCGAGGAGGGGCGCACATACTGGCTTCCGCGTCTCAAGGCGGCTACCGGCGAGGCGCAGGTCAGCTTCATGCGCCTGCCGTTTTCAGTTGAGGAGTCGTTCCGCTATGCGAGCGTGAACTCAACCGACCCCTTCCCTGAGCTGCCCGCATTTGTGGCAGACACCATCGTAGCGGACACGGCCGCCGTTGACTCCGTGGCCGCCGACACGACCGGCGACGGAAGGCGGCGACGTCGCACGCGGAGTGCGCCGATCGATGACGGCGATGCAACGGTGATCGTCTCCACGCGCAGCGAGACGGGGCTTCGCGTCTACTCGCGCGTGCCGAAGGACACTTCGATCCTGCTGAACTCGCCCGACCTGCCGCCCTCGCCCTACGACTCTGGCGAGGAGCTGTTCGGTGTCACCGAGCGTGATGCCCTCATCGACCAGCTCGGTTTCGGTCTTCAGGCTCGCTGGGGACCGCAGGCGCCAGACATCTACTACGGTCTCGAGCGCGGCATGGTCCGCTACAACCGGGTGGAAGGTTTGTCCGCGGGTGTCGGCGCCAACATGCAGCTCGGCCGCGGACTGACGCTCGACGGCAACGTGCGACTTGGCGTCGCCGACCTGGAGCCGAACGCCGAGCTCTTCGTGTCCCGTTCCGACGGACGCCGCACGCTGGAGCTCGGCGTTTACCGACGCCTCGTCTCCTCCGGCGACTGGGAGGAGCCGTTCGGCTTCGGCCACTCGCTAGGCGCGTTTCTGTTCGGTCGCGACGACGCTTTTTATCATCGCGCGTGGGGTGGAGAGCTGCGCGGGCTGTGGCGCGCGGGCTCGCCGCTGTCCTTCCGGCTGTTCGCGGAGCGGCACGGCGTGGCCAGCGTCGAAACGCACTTCTCGCTGCCGAAGCTCATCTCGAACGACAGCTTCCCGGCCAACATCGTGGCCGACAGGGGGACGTCGCTGGGAATGTCGGCGCGCTATCTGGGGTCTTTTGGTCTCGATCCGCGCGGGCTGCGCACCACGCTCGACGTGCGCGGCGAAACGGGATTCGCCGACTTCGAGTATGCGCGTGGCGCAATGGACCTGACGTTCGCGCACCCGCTGTCGCGCAACCTGCACGCCTCCATCACGGCGGGAGCGGGCAGCTCCGTGGGCGAGATGCCGGTGCAGCGGCTTTGGTACCTGGGCGGTGTGCATACTGTGCGCGGGCAGCCCATCGGAACCATGGCCGGCGATGCCTACTGGCTTGCCAGGGCCGAGCTCGGCAGCGGCTTTCTGATCGCGCGTCCTACGATTTTCGGCGACCTGGGATGGGCTGGTTCGCGCTCCGACTGGTCGCGGCCCGGGCAGCCGATGAGCGGTGCGGGGGTGGGCGTGTCGTTCCTGGACGGTCTGGTCCGCTTCGATCTGTCGAAGGGAATCCGACCCAGCCGCGGCATCCGCGCCGATCTCTATCTCGAGGCGAGGTTCTGAGCGCCTTCCGGGGTTAGCCTTTTCGGGGGGCAGAGTCCCGACTCCGACCCCCGACTCCGCCCGAAACGCGCCCGTCGGGATCACACCCCCGACTCCCCCGAAGCGCGCCCGTCGGGATCACAGCCCCGACTCTGACCCCCGGCTCCGCCCGAATCACCGCTCTGCCAGAATCTTACCTCGCGGCGTTTCTACGCTTGCGGTCAGAAGGTCGCGCTCAGCCGGAAACCTGCCGAGCTGAGGCCAACAGTGGGTGTCATGCTGATGCGAGTGCCGGGGATCTCCGCCTTTGCCCAGCGGCGCGGCGCGAAGATGGCACCGAGCAGCAGGCCGCTACCGCCGCCCACCACGGCCAGCGCCGCCGCCAATTCCTCCTTCGTGTAGCAGAACCACATGCCTGAGCAGTCGCTTTCCCCGCCCATGTAGCCGACCACCAGCCCCGCTCCCGCTCCAATGAGGAAACCCTTGCCCATACCGCCGAGATAGTCGCGCTGTCCCGTGGCGACACTCACGCTTGACAGGTGGGCAACCGACAGGCTGTCGGGGGTGTGCCGTGGCCGCTGCAACACGACCACTCCGTCGCCAACCGCGACAACCTGCCCTGAGATCTGTCTGCGCTGTCCACTCTCGCTGGTGAATTGAACCTTGGCGCGGTCTCCCGGGTTCAACTGCCGGGGCTGCTGCGCGGCCGCCGTGCCCGCCGAGAAGACGGCGACGGCGATCGAAAGAAGGCTGATCGAGCGACGCATGGAACCCTCCGTGAGAGACGTGATTTGTTCTCCACTTCCTGGAGGGAGATTACGAATGAACGGCACGCCGTCCCATACGAGGAATGACGTATCCTCGCGGAGAAAACCGCGTAGCTGGGGGTGGACCATGCGATGCAGGTCCTGAATCACCCGCGCTCCGGCCGATTCGAGAATCGGATCCACTACATTCCGCGGGAACGCGGCCGCGCTCCCGCCGGTTAGTTCTTAGGGGCCGTGGCCAA
>CAZWSO010000138.1:0-6531 GCA_964636485.1 uncultured Gemmatimonadaceae bacterium
CACATCTCCAGTACTGGAGTTTTGCGCCGACCGATCCCCCGGTGGACCGGCGGCCTTGTGGGCGAAATCACGAGGATCTCACCTCACATCATGATCGGCTGTGCGCGCCAATTCCGACGCTCACGACCGACTTCGTTCAACGAGTTGTCAAACTCACACAGCCACCGCGCAAGAATCGCGGCTGCCGCTGCATCTTATCGCACTGACGATTCGCCGGCAGCTTTGTTACGCGAGATGCGCGCGATCGGCGAGCCGGACCGCTGCTGCCGGTAACCGCGAACCGAGAGATTCTGGAGGTAAAGCCGCCATCGCCGGAGAGCGTGCGGTGCTGGTGTGACGGCAAGTTGGCGGGAGCGGCGACGCGCTGGCTTCCGTTCGTCTGACGGATTCTCGAGGCCGACTGTTCTTCCTGGTAGCGTTGTCGTCGGGTCGACGCCACTCGGGACACCCCCGCATCGTATATATCGTTGCGCGAATATAGGAACCTGGAAATTGTCACGCAATAGTCCACCTCGATGAAATCCAACATCAGGCGCCCGCCACCCGACCGCAATCAGTCGTGAGCGAGCCGCACATCGTCGTCATCGGCGGCGGCTTCGCCGGCATCTCCGCCACGCATCACCTGCTCGCCGGAGGCGCTGCCGTCACCCTTATAGATGGCGCGCGAACGCTTGGCGGCAGAGCGCGCAGCGACACACTGGACGGCACCGTCATCGACACCGGCGCACAGCTCATCGCGTCATCATTCGCTCACACGTTGCGCCTCATCGACCAGTCTGCAGCACGCGTGCCGCTCGGTCTCTGGCGCACCGCCGGTCGTGACATGATCGTTAGCGGAGGCGACCGGGTTGAAATTCAATTCGGCTCCATCCGCAGTTTGCTCGCTTTCCGTGGTCTCTCCGCCATGGAGAAGCTGCGGCTCGGCCGGCACCTCCTGCCGATGCTCACACGACATCGCATGCATCTGAAGGCCATGGTCGAGCGCCTCCCGATCTCCCTCGACAACGAGAGCGCGGCAGGGTTCATCTCCTCCCATGTCGGCCCGCACGCCGCGGAGCTGCTGGCGGATACGGCCGCCAACTCCTTCTACGCGGCCGGGGGCGAGGAGACGAGTCTCGGCTTCCTCCTCACCCTCGGACGCTATGCCAGCGATTCTGACATGCTCGCGCCACGGCAGGGGTGGTCGGCGCTGTTGGGTGGTTCGGTCGCGACCGCCGAGGTAGTACTCGAAGCAAGGATCACGCGCCTCACGATGGAACGCACGCACGTGATCGCGATGGCAGCCGATGGACGGGAATGGCGCGCCGACGCGGTTGTGCTGGCGACCGACGCCCGATCCGCGGGCGAGCTTCTCGCCGGCGCCGGCGTCCTCGCGCCGGGCCTGATCGAGTGGCTCGCCACGGTGCCGATTCGGAGGACGCTCACGCTCGCGCTCGCCGTGAACGTGCCCCTCGAACGGAAGCGGTTTGGCATCTTCCGCGCGCGCCGCGAGGCAAGGGTCGTTAGCGCCTGCGCGGCCCACGGTGCGAAGTTGCCGAACCCCGCGCACGATTCCGACGTGGCGCTCGCCTGGCCCACCCCGGAGTTCGCGCCGCGTCTGGTAGAGGCCACGTCGGCTGAGGTGGTGGAAGCGATGCTACCCGAGATCGAGCTGCTGCTTCCAACGGTGCGCGGCCGGATCACCCACGCCAGAGTCTACCGTTTTCGCGAGGGGACACCACTGCCGCATCCGGGGTTCGCTGCGGACCGGACGCGTGTGCGGATGCTGGCCGAAGCGCTGCCACCGAGGATCGCGCTCGCTGGCGACTACCTTTCGGCGCCGCTCATTGAGGGCGCAGTGCTCACTGGAGAGAGAGCGGCGCAGCGCATCCGCTCGAATCTGACGAGGGCGTGAGGGTCGCCCCTCACTGGCATCATATTCAACGACATGCGAGGTTTCAGGCCGCGCGGCCGCCTCGGCCGTGCCACCCCCAACAGGAGCCAAACGCGGCGTGAGAGCGCTGGTGAAGGAGCGGCCGGAACGCGGATTCGTGCTCAAGGACGTGCCGGAGCCGACCATACGCGATGATGAGGTGCTCATCAGGGTGCGCTGCGCAGGTGTCTGCGGCACCGACGTACACATCTTCGAGTGGGATGACTGGGCGCGCGGCCGTGTGCGGCCTCCTATCGTAGTCGGGCACGAGTTCGCCGGCGACATCGCGCAGGTCGGGGCACTGGTGACTGACTGGAAGCCGGGTGACCGCGTGACCGCCGAAGGCCACATCGTGGACGGCCGGTCTCTGCTCTGCCGGACCGGGAATGCACACGCCTGTCCCTCCACGCGTGTCATCGGTGTCGACCGCGATGGCTGTTTCGCCGAGTTCATCGCCATGCCGGCCACCAATGTCTGGCCGCTGGACGACAGCGTTTCGTATGAAATCGGCGCGATCCACGATCCGATGGGCAATGCGTTTCACACAGCGCTCACCGCCGAGATACCCGGCGCGACCGTGCTCATTACCGGTTGTGGCCCTATTGGCATCTTTGCCTGCGGCATCTGCCGCGTGGCCGGCGCGTCGCGGATCATCGCCTCTGACGTAAACGAGCGGAGGCTTTCACTCGCCCGGCACATGGGCGCTCACGACGCTGTACACCCGTCGGGAGTCGAGGAGGCGGTGCGGCGCGCCACCGACGGACTGGGCGTCGACGTCGTACTCGAGATGTCCGGCGTCCCATCGGCCATCCACCAGGCTTTCGCCATGGCGCGGCCCGCCGGCCGGGTTCAGATGCTCGGCGTGCCGGCGCGTCCGATGGAGTTTGACTTCGCCACCGAGCTGATCTTCAAGGGCGTGACGGTGTACGGAGTCACCGGCCGCCGCATGTACGAGGATTGGCACCTCATGACACGCTTTCTGCGCTCCGGCAAGTTCGACCCGTCACCGGTGATCACGCATCGCCTCCCGCTCGAGGAATGCGACCACGCCATCGAGGCCATCCGCACTGGAGAGGCCGGGAAGGTCGTGTTCGAGATAGCCTGAGTTCACCAGCACACCTGCACGCACGATGGCCATCAATCACGCGTTCGTCACCGCCCTCCAGCACACGATCGAGCAACTTCAGACCGAAGGCGTCTACAAGCGGCTCAACTATCTCGACTCCCCGCAAGCGCCGCGAGTCCGGATGGAGGGCCGAGGCGACGTGTTGATTCTCTCCTCGAACAACTACCTCGGACTGAGCGATCACCCTGAGGTGATCCGCGCCGGTCACGAAGGGCTGGACCGGTTCGGTGCGGGCACCGCCAGCGTACGCTTCATCTGCGGCACTTTCACGGTGCACAGGGAGCTCGAACAGGCGCTGGCGCGGTTCGTTGGTACGGAGTCGTCGCTCACCTACGTTTCGGCCTGGAACGCAAACGAAGGCCTGACGGCGAACATCGTCGAGGAGGGTGATTTCGTCGTCTCCGACGCACTGAACCACGCGTCGATCATCGACTCGATCCGACTGGCCAAATCCATCACGAAATGTACGAGCGCAGTGTACAGGCACGGGGACATGGCCGATCTGCAGGAGAAGCTGGACGGCGCAAGGAGCGCGCGCCGCCGCGTCATCTGGACGGATGGAATTTTTTCGATGGAGGGTTCGATCGCCAAGCTCCCCGACATCCTGGAGCTGGCTCGACGCCACGACGCGATCGTGGCGGTGGACGACTCGCACGCGACGGGGGTCCTTGGCGAGCGCGGAAGGGGAACGGCGGAACACTTTGGCGTGGTTGGCGAAGTGGACATCATCACGTCCACGCTCGGCAAGGCCCTGGGTGGTGCGGCGGGAGGCTTCGTGGCGGGGCCGGCGCTCCTTGCTGATTACCTCACTCAGCGATCGCGACCCCAGCTGTTCTCGAATGCGCTGCCACCAACCGTCGCAGCCAGCTCGCTGCAGGCGGTCCGCGTCCTCGAGTCCGACCCCGCGCGCGTCCGGCAGTTGCACGCGAACACGCGCTACTTCCGCTCAGCAATCCGCGAAGCCGGCTTCAACCCGCTCGAAGGGGAGACGCCCATCGTTCCGATCATCGTCGGCGAGACACCGCTCGCCATCCGCATGAGCGAGCGCCTGCTTGACCACGGCGTGTTCGTCACCGGTTTCGGCTTCCCCGTCGTGCCTCACGGGCAGGCGCGCGTCCGCTGCCAGCTGTCCTCGGCGCACACGCGTGAGGATCTGGATGAAGCGGTGGAGGCGTTCAAGAAGGTGGGGAGGGAGCTGAGTGTGGTTTGATGGCCTGCGCGCCGTCAGTCCGCCCGGCACGTGACTTCTATGATCAGACGTCGCCAGCTCGCCACGTCCTGATTCCCCACCTTCTGCACCACGGCACCGCAGCGGCCGCCATCCAGCATCCAGGGACAGAGCCACCGCCCGACGTCGTCGGACAGATGGCCGACGACGTCACCGCCACGGGCATGCACCCACACCTGGGGATTGTCGGTTCCGGGCGGATCCGGCACGAGAATGAGCCGGTCACCCGCGTGTAATCGCTGTACGACCTCCTGCCGCTTGCCGAAAACGGTGCCGTAGACAGGCGTCTTGAATCGCTCGTCGTGGGGAGGGATTTTGGGCAAGGTGGATCCTCTTCGTGCGCGGTGGCAGGATGCAGTGTTGCGGGTTTTATTCCTCGACTACCTCCCGAACCCCACTGCCTCACCATGCGATCATCCCGGACACCCATCCTGGCGCTGCTCGCCACGGCGCTCATCACGACGTCGGCGACCGCACAACAGATCCCCCACCCGCGTACCCACCTCGGTCACGATGTCGGCGCCGACCGCCAGCTCGCAAGCTGGTCACAGATAGTGGCCTACTTCGCCAACCTCGCAACCCTCTCGCCCGCCGTCAAGCTCGATACGCTCGGGGCGAGCACGCTCGGCCGGCCTTTCATCACGGTCACCGTTTCCACGCCGGACAACATCCGCAACCTCACGGCGATCCGTGAAAATCAGGCACGTCTTGCCGATCCGCGGAGGCTTGAGCCAGCCGACGAACAGCAGCTGATCGCCTCTCAGCCCAGTGTCCTGGTCATCTCGTGCAGCATTCACTCGAATGAGATAGCTGCCTCCCAGATGTCCATGGAGCTGGTCTGGCGGATGGCCACGAACGACACCCTCCAGGCGGCGCTGGCCCATACCATCGTCGTGCTCATTCCATCGGTGAACCCGGACGGCATAGACATGGTGGTTGACTACTACCGTGCGAACCTGGGCACACGTTGGGAAGGAGGCACGCTGCCGTGGCTCTACCACCATTACGTGGGCCACGACAACAACCGCGACTGGTTCATGGTGACACAGCGCGAAACGAAGCTCGTTACAGATATGCTGTATCGAACATGGTTTCCGCAGGTGCTGTACGACGTGCATCAGATGGGTAACGAGGGGATGCGCTTCTTCGTCCCGCCGTTCGTGGATCCCATCAACCCGAACGTGGATCCACTGATTGTGCGCTCCATCGACCTCATCGGCATGGACATGCAGTTCGCGCTCGAGCAGCGAGGCAAGAGCGGCGTGGGCAGCGGCGTGGTGTTCGATCTCTGGTGGCACGGCGGCATGCGCTCCACGCCGACTCGGCACAACATGATCGGCATCCTCAGCGAGGCTGCAAGCGTGCGAATCGCCACGCCGATCGAGCAGGACACTTCGCTCCTGCGGGGGCACGCACGCGGCCTGCCCCGGTATGAGCGCCGCATGAACTTTCCCAATCCTTGGCCGGGCGGGAGCTGGCGGTTGCGCGATATCGTCGAGTACGAGATGATCGCCGCCGAGGCGCTCGTACATCTCATGAGCCGCCGACGCCAGGACTTCGTGGCCAATTTCGTGGCCCTCGGCCGCAGGCAGCTTCGCCTGGGTGCGACGGAGCCCCCGTACGCGTTCGAGATACCCTGGAGGCAGCATGATGAAGGCGCGATGCGCGAGCTTCTGCGCGTCCTTCGCGACGGCGCTGTCGAGATCCACGAACGGCCCGGCTCCTACATCGTGAATCTGAGCCAGCCTTACCGGGCGCATGCGAAGGACCTTCTCGAGGCGCAACGCTTCCCCGCAGGATTGCAACCGTACGACGTCGCGGGCTGGACACTGCCAATGCAGATGGGGGTTCATGTGATGCAGGTGGATACGCCGGTCACGGCACGACTCGCTCCGGCACGAGCGCAGATCCCGGTGCGACACGTGAGCTGCCCGCGCGGTGGCGCGCGGGGGGCGCTGATCGCCGACATTCGCGACACCCGTTCCTACCAGGAGGTTGCCCGACGGCTGGCGCGCGGGCGCGCGGTAGGTATCGCCGCGGGACCGGTCCGGGGTCCCGGCGGGCGGTCTTGGCCAGCTGGGAGCTTCATCCTGGAGGGGGAGCCTGACAGTGACTACAGCAGGGGGCTGGCCGCTGCCTGCGAGCGGGCCGAGCCGCCTTCTGTCGCGCGAACGCTTGTCGGAGCCCCCCGCGTGGCGCTCTACAGGCCGTGGACGTCGAACATGGATGAGGGCTGGACGCGATGGCTGCTGGACCAGTTCGGCT
>CAZWSO010000139.1:0-2797 GCA_964636485.1 uncultured Gemmatimonadaceae bacterium
CCGCTGCCGGAGGGGACGAGGAAGTTCAGCACCGACTGCACGAGGAACATGAACTGCGCACCCATCACCGCCGGAAGCGCGCCAATGCCGGAGGAGATGGCGTAGAGCGCCGGATCGATGATCCCGCCACGTTCGGCTACGATCAGCACACCGCGCGCGAGGCCGACCACCAGCGCCACGCCGACCAGCTCCGCGGCGCCGCGCATGAAGGTGGAGACGAATTCGTCGGCGCCCAGCCGCGCGATGAGTCCCGCGACTATGGCGAAGCCGAGAAAGAGCGCGGCAATCTCGAGGATGTACCAGTCCCAGAGAGTGGCGCCCAAGCCGACGAGGACGATCGTGAGCACCAGCAGCAGGAGTATCGCCAACTGCGGCCGAGTCAGGCGCTCCTTCTCCAGCGCCGCCGCGTCCGCCGCCGCCGTAAGGCGCGCCTCGGCCCGCCGCTCCTCGTCCATGACGTAGGTGGGAGAGCGTGCCGGGTCCCGTTTCACCCGTCTCGCGTGGCGCATGACGACGGCGATTGCCGCGCCCGTGATCACCACCCACACGGCCACGCGGTACCCGATCCCGGAGGGATATGGCAGCTCCGCGATCCCCTGAGCGACGCCAACCGTGAACGGATTCAGGAACGCCGCGGCAAAGCCGGCTCCCGCACCCACAAAAACCATCGACACGCCGGTAATGCTGTCGTAGCCGAGCGCGAGCGCCAGCGGCACGAACATCATCACGAAGAGAATGGTTTCCTCGCTCATTCCGATCGTGGCGCCGCCGATCGAGAAGATGATCATCATCACCGGAATTATCAGCAGCTCGCGTCCCCGCATTACTGCCGTGACTCGGCGGATGCCGACCACCACCGCGCCAGTGGCTTCGAGCACCTTGAATGCCGCGCCCAGGATCAGGATGAAAACGATGATCTCCGAAGCGGCGAGAAAACCATCGATCGGTGCCCGTAGCACCTCCCAAGGCCCCTGTCGTCGCGGCTCCAGCGTGTACCCCTCGGGCAGCACGTCGCCGGGCTGGATCCAGCGGAAGGAGTTCTGTACCACGATCGTGCGCCCCGCGGGTCCCTGCGCTCGCGCGAACTGTCCCGGCGGCACAATCCACGTAAACGCGGCGGTGAGTACGAGCAGCAGCGAGATCAGGACGTACGCATTAGGGATCCGCGACGCGATGGAACGGGCGCGGTCGGACTGGGGGGGGGGGACGGGGTCTGGTGCTGTGGGTTCGTTGCTCACGCCAGCATGCTCCCGCGCCAGTGGCGCTGTAGAGTCGAAGAGATCACGCGTCCCTGGCCCCGCCGCCGGGGTCGTCGGGAGCGATCGCAATCGTCGTGAGTGCCAGAAGCGCGATCGCGAGCGGAACGATCGCCGAAAGGATCGTCAGCCACCAGAGCACGATGTCAGCCGGGCGCGCGATCCCGGCGCGCAACAGCCCGGCGGCCAGCATGAGCAGGCCCAGGGGTACGAGCGCGAAGCGCAGCAGCGCGCTTCGCCGCTCCTCGCCGCGCGACCCCAGCCAATGCGCGGACCAGGCGAGCAGTGGGATCGCCCACGCCGATGAGATCAGCACCACCAGGAGCGGCGGCGCCACCCGGAAGGCCGTGAGCGCCGCAAGCAGCGCGAAGCCCAACCCCCAGAGGGTGAGGAGAGTCGCTCGCATGGCCGCAAGTTGTAGCACGCGCTAGACCTGCACGCCAGATCAGGGTGGCCGACACCGCATGCGACTTGCAGGCTGACGTCCCGACCGTCATGCTGGGACTGGATCAGGAAAGGAGGAGCTATCGTGTCAGCACGGCATCTTGCGGCTGCTTTCGCGCCGACACTGGCGCTGCTCGCCAGCGCGAGCTGCGCGCACGCGCAGGAGACAGAGTCACAGTGGCAGGCGGGTGCACCGGTACCACAGGCGCGCACCGAGGTTTCCGCCACCACAGATGGGAGAATGGTCTACGTGCTGGGCGGTTTCGCGGCACCGCAGCGCGAGGGTGAACGTGCTTCCGCGCCGCGCGACATGTACGCTTACGATCCGCAGGCGGACCGCTGGCGGACGGTCGGCCAGATCCCCGAAGGCGTGAACCACGCCGGTCTCGCTTATGTCGACGGTCGCCTCTACATAGTCGGCGGATATCGGGCCAACACGTTCGATCCCATCGGCGCGGTGCGCATCTATGACATTGCCACCGGTGAGTGGAGCGAGGGTGCGCCCATGCCGACGCCGCGGGGAGCGCTTGCCGTGGCCGTGCATGACGGGCGTATTCATGCCATCGGTGGCACGGTCGCCGACCGGGCGCACGTCCACGACCACGACAACCCGGCTGCGGGGCAGGATCGCTCGGTGGGGACGCATGAGGTTTACGATCCGCGCACGAACAGCTGGGAGCGTCGCGCGGCGATGCCGACGGCTCGCAACCATCATGGCGCCGCCACGGTGGACGGTCGCATACATGTGCTGGCCGGCCGCGTGAGTGGTGACATGGAGCTGACCACGCACGAGATTTACAATCCCGCTACGGGCGCCTGGTCCAGCGGTCCGCCCCTTCCAACCGGCCGTAGTGGGGTGGCGGTGGTGGAGGCGCGGGGGCGCGTGTTCGTGTTCGGCGGCGAGACGTTCGTGGGACGCTCTCGCACCTTCGACGATGCGGAAGCGTTCGATCCGGCTGCCGGCGAGTGGGAGCGTCTGCCGCCCATGCCCACGGCCCGGCACGGGCTGGGCGCCGCGGCCATCGACGGGACCATATATGTCGTGTCCGGAGGTCCCAGTCCCGGCTTCGCTTTCGGGACGAGCAACGAGCGTCTGA
>CAZWSO010000139.1:2897-6515 GCA_964636485.1 uncultured Gemmatimonadaceae bacterium
CACCAGGTGGAGGTGCGAATCATCGTGCGGTATGCAGGAAGTCTCGTTAGTTTCCTGCTGAGAGCGCGCCGACACGCGGCGCGCCGTGCCAATACCGGAGCCGATGTCGGATTCGTCCCTCGAGGGTCACGTCCACCGTAATTGCGGCGGACTGTACGAACACGCGGTGGAGCGCGTAACCGTCCGCAAAAGCGGCATGAGCGCCGAGGTCGAGCGGGGGCTCTTCCGGTGTCCGCGTTGCGGCGACGAGCAGCGGACGCTCGAGCAGACCGAGGCCGCCGAGCAGGCTGCGATCGCCACCATGCGCGCCGAGTATGGGCTGATGGAGCCAAGGGAGATGCGCGCGCTGCGTAACAGCCTCGGCCTCACGACCGCACAGCTCTCCGACCTGATGTACGGCACCCCAAAAGGAATCGTGGAGGGCTGGCTGCGCGGACGCTACCTGCAGAACGTGGAGGCCGACCGCCTGCTTCGCAGCCTGGCCGACCCCGAGATCCTCAGCCGACGCGCGGCGCGAGCCGGGATCACCCTGCCGGAACCGGGAAAGGATATGCCAGCGGACGACAGCGAGCTCGACACGAGCGCCGCCACAACCGAGCAAGGCGGTTGAGGCTGGTGTTGCCGGCCGCTGCCCCGCCGAAAACTGTTGACGACCGCCGTTAATCTCGTACCATACATCTCCAGATCCCAGGCACCTGGGATGTGGTGTGCTGCTCCCGCCGCGGTGTGCCATGCACCGACTCCTAACATTCGCCGCCCTGATCGTGTCCGTGACCTCGTCCGGCTCCTCGCAGACCGCGGAAGCGAAGACAATGGACGCGCTCGTCAATGACGCCGTCCGCCGCTTCACGCCGTCCATCACCGCGGCGCGCCACCACATTCATCAGCACCCGGAGCTGAGCAACCGCGAGTTCGAGACGGCGAAGCTGGTCGAGGCCCATCTTCGTGAGCTGGGAATGGAAGTACGCACCGGGATCGCGCACACCGGAGTCGTCGGCATTCTGCGTGGTGGGCAGCCGGGTCCTGTGATCGCCGTGCGCGCCGACATGGATGCTCTCCCTGTGACCGAGGACACGCCCTATCCGTTCAGGTCCACCGTCCGGACGACGTACCTGGGGCAGGAAGTTGGCGTGTCTCACGCCTGCGGTCACGACGTTCACGTTGCCGTTCAGCTGGGGGTGGCCTCGGTGCTCGCCTCGATGAAGGATCAGCTGCCGGGGACGGTGATGTTCATCTTTCAGCCCGCGGAAGAGGGTCCGCCTCCAGGCGAGAATGGCGGGGCGAAGATGATGCTCGAGGAGGGCGTCTTCCGCGATCCGCGTCCCGGCGCCGTGTTCGGCCTGCACACGTTCGCCCAGATGGAGGTTGGGAGGGTGGGATACATCGCCGGCCCGATGCTGGCCGCTGCCACGGAGTGGCGCGCGGTCGTGCGCGGCAAGCAGGCACACGGCGCCCACCCCCACCTTTCGGTGGATCCGATCGTCATGGCATCGCAGGCAGTGATGGCCATCCAGACGATTCGCTCGCGCACGCTTTCCCCCTTCACGCCAAGCGTGGTGACGGTGGCCATTTTTCGCGGAGGCGAGCGCGTCAACATCATCCCTGCCGAGGTCCGGCTCGAGGGGACGATCCGTGTCTTCGACGAGGCGGTGGGCGATACGATTGAGACGCGGTTGCGCGAGATCCTGGATGGGGTGACGCGCGCGGGCGGCGGTTCCTTCGAGCTGGAGTTCAGCCGCTCCTATCCCGTAACGGTCAACGATGTGACGCTCGCGCAACGGACGCGTCCGACCATGGAGCGCGTGGTGGGACGGGAGAACGTGCTCGACATCGAGAAGACAACCGGCGCCGAGGACTTCGCTTACTTTGCACGCGAGGTTCCGGGCTTCTTCTTCCGGCTGGGCACGGTCAAGCCCGGCACGGTTTCGGGTGGCGCACATACTCCTACCTTCATGGCGGACGACTCGGCCATACCGGTGGGCATGCGAGTGATGACATCGCTGGTGCTGGACTATCTGCGCGCGGGCGATGTGACCCGGGCGACTGATGGCGGGTGAGTCTCGGACATAACTCCGGAGAGTCAATGAGGATTGCCGTAACTGGTGGTACGGGCTTCGCCGGCTCGCACCTTGTGCGCAGGCTGCTCGTCGACGGGCATGAGGTGACGTCGCTCGATCTCTGCGACGGCCTCGAGGGCGATGAGTTGCGCTCTGCCGGCGCGCTGCTGCTCCAGGGGTCGGTAACGGACCGGGCGGCTGTGGATGAGGCTGTGGCGGGCGCCGATATCGTCTACAACATGGCGTCGGCGTTCAGGGACATCCATGCCCCCAACGAGCTCTACTGGAAGGTGGACGTGGATGGCACGCGCACGGTGCTGGAGGCGTCGCGCGCGGCTGGTGTGCAGCGAGTGGTGCACTGCAGCACGCAGGGCGTGCACGGTATCCTTAACGTGGTACCGGGGGACGAGGATTCCCCGATCGCGCCACGCGACTACTACTGCGAGGCGAAGTACCACGCCGAGCGTGCGTGCGAGGAGTTCATAGCGCAGGGATACGACGTTGTCATCGTCCGGCCCACCTCCATATATGGTCCTGGAGACACGCACGGCTGGCTGACGCTGTTCCGCATGATCAAGAGTGGCCGGTTTCTGATGATTGGCGACGGCAAAACGTGGAATCACCCCGTCTACGTCGAGAACCTGGTTCAGGCGCTGGTGCTAGCCGGCCAGGTACCGGAAGCGAAAGGGCGCACCTACATCGCTGCCGACGATCGCGCCGTTACGCTCAACGAGCTGGTTGCCTCGGTAGCGACAACGCTTGGGGTAGACCTGCGCATGTTTCGCTTCCCCTTCTACCAGTTGGCGTGGATGGCCGCGGCAGGCGCCGAAATGGCGGCCCGCCCCTTCAAGGTGGAACCGTTGATCTTCCGGCGGCGGCTTTCGTGGTTTCGCACGAACCGCGCGTTCAGCATCGCTCGGGCGCAGCGCGAGCTTGGATACGCTCCGGCGGTGCCGCTCGACGAAGGTCTGGCGCGGACAGCTTGCTGGTACAGGGAGCGGGGACTGCTCTGAACGAAACTGCCGGCGCATTGCGCCGGGAATCGTGATGATGGAACTGCCCGAGGCGCAGTCCCTCTTTCAGCAGATCGCGCTGGTACTTGCGGTGGCCGCCGCGGTTGGCGCCGTTGGCATGCTGCTTCGCCAGCCGCTGATCATCACGTTCATTGCCGTGGGCGTGCTCATCGGTCCCGCCGTGTTCGGCGTGGTGACGCCGGGCGAGACGATCGAGCTGCTGTCGAGGATCGGCATCGCGCTCCTGCTCTTCGTGGTCGGGCTCAAGCTGGATGTGCAGCACATCCGTACCACCGGCCCGGTGGCCGTCGCCACGGGTCTTGGCCAGGTCCTCTTCACTTCCGCCATTGGCTATCTGATTGCGCGAGCACTCGGCTTCGAGTGGCTGCCGGCGCTCTACGTGGCCGTCGCGCTGACGTTCTCGAGCACGATCATCATCATCAAGCTTCTCTCCGACAAGAGGGAGCTCGATGAGCTGCACGGCCGCATTGCGGTGGGTTTCCTGATCGTACAGGACATCGTCGTCGTGCTCGTCATGATCGCGCTCG
>CAZWSO010000140.1:0-6456 GCA_964636485.1 uncultured Gemmatimonadaceae bacterium
CGCCGTCGGTGCGATCGACGCGCGCGGGGTCGCTCCGGGCTGGCGTCGGCTGGCGCGCAGGCGCCGGATCGGCTTGACGCTTCTCGTGCTGGCCCAGACGGCGCTCGCCGCGTGGTTCCTCGGACGGACGTTCCCGTACTCGTCGCTCAGCGCCCTCGAGCTGGCCACGCTCGGGGTGTTCACGGTGCTGTGGGCCTGGATCTCGCTTGGGTTCTGGACGGCGGTGGCCGGATTCGTGATCCTGTGGAGGAGCGCCGCTCAATCGAGAGACGGCACGCCGGACGGCGGCGAGCGCGATGCCCCGCTTCGCTCGCGCACGGCGATCCTGGTGCCGATCTACAACGAGAACGTGCGTCGCGTCTTTGCCGGCGTGGAGGCCACCTATCGGTCGCTCGCGGCCACCGGCGAGCTCGACGCGTTCGATGTGTACGTGTTGAGCGACACGCGCGATCCGGAGACACAGCACGAAGAGGCGCGCGCGTGGGCCGACACCTGCCGGGCGCTCAACGGCTTCGGCCGGCTCTTCTATCGGCACCGGCGGAACAACGTCAAGCGCAAGTCCGGCAACATCGCCGATTTTCTGCGGCGCTGGGGACGCAACTACGACTACATGATCGTGTTCGACGCCGACAGCGTGATGGCGGGGTCCAGCCTCGTGCGCCTGGTGCGACTGATGGACCATCGGCCCCGGGCCGGCATCATTCAGACGGTTCCCGCGATGGTGAACCGCGAAACGCTCTTCGCGCGGGTGCAGCAGTTCGCCAGCCGTGCGTACGGGCCGATGCTGGCCGCCGGGCTTCGCTTCTGGCAACTCGGCGAGAGCTACTACTGGGGACACAACGCCATCCTGCGCTGCGCGGCCTTCATGGAACATTGCGGTCTTCCGCGGTTGCCGGGCGAGCCGCCTCTCGGTGGTGAGATCCTCAGCCACGATTTCGTCGAGGCTGCGCTGATGGGGAGGGCCGGCTGGGAGGTCTGGATCGAAAGCGAGATCCCCGGCAGCTACGAGGAGACGCCGCCCACCCTGCTCGACGAGCTGAAGCGGGACCGGCGCTGGTGTCAGGGCAACCTGCAGCACCTGCGCCTGCTCGTGGGAGACGGAATTCGGTTCGGCCATCGCGCCATCATGGCCATGGGCGTCGTGGCGTACACCTCCGCGCTGTTGTGGGCCGCCTTCATCGTGCTGAGCACCGTCGTCGTGATCCAGCAATGGCTCTCCGCACCCGCCTACTTCGCCTCCGGGCCGGGTCTGTTTCCCCTCTGGCCTCGATGGAATCCGGAGCTCGCGCTCGCGCTGCTGAGTACGACCGCCGTGTTGCTGCTGCTGCCGAAGGCCTTGAGTGTGCTGGCGATCGCGCGGGCTCGCCGGGCTGCGCTCTTCGGATCGCTCCCGCGCCTGTGTGCGAGCGTGGCGCTCGAGGTCGTCTTCTCGACACTGCTCGCCCCGGTCAGGATGTGGTTCCACAGCAAGTTCGTGCTGGTGACGTTGATGGGGCGCCAGATCGCCTGGAACGCACAATGTCGCGACGACAACGAGACCAGCTGGGGAGAGGCGATCCGCCAGCACGGCACCTCGACGGCCGTGGCCCTGGCGGGATTGCTCGGCCTCGCCGCGCTGAGCTGGTCACTCGTCTGGTGGATACTGCCGATCGTCGTCGCCGTGCTGCTGTCCGGACCGATCTCCGTGTACTCCAGTCGAGCGTCGCTCGGGCGAGCGCTTCGCCGGTGGGGTTTCTTCGTGATTCCCGAGGAGACCAGCCCGCCGGAGATCATCGAGCGGCTGCACGCCGCGCTGGAGCGGCAATCCAGCAGACGGCCCCGGCTGGCTGGCGCCAGGCGGGTGGGCGCCCCGCCCCCCGTTCGTCAGACGACGAGCGCGATCGCATGACAGCCGTTCCCCGCTGGGTGGCCGACTCCGCCGGCACGTAGGCGCCGGCCGCGGGGTGCCAAGGCCCACCGCCGCGGTAGCGCCAAGTCCGTCCCGGCGCTGCACGGCGACGATCGGAATGGCCAGGGCTCCGCGTGACCCACGTCATCGAACAAGCCCGCGTTGATCCGCTCGGTCCATTGGACCTTAGGTCCAACCATCGCCAACGCAGCCTTCTGCTCCGGCGCCGCCGCGGCCACACCTCTGGACCTGTCAGTGCGCGGCTGCCTGGTAGACCAAGGTCCAATGGTCTGGCCGGTCCACCTCGAACTACAGTTCAGGTGGTGGCGACACAGGTGGGCCTGTCCGCTCCACGAGTTCTCGACTGAACGGGGGACTCCCGCCCCGGCGGAAAGCGGAACCCCGATGAAACGACTCGCGCCGCTCATGGCCTTCGTAGTACTCCTCTTGTCCTCCTTGTTCACGTCCGGCCTCGCCGTCGCTGCCGACGACTCGAAGGTCAAGAGCGCGACGGAACAGGTCGAGCGTGGTGCCAAGAAGATCTCCGACGGCGAGGTCGGGGAGGGCGTCTCCGAGACGGCCACCGGGATCGGCAAGACCGTGTCCGAAGGCGCGAAGTACAGCGGCGAGAAGCTGAAGGAGGCGGGCAAGGCCGCGGCGCCCCCCGCGAAGACCGCCTGGGGCAACGTGCGCGACGGCACCGTCGCGTTCGGAGACACCGTCAAAACCTTCTTCACGAACCTCTTCTCGAGGTGACGGCCAGACCCAGGCCGTCCGCGTCGTCGCCCTTGCGGCCGAACGTGGGAGAATCTCCTGGCTCCCTGGAGCTTCTCCCGCGTCGGTTCCCGTTGCACTCCGTTCAAAGCTGTCAGCCGGCCTACTTGCGCGCACGCGGGCATGGCACTACGGTTGCCACGCATGGCGCGCGCGATGGAAACCAGCCGGGCGCCCGAGAGCGCGACCCCCCCTGGCCTGGTGCCGGTGGCCGATCCCGGGGGGCGGTTCGGTCGCTTGGCCCAGAGGCTCGCCGCGAGGTGACGTCGAGGCGGCACCGCGCGCTGCACGTCGCACTCGTCTGCACGTTCACGCTCATCGTCCTGACTCTGCTGCTCGGCGCCGGCGGGGAGGGTCGGGGCTCCAGCCTCCAGAACCGGGTGCGGCACACGGACAGTCCGGTCGTCCATCCCTTTCTTCTGGACCTCCAGGAGCGGACCTTCCGCTTCTTCTGGGAGACGGCCAATCCCGAGAACGGGCTCATCCCGGACCGCTATCCGACGCCGTCGTACTCCAGCATCGCCGCCGTCGGCTTCGGGCTCACCGCGTATCCGGTCGGTGTCGAGCGCGGCTACATCACACGGGAGCAGGCGCGGCAACGCGTGCTGGCGACGGTGCGGTTCCTTCACGGGGCTCCGCAGGGGCCCGACCCTCGGGGCACGGCGGGCCACCGGGGGTTCTTCTACCACTTCCTCGATATGAAGACGGGCGAACGATTCGGGGACAGTGAGCTGTCGACGGTCGACACCGCCATCCTGCTCGCGGGCGCTCTCTTCTGTCAGTCCTACTTCGACGGGACGCACCCCGACGAGGTGGAGATTCGCGCGCGCGTCGACGGCCTCTATCGTCGTGTAGACTGGCGCTGGGCACAGCCCCAGGCACCGGCGATCAGCCTCGGCTGGACGCCCGAAGAGGGTTTCCTGAAGTACGATTGGCGGGGCTACAACGAAGCCATGCTGGTTTACCTCCTGGCGCTGGGTTCGCCGACCTTCGCGGTCGGCACCGACTCGTGGACGGAGTGGACCAGCACGTACGACCAGTACTGGCGCCAGCTGTTCGGTCAGGAGTTCCTCAGTTTTCCGCCGCTGTTCGGGCATCAATACACGCACGTGTGGGCCGATCTGCGCGACGTTCGCGATGCCTACATGCGCCGGCGAGGCCTGGACTACTTCGAGAACAGCCGGCGCGCCGTGTACGCTCAGCGAGCGTATGCCATCGCCAACCCGCGCCGCTGTCGAGACTACGGCCCGACGATCTGGGGCATCACCGCGAGCGATGGGCCCGCCGACGTCGAGCTCGACGACGCCAGCGGCCGTCGGGTATTCCGCAGCTATGCCGCGCGGGGCATCGACATCGCGGGCATGGACGATGATTGTACGCTGGCGCCGACCGCGGTGGTGGCGTCGATTCCGTTCGCGCCAGAACTCGTGATCCCGGCGACGCTCGATATGCATCGTCGCTTCGGCCAGCACATCTACGCGAAGTACGGCTTTCTCGATGCCTACAACCGGACGTTCAGGTTCGACGTTCCCCTGCGGCACGGTCGGCTCGTGCCAGACTTCGGCTGGGTCAACGAGGACTATCTCGGGATCGATCAGGGCCCCATCTTCGCCATGATCGAGAACTACCGTAGCGGGCTGGTCTGGCGGGTGATGCGCACGAACCCGTATCTGCGTCGGGGACTGGAGCAGGCCGGTTTCTCGGGCGGTTGGCTCATGCAGTCCGGTGAGTAGCCCTCGCCGCACGCCACCCTCCGCCGCCCTCCTGGTCGTCATCGTAGCGCTCGGGCTCCTGGCGGGCTGCCGCGCGTCCTCCTCGGAGGAGACCGTCCTGCGGTTCTGGGCCATGGGCCGGGAAGGCCAGGTGGTGGCCGAGCTCGTGCCGGAGTTCGAACGGCTGCATCCCGGCATCCGGGTCAAGGTGCAGCAGATCCCGTGGACGTCGGCCCACGAGAAGCTCCTCACCGCGTTCGCCGGCGACGCCACCCCGGATGTCTGCCAGCTGGGCAACACGTGGATCCCCGAATTCGTGGCGCTGAACGCGCTCGCGCCGCTCGACGGCTACGCGACCGCCTCGGCCATCGTCCAGCCCGATGACTACTTCACCGGCATCTGGGATACGAACCGGGTCGGCGGCACACTGTACGGCGTCCCGTGGTACGTGGACACGCGCCTGCTCTTCTACCGTCGCGATCTGCTGCGCCAGGCCGGGTTCGCCGCCCCCCCGACGTCGTGGCAGGAATGGAGAGCGATGCTGGCGGCCCTCGCCAAGCAGGGGAATCCTGATCGCTACGGGATCCTGCTCCCGCTGAACGAGTTCGAGCCGCTCCTCGCCCTGGCCTTGCAGCAGGCGGAGCCTTTGCTGCGCGAGGACGGGCGCTGGGGAAACTTCACCGACGCGGGCTTCCGCCGCGCCTTGGCGTTCTACCTCGAGATGTTCCAGCGGCGGTGGGCGCCACCGCTGGCCGCTGCGGCCATCTCGAACGTGTGGAACGAGTTCGGCCGTGGCCGGTTTGCGTTCTACGTGTCGGGGCCCTGGAACATCGGCGAGCTGCAGCGGCGGTTGCCCCCCGACCGGCAGGACACGTGGACGACCGCGGCGTTGCCCGGACCGGACGGTCCCGGCGCGTCGATCGCCGGCGGCGCGAGCCTCGTGGTGTTCCGTGCATCGCGCCATCCGGCGGCGGCGTGGCGTCTCATCGAGTTTTTTTCGCAGCCGGATGTGCAGCGCCGGTTCCACGCGCGGACCGGCGATCTGCCGCCGCGGCGCACCACGTGGAACGATCCCGCGCTGGCGGCGGACGTCCATGCCCGCGCCTTCCGAGAGCAACTGGAGCGAGTCAAGCCGGCGCCCAGGGTGCCCGAGTGGGAGCGCATCGCCACCGAGATGCGCCTGGTCGCCGAGCGCGCCGTGCACGGGGAACTGTCGGTGGATCAAGCGGTCCGGGAGCTGGATGCGCGGGCGAATCGAATCCTCGAGAAGCGCCGCTGGCTCCTCGCGCGGAGGGCCGTCGAGTGAGACGCCCGGGCGCCGGGTGGTGCTTCGTGGCCCCCGCCCTGCTGGTGATCGGTGTGTTCTTCTTCCTGCCCGTTGTCGCCGCCCTGGCCATCAGCCTCACCGATTTCGATATCTACGCCCTGGCCGATCTGCGAAACCTGCGCCTCGTGGGGTTCCAGAACTACGTGCGGCTCCTCGAGACGCCGCTCTTCTGGCAGGCGTTGCGGAACACGCTCCTCTTCGTGGTCGTGGGCGTGCCGCTCTCGATCACCGTCTCGTTCGGGGCGGCCCTGCTGCTGCACTCGAGCCTGGTCAGAGGCAGGGCGTTCTTCCGGACGGCGCTCTTCGCTCCCGTGGTGACGACCCTGGTGGCCGTCGCCGTCATCTGGCGTTACCTCTTCAACACGCACTACGGCCTGGTCAACTACGCTCTCGGCGGCGTGGGCATCGGCCCGATCGACTGGCTCGGTGATCCGCGCTGGGCGATGCCCGCCATCATCGTCTTCGCCGTGTGGAAGAATTTCGGGTACAACATGATCATCCTGCTCGCCGGATTGCAGAGCATCCCGGAGCCGCTCTACGAGGCGGCGCGGATCGACGGCGCCTCGATGTGGCGCCAGTTTCGTCACGTCACCTTGCCCATGCTCGCTCCCATCGTGGCCATGGTGAACGTGCTCACCGTCGCCGGTTACTTCCAGCTCTTTGCCGAACCCTACGTGATGACGCAGGGCGGGCCGGTGCAGAGCACGGTGAGCGTTCTCTACTTCATGTACGAGGAAGGCTTCAAATGGTGGAAC
>CAZWSO010000141.1:0-6438 GCA_964636485.1 uncultured Gemmatimonadaceae bacterium
GGGCCGTAGTACACGATCTTGCAGTTGATCTCGCGCGAGGCGTAGTTGATCATCGACATCAGCCGCTCTCCTAGTCGAACAGGCGGTCGATCTCGTCGTCCGCTCCCGCAAGAATGTTGGGTGGTGAGTTCCGCTCGCGTTGAAACAACTCGACGAACAACCGAGTGAGCTCCTCAACGGCGCCCTTCGCCTTGAGCCGCACCAGCCCGAGAGTCGTTCGATTGTCGAACAGGATCACGAGGATTACGCGTCGGGCAACGTCGGCCAGATACATCGATTCCTGCTCACCCTGATGAAAGAGCGAACTGAATTCGGTTTCGCCAATGAGCTGCGCAAGTTGATCATTGGCGCTGAAGTCCGCGGCGGTGAGCGTGGCGAACGCCGTCGGGTCAAATTGCGGCTGCTCGCCGACGGTGGCGACCAGCTGCCCGGAGCGGTCGACCAGCATGGCGCAGCGTGCGTTGCTGTCGTAGAGGAACTGTTGCAGCGCGCGAGTGATCGCGCTGTAGTCGTCTTCCGTAAACGACCAGCTGGCTGCACCAACGGACATGACGGCTCCTGCTATTGGATGGATGACTCCATTCGGCGCAGAATGCGTTCTCCGCGCTTGCGGAGCGCCGGGTGCTGCTCCCACCTGACGTAATCACGGAGCAGGCGGATGCTCCGGCCGCTCGTGCGCACGCGCAGGTGGCCAAGCGCCGCCAGTCTCCGCCACGGATGCTGGCTGAACAGGTTGCGCCTGTAGCGATGCGTCTGCTGAGTCCAGACGACTAACCCCGCCACTAGGCCACCAACGAAGCCCGCGCCAGTGGCCAGCCGCACTACCACGCGCGTCACATCGCCCTCCGGGCGTTGAGTGCCTGCGCGATCGTGACGCCGTCGGCGTACTCCAGATCGCCGCCTACGGGAAGCCCGCGCGCGATGCGCGATATGACCGGCCCCAGCGGGGCGGCCTGCCGCTGGATGTAGAGCGCCGTGGCCTCGCCCTCGAGGCTCGGATTCGTCGCAATGATCACCTCCCGCACCGCCACCCCCATGCCCTCCCCCCCCCGTAAGCGCTCCAGCAGCCGTCCAATGGTCAGTTCCTCCGGTCCGACACCGTCCAGCGGCGACAGGCGTCCTCCCAGCACATGATACACGCCACGGTATTCCCCGGCGCGCTCGATGGCCCCTATGTCCGATGCTTCCTCAACCACGCACACGAGTCCCCGGTCACGCCTGGGATCGGCGCAGATGCCGCACGGGTCATGCTCCGTAAAATTGAAGCATACCGAACACCGGTGGACCCGCTGGGAAAGAGCCTCCAGCGCACGCGCCAGCCGCTGGCTCTGTTCGGCTGGCTGCCTCAGCAGGTGGTAGGTGAGCCGGAGCGCGGTCTTCCGGCCTATCCCTGGTAGGCGCGAGAGCTCGAGTGCGAGCTCCTCGATCGCCGACATGCTCAGAAGGGCAGCGTGAACGGCAGCGGCATTCCACCCGCGAGCTGCGCCATCTCGTTCTGCGCCAGCTCCGCAGCCTTCTTCTGAGCCTCGTTGACCGCCACGAGGATCAGATCCTCCAGCATCTCGACATCGGCGGGGTCCACCACCGATTTGTCGATCTCGATGCGCCGAATCTGTCCTTTTCCGTCGGCCGTCACGGTCACCATTCCGCCGCCCGCCGACGCGGTAACGGTTTTACTCTGCAACTCCTCCTGCATCTGCTGCAGCCGGCCCTGCATCTGCTGCGCCTGCTGGAGGATCTTCGAAAGATCGGTCATAGCATGGACATCCGGTCGCCAGAGGGGATCGTGACGCGAAAGCTACCCCGCAAGCAACGTGCGCCGCAAGCGCGTTACGTCCACTCCACGAGGTCGAGATCGAGTTCCCGGACCGCAGCTGCAAGCGACGGATCGCGGCGGCAAAGCAGCGCCAGCCGCTCACCCTTCAACGCCGCTTCCGTCAGACGCTGCGGGGGTGGTAGCGAGCCGTCGACGGCCCTGCGCACGAGTCGCACGCGCGCCACTCCGGAGAACAGCATCGCCACCGCCGCCGCGATGTCCAGTGCTCCGCCTTCGATGGCATCCGCGTAGAGATCGAGCGGCTCCTCCAGCTCGAGGGTTATGTCGCCGCGCGCCGTTACGGCCACGGGGACGGCGCGTTCCAGCGCCGTGGCAAGCATGGACCGGCCCGCGGAACGTAAGGCACCGGCCACATCGCCCCACCGCTCGACCAGCCTGTTCAGCTCCAGGGGCTCGACAGGAGCAGAGGGCGAATTGGCTCCTGCCACGACCGGTGGCGCCAGGGCCAGCGCCGCGCCTCCGCCACCATCCCCTGCCTCGGACGTCAGCCGGGAGGCCCACGGTGCGGACTCCGTTTCCATGGGCGGCGGCTCCGCTACGGAGGCGCTCAGGGCTGTTGGGCGGGGAGGCGCAGCAGGCCCTTGCGCCGGCTCGCGGTAGACCGTGGAGCCGGCGGCAGGCCGGTCGGCTGGCTGCGCAGCCTTGGCCCGGCGAGGCGGCTCCCCAACTGGCGCCGGGGCCGGGGGCCGCTCCCGCCTTGCTGCTCCCTGTCCGCTGTCACCCCCCAGCGTTCGCAGGACCTCCTCCAGCGAGACCGTGCGGTCCATCAGCGCGCAGCGCACCAGCAACGCCTCCAGCAGCAGCTGCTGTTGGGCGCTTCGGCGAAAGCGTGGCTCGATCTCCGTCACGGCACCAAGCATCCGCAACAGATCGCCGGAAGTGAGGCGACCAACCCGCTGCCTCAGCGCCTCTCGCGTCCGCTCGGACATGTCGGCGACATCGCCACCGAGGGTGATGGCCAGCTGGCCTCTGAGAAGATCGGCGAAGCCGCCAAGGAACATCACGAGATCAACCCCCTCTTCCACCAGACGGCCCACAGCCGGGAACAGATCGCCGGCGCGCCCTCCCCCCTCCACTACGAGGTCGAGAATGCGAAGGTACTCATCCTCGGGCACAAGACCGAGCGCCTCGCGCACTCGGGCGGCTGTGAGGCTGCCGTCGCCGAGCGCCAGCGCCTGATCGGCGAGACTGAGCGCGTCACGCATGGAGCCATCGGCCGCGCGCGCAAGCATCGCGATGGCTTCCGGCTCGGCATCCACCTTTTCGGCGGCGAGCACCTCATTGAGGCGCGCTCGCACGTCGGCCGGCGACATCCGCTTGAAGTCGAAGCGCTGCAGCCGGCTGAGCACGGGCGCGGCGGTATTCGCGATCCGCTGCGGCTCGGTAGTGGCGAACACGAACACGACGCGAGGTGGCGGCTCCTCGAGAATCTTCAGGAGCGCGTTCCACGCTTCGCGCGTGAGCATGTGCGCTTCGTCCACGATGTACACCTTGTAATGCTGCTCGGTGGACGGCGCATACATGGCGCGCTCTCGCAGCTCGCGCGCGTCGTCGACACCGCGGTTGGAGGCGGCATCGATCTCGACCACGTCGAGGGACGCTGATCCGCTCCAGATCCGCGTGCATGATGCACATTCTCCGCAAGGCTCCCCGGCGTTGGGCGCGGAAGCGTCGGCCGTCCCGATTCGGCGCTCGCAGTTGAGGGCCATGGCCAGCACGCGAGCGAGAGTCGTCTTCCCCACGCCGCGCGGACCGCAGAGAAGATATCCGTGCGCCACGCGTCCGCGCGCGATCGCTCCCCGCAGGGTGTTCGACACGTGCGACTGCACGGCGACGGAGGCGAACGTCTTCGGACGGTACTTGCGCGCAAGCGAGAGGTGCATGTGCAAACCGGATAGGGATACCGGCCCGTTGACCGGAAAAACAACGAAGGCCCGCCGGCGAGAGACTCGCCGCCAGGCCGGAAAATGTCATGACTTCGCTGGCTTATGAAGCGCCGGCCAGACTTGATGCGCAAGGCGCGGGTTCACCGCTCCAAGGGAGCTCGGAACACCCGCGCCAATGCCCCAGGCCTGACGAAGCGACGCAAGACACCACATGCCGCTGCTACCTTCGGGGTCCTGACGGGGTTAGCGGGCTCACGCCCTTCGGGACCTGGGACACCATTTAAGATAACGCTCCCTGCACCGCGATTCAACTTGGGTCAGCAGCGCGACTGGCGCCGGTAACGGAGGCCTCCAGCACGCGTGCCAGACGCGAGCCGGCCTCCTCCGCTTCTCCATCGTCGACGTCGAGATGAAACACCGCCCGCAGCCGAGTGGGCGACCAGACGGTAAGCAGCAGCCCCTGCTCCGCCGCCCCGGCGGCAATGTCCGGCGCGGCACAGTCGGGTGCGAGATCCACCATGACGATGTTCGTCTGAGGTTTCACCACGCGGGCCCCGCCGGCCCCGTCCACCAGCTCCGCGAACCGCCGGGCACGAGCGTGATCAGCCTCCAGCAGCTGAATGTGCCGCTCGAGTCCGTGCAACGCGCCCGCAGCGAGAATCCCCGACTGCCGCATTCCGCCCCCGAACCGCTTCCGCACTCTCCACCCCTCCTCCATCAGCGCCCGGGGACCGGCGAGTGCCGCACCGACCGGCGCGCCCAGACCCTTCGAAAACGATACCATGACCGTATCGGCCGGCGTGGCGAGCCGCGCCGGCTCGACGCCAAGCGCCACGGCGGCGTTCCACAGCCGCGCACCGTCGAGGTGAACAGGCAGGTCAAACTCGCGCGCCACGTCGCGCAGGGCGGCCTCCTCCTCTTCGCTGCTCACCACGCCGCCGGCACCATTGTGCGTGTTCTCGAGACATACGAGACTCGCCCGCGGCACGTGCTTCGATTGCGGGCGGATGGCCGCACGGAGCGCGCGGACGTCCATCACCAATCCGTCGCCGCGCACCGGGCGGACCTGGGCGCCGCTCAAGGCGGCCGCGCCCGCCGCTTCGTAATGGATGATGTGCGACTCGGCATCGAGCACGATCTCGGTTCCGGCGCTCGACAGCAGCCAGATTGCGGTCTGGTTTGCCATCGTTCCACTCGGAAAGAATAGCGCGGCCTCCTTTTCCAGCCGCTCTGCCACCACGTGCTCCAGACGGGCCACGGTAGGATCACCGTCCAGGACGTCGTCTCCCACCTCCGCATCAGCCATGGCGCGGCGCATGGCGTCTGTAGGGCGCGTGACGGTGTCGCTCCGCAGGTCGATTCGCATGGGAGCAAAGATGCCGACAGGACGGTCATTCGTCAGGAGGGCCGATCGGGATTGGGCACACATGCAAAGCACCGCGCCCCGGTCAGGGGCGCGGTGCCTTCACTCGACTTGCCTGCAAAGCGTCAGGGATCTATTCGAATGGTCGGCCGGCGAATCTCGATCGTGTCCCTGCCGATTGTCGGCACTTCAATCGTGTCGACGACGATGCCCGCATCCACGCTTGGATATCTCACCGTGTCAACCTCGCTCTCCACTACGGGCCGCTCTACCTCCGCGGTCCTGTCATTGGTGCGCTCGCACGCCGTCACGCCGAACAGCGCAATCGCCGCGGTCGCAAGGAAGATTCTAGGCACTGGGCGCCTCCGTTGTTCTGATTCATGCTACACCGAGGCAACCTTCAGGCCAGCGGACACGCTCTCGAAGCCACACATGCCCCATGGCACCGCCGATGCGTGATGGAGATCACGTCCCATCGAAGCTTCGCCCCGCCCCACTGCGGAGCCCTGTTCTCAGCGCCGCTCAGTCCTCGAACGCCTCCCGCTGAAGCCTCCGCACCCGCCGCAGCTCATACACCTGCCCCACCTCACCACCCAGCACGAAGATGAGCGCCGCGTAGTAGACCCAGAACACCACGATCACGATCGCGTACAAAGTGCCGGTGTAGAGGCTCCCTGCCCGGAACTCGCCGATGAAGCGAGTGAACACGAATTTGGCGATTTCGAACATCGTGCCGGTGAATAGCGCCGCCAGCAAGGCGGACTGCCAGCGGATCCGGCGATTGGGAAGCACCTTGTAGAGGGCGAAGAAGATTGCGACGATGAAGACGAACGCCGTGATGGCGGCGATGAGGAACTCGAGGCGCCCCATCACATCGGTGCGGATGCCGAGCTCCGAGAGGATGTGGATACCTCGCGATGTCGCCACCTGCATGTATGCGCTCAGCGCTGTGTAGACGACGAAGAGAAGCGTCGCCACGACGGTGATCTGAATGTCGAATACTTTGCCGGATATGATTCCCCGGTCCTGCTCGATGTCGAAGACCTCTCCGAGCACTGTGCGCAGCGAACCGAACAACCGCGTGGAGAACCAGATAAAGAGCACGAGCGCCGCGATGCCGACCGCGCCGCGCGTCTGGATAACCTCATCCATCAGCTGGCGAGCTGGAGACTCGGCACCATCGAAGGCGGGAGGAAGGAGTCGATCTATGACGGCCCAGACCTCGGCTGCCGACCGCTCATCCGAGTGCTCGAGCAGATAGCCAAGCCCGGCGAGAAGCAGAAGAAGGAACGGGACGATCGCGAGGAGGATGTTGAAGGCGATGCCGCCGGCCAGAAAAGCGATGTTGTCCT
>CAZWSO010000142.1:0-6429 GCA_964636485.1 uncultured Gemmatimonadaceae bacterium
CACGAACGCGCCCGGCGCCGCGGGCTCTTCCACTGTGACCAGCCATTCCGCGGCGACGAGCACGCGCGCCCGACAGCGGCGCTCCGCGACCTCAGTCGCCTGTGCTGCCGCGCTTCCCGCCGCAACCATGGCCGCGCCAGCCGCTATCAGGGAGCGCCCCGAAAGCACGGCTCCCGCCGCACTGAACACGCCCAGCAAGATGCCCGGCAACACGAAGCCGCCGAACCCAAGCAAGAGTCCGGCGGCATAGCAGCAGAGAGCGGCGGTTATGAGCGGCACGTGAGCTCCGGCTTGGGGGCGCGCGCCCGCCGTGGAGCTCAGCCGGCCAGCGGCAGCGCCTGTCCCCTGGTGATGATCGCGCCCGTGAAGGTCGATCCAGTGGTACCCGTAAGCTCCACGGGCACGTATCGGCCTATCATGGACTCGTCTCCCGGCACGAGCACCGTCCGGTGATCGCGCGTCCGTCCCTGCAGCAGCGTACCGCGACGGGACACCTTCTCCAGCAGCACCTCATGCCGGGTGCCGAGCATGGCCATGTTGCGAGCCCTGGCGGTGTCGCGGACCAGCGCGATCAGTGTGTCGAGCCGAGCAGTCGCCACTTCGTCCGGCACGCAAAGATCCTCCGGCAGCCGCGTGGCCGGCGTGCCGTCGCGGGGTGAGAAACGGAAGGTGAAAGCGTCGTCGAACGCGACATCCCGCACGACACTCAGTGTCTCCTCGAAATCAGCGTCCGTCTCTCCTGGAAAAGCGACGATGATGTCTGTAGTAATTGCCAGCCCTGGGATTGCTGATCGCAGCCGCTCCACACACTCCAGATAGCCCTCGCGCGTGTAGCGCCGCAGCATCCTCCTGAGTGTGCGCGACGAACCAGACTGCATGGGAAGGTGGACGTGCTCGCACACTGCTCGCGTTTCGGCCATCGCCGCGATCACTCGATCGCTGAAGTCGTTTGGATGCGGGCTCGTGAACCGGACGCGGCGGATCTCTTCGACAGCACCAACCGCACGAAGCAGGTCCGCGAAGTCATGCGTTCCGTCGGTGTACGAGTTCACCGTCTGCCCGAGCAGCGTCACCTCTGTGATGCCCTCACCCGCGATCTGCCGTACCTCGCGAATAACCTCCTCCAGTTTACGGCTGCGCTCCGGGCCGCGCGTCATCGGAACTATGCAGTAGGTGCACCGATAGTCGCAGCCGCGCTGTACCGGAACCCACGCGCGCACGCCGTTGAACCGGCGTGGCGTGAAGTCCTCGTAGTGCTCCTCGAGATCGAAGTCCACCGCCGCCACCCGCTGGCCGCGTCGGGCGCCCTCGATGAGCGATGGCAACGCGCGATAGCCATCTGGTCCGATGACGAGAGAGACGTGTCGTGCCCGTTCCAGCAACGCTGGCCCCAGCCGTTGCGCCATGCAGCCAGTCACGCCGACCACCGAACCCGGTTTCATGTGCCGCTTGAGCTCGCCAAGCCGGCCAATTACCCGCTGCTCGGCGTGGTCGCGGATCGCGCAGGTGTTCACCAGAATGACATCCGCGCCATCCGGCGCCGCCACGGCCACGTAGCCATACTCCGCCAGCCTCCCGAGCATGAGCTCGGAGTCACTGACGTTCATCTGACAGCCGTAGGTCTCGATGTAGACGGTGCCGCCGGTGTTCTCGCCCATTCTTAAAAGTTACTGTGCGTCTCAGGGAGAGGACAGGAGTCAACGATGGCTCCGACTGCCCGACGTCGGAGATCGGCTCCTGAATCGAGCGGTTCGTACCTTCCCAATTCGGCCGCGCACGCCCCGAGTACGTGGCTATCCACCCGCGGCCCGCGGCAGCGGCGGGTGCAGCGGGAGCATGAAGTGGAACTGACTCCCCTCCCCCTCGTGGCTCTGCACCCAGATACGTCCGCCGTGGGCATCCACGGCGAGCTTACAGAACGCGAGCCCCAGTCCCGAGCTGCGCACGCGCGGAATTGTCGGGTTCTTTACACGCTCGAACTTGCGGAATATCAGTTCGTGATACTCCGGCGGAATCCCCGGGCCGTTGTCCGCCACCGTGAAGAGCACGCCCCCGCCGCCCTCGGGGGCGCTGCGCGCCGCGATCGAGATCGCCACGTTCTCGCCAGTGTGAGTGAGCGCGTTCTGAATGAGATTCGACAGCACGCGCTTTACCAAGCCCTTGTCCGCGTGAAAGATCAGCGCATCGTCCGCCACGTCCACGGAAAAGGTCGCCTCCTCCTGCTGAAAGCGGACCATCCACTCATGGACGACTTCCGCTACGAGCGCGCCCGGCGCAATGGGTTGCAGCTCGAGCTGAAGGTGCGCTTCCTCGATTCGCGCCACCTCCAGCAGATCCTCCATCAACGCCAGCAGGTCCTCAGCCTTTGACTCAGCGTCTCCCAGCACGCGCCGCTGCTCGTCCTTGAGCTCCCCAAAGTCCCCGTCGATCACCATCTCGAGTGTGGCAAGCACCGACGTCAACGGCGTCTTGAGATCGTGCACTATCATCTTCATTAGGTCGTCGCGGACCTTCTCGAGTTCGCGCAGCTTGCGGTAGCTGTCCTCCAGCGCATCGGTGGCGAATTTGAGCCGCAACAGGCTGCGCACCCGCGCACTCAGGATCTGACGGTTGTGCGGCTTGGTGAGAAAATCATCGCCACCCACCTCGATTGCCTTCACGCGATCCGTGGTATCGTTGAGCGCGGTAACGAATATTACCGGGATGCGAGACGTGCGCGGATCGCGCTTGATGCGGCGGCACACCTCGAAGCCTGTTGAGCGATCGTCACAGTCCAAATCGCCGCACGGCATGGCTACGTCCAGGATGCAAAGATCGGGACGCTGCTCGAAACACGCCGCCACAGCCGACGGTCCGTCGTATGCCGTCACCACCCGGTAGCCCAGCGCCGCGAGTTGATCGTGCAGGAGCTCCACGTTGGCCGGGACGTCGTCGGCAACCAGAACGAGCGCAGACTCGGCGGTGGGCTCCGTCACCGGCTCATGGTCTGACGGTCAGCCCAATTATCAGGCTCCATCCGCTCTCCCTCGCCGTGGGATGGCCACTACGCGATGCGCGCAGCGCGGTGACGTCGACCGAGGCGCGCTGCGCTGCCAGCACGAGCCCGGTGCCGAAGCTCACGGTGTTCTCACTGACGGTCGTGAACCCGGCCGTCTCCGGCGCCAGCGGCGCGCGGAAGGGAAGATCTCGGCGGCGGAGACCCGCCCGCAGCGGCATCGGACCTGCGAAGATAGTTGGGCCGCGCGACTCCACGCCAATGCTATAATCCCATGCGTCCACCGCGGGTAGCCGCTCGGGAGAGATGTCGGTGAGCGCGGACCAGCCTTCCCAACCAGCGCGTGCGGCGATGAGTGTGCCGGCGATGCCGGAGTACTGCGCGCCGAAGCTCGCTCGATTCGGGACCCTTCCTTCAGCCGCCACCGAATCGCCCAGGTAGGCTCGGAGCGTACCGCCGATGCGCCCCGACGCGGCCAGGTGAAGAACCTGCGACGGCCACCAGGCGACTCCGGCGCTCGCGCCGGCGCCCGAGTAGCCCACCACAGTGCGCTGCGAGAATCCCGTGAACGTGGTATCCGTGAACACGCGGCTCAGGTCCAGCCGGTTCTCCCCCGTGATCAGATGGCCGCCCAAACCCAGAGCGACCGTGGAGGACAGGGCCCACGATCCGGCCAGTCGGACATCGTTCAGCGCTCCTGTAGCGCTGTAGTCATCGGAGAAGTCGACCTGCTCGTCACCGATCTGCTGGACGCCGGTGAGCGTCGAACGCCAGCTTCGGTCCACCATTGTCGTCGCGGTGAGCGACACGACGCTTCGCTGGCCCACCGGAATGGCGGCGCCGACGAGGGGAAAGCGAATGATGGTCGATCGCTCCGCCTCATCAGCGGTGACGACACGCCGGAACTCGGGCGCATACTGAAAGAACACTACCGGACGGCGTACATAGACCAGCGCCGCCGGATTTACCGGAGACTGCGGATCCAACTCGGCGGTGGCGCCAGCCGCACCCGCGGCGCGCGCCGACATTCCGCCGGCCGGGTAACCCAGCCCTTGCGCGCTCAGCGTACCTTGCGCGTGCGCCGATCCCGCGAAAGCGATGAGTAGTCCAAGACCGAAACCAGGCAGGAGTGAAAAATTCATCACGGGAGCCCGAAGCGAGTGCGAGGAATGTAGGTCAGTCGGACGCGCGGTCGCACGTCCGGATCGGCAGCTTCGGATGAATAGAAGTGGATCTCCTGCGGAAAGAGACCTTCCTCACCGGCCTGGAGCACGATCGAGCGCTGCACGAGCGTGGTATCCACACCACCCCACTGTCGCACGAGTTGCGCGAGGTTGATCGGCAACTCACCGGCATCGATCGGGCGGGTTCCCGATGGAAAAAGATCGAGCGTGCCCACATCAGAGAGAAGCAGTGCCGCTTTTCCGGGTTCGAGCCGCGGGTTCGCGAGCACTGCCCGCGGAAAAATGAAGACCGAGTCCGTTGGGCCGGCCCGCTCATTAGGGATCTGCGTCAAAATAAGTGCTGCGCGGACGACGGTGGTGGTCTCCACCAACCCAACAGGAAAGCCGAAACGCATAAAAATGCGTCTCCCTGGCAGACCTCCAACAACGAGCGTACCTGGCGGAGCCGGCGGGGACCCCAGTAGCACCAGCGTGTAATCCGACATCTCAGGCACTTGCGGGCCGAGACCCGGAGGCGTAGCACTGACGACACCCACGTTGGCCGATAGGGGCCCGCTGGCCAAAACGGGAACCAGCGCCAGGGTGGGCGCGCTCGCCGTGCGCGAAGAGAAGATCCGCAGCTCCTGCGGACTGGTGCTGACGAATCGAAGTCCCAACCGCACTCGCAGCGAGTCGAGGATCTTCTCTCCGATCTCCTCCGCCGGGAGTTCGAGACGCAGCGGCGTAGGAATGGTATCGCCGGCCGCGAATTCGATCGTGCTCAGCAGACGATCGGGCCGCAAGGTCGCGCGCACTGCATCGAGATTCAGATCCGCGGCGAGGGTGTCGACGTCGTAAATCTCGATCGAGAGCGGAACCGTAACCTCCTGCGCCGCTGTCAAGGTGAGCACCACAGCGGCGCTGTCGAACGACAGGGCCGGTTGCATATCACCGCGCAGGTATTCGGTGGGTATTTGATCGAAGCGGAGTACGGCCGCCGTCTCTACAGTGTCTGGCCGAAGCGCCAGCAGAAGAACGCCCTCACCGCCGGCGGGAGGATACCCCACGAGCGTGGTATCGAGCACGATCGGGAACAGAACGGTGTCGCGCATTGCGATCGCCTGCTCAGGGCACAACCCCGGGCAAGCGGCGCCGCCGCGCAGATCCTCCTGACATGCGGTCGTGGCGGCCGCCAACAGCGGCAGGACGGCCAAGCGCAGCAATCTATGCAAGACGGACATTCCTCCCATCAACGTCGAAACTGTCAACTATCGCCATGATCACGGCGTCCACTGGGCGATCCCTGGTGACAGCCGTCTGTCTGGCAGAACTTCCAGTCGCGTAGAGAATCACCTCTCCAAGCCCGGCTCCCACGCTGTCTACGGCCACAACGTATCCACCCTCTGGCTCGAGCTGCGTGGTCACGTTCTCCACCACCAGCAACTTCAGGGACTCGAGAGAGGAGTCTTTCCGGGTGGACACTACGGTGCCCACAATGCGCCCGAGCTTCATGATCTTTCCCTGGACGACGGCGTGAACGGTGATGGCAGAAGCTCGATCATGGACCACTGCGCGGAACTGCCTCCAGCTGTGATGCTCCGGACGTCCAACGCGGGTGCGAACTCGGCCAGTACCTGCCGGCAAAGCCCGCAGGGTGGCGTTGGTCGCTCCGCCTCAGTGGCAATGACGAGACGCACGAACTCGCGCGCGCCTTCCGTTACCGCCCGCGTAACGGCAGCGCGCTCGGCGCAAATGCTGCCGCCGTAGGACGCGTTCTCAACATTGCAGCCGGCAAACACGCGTCCATCCGCCGACACGAGCGCGGCACCGACACGAAATCCCGAGTAGGGCGCATACGCGCGCCGCATAGCCGCCAGCGCGAGCTTCGCCTCCTCCGCTCCCGGCACTTCGCTCATGCCGCCAGCAACCTGTCAAGGAAGGAGCTGCCATGCCCCCGGAAATCCAGCCCAAGTGACTCGGCCACCGTAGCGCCGAGATCGGCGAATGTTCGACGCTCACCGATTGCGCCTGGACGAACCCCCGGTCCCGTCACGAGTAGCGGCACGTTTTCGCGCGAGTGATCGGTAGAGACTGTCGTTGGGTCGTTTCCGTGGTCGGCGGTGATGAACAGCAGGTGGTCCTCCCGGAGGGCGGCCGTGAGTGCTGGAAGCTCCCGATCGAAGGCGCGCAGTCCTTCATAGAACCCCACAACATCGTTCCGGTGCCCCCAGAGGGTGTCGAAATCTACAAGGTTGGCGAAGAGGAGCCCAC
>CAZWSO010000143.1:0-6427 GCA_964636485.1 uncultured Gemmatimonadaceae bacterium
TACGCCGCGCGCAGCAGATGCACGCCGCGCGCACCGAACGATCCGCGTCAGGCCGCTCTTAGCTGATCCACTGCCCCAGGGCCAGCGCGAGCACCGCGAACAGCAGTGCGATGCCGGCGCCGAATCCGGCGACCGCAGCGATCCCCCGCAGAACCCGCAACCCGCCGGCCGTGGCAGGAGAGCCGACCACGTCACCAAGCGCGCGGTCGGTGATTCCCCAGATGCCGTACGCCAGGAAGCACACCGCTGCCGGAAGCAGCGCCGGCCACAGCGGTGGGCGACCAGCAGCAATCACGGCCGCGGCAATCAAGCCGCCGGCCGCATTCAGTGACAACCGCACATCCGAAGCTCGCCGAGCACGCGCCGCCAGCAGCTCGGGAAGCCGCCGCCCCGACCGTACGGAGTCAGGCTCCTCGCCGCCGTTCAAGGAGCCTGTCCCCCCGGGGGGCCTCGTCATGGCCGCTCAAGGATTCTTGCCCCGTCACGTAACAGCTCCCACGCGCGCGCCACGTGCCGGCGCTCAGTGCGAAGGTTGCCCAGCGCGATGCGGAGCACGTAGCGGCCGCGCAGCCTGGTGTGCGACAGGAAGATCTCTCCCGACGAGTTCACGATCTCCATCAGCCGTGCGTTGATGCTGTCGGCTTCCTCCGGCGCTGCACCCGCCGGCTCGAAGCGGAAGCACACAACGGAAAGTGGGTGGGGCGCCACCACACGCCACTCGGGCTCGGCGCCTACCCACGCCGCAAACTCCTGCGCCAGCTCCACGTGCCCGCGGATGCGCGAGGCCAGTCCGTTTGTGCCGAAGGCGCGAATCACCATCCACAGCTTGAGCGCGCGAAAGCGGCGGCCGAGCTGCGTGCCGTAGTCCATGAAATTGGTCGCATCGCTTTCACCGCCCGCGGAGAGGTATGCAGGCACCAGCGAAAAGGCGCGGCGCAGAACTTCAGGGTGACGCGTGTACAGCGCTGAGCAGTCGAAGGGCGTGAACAGCCACTTGTGCGGGTTCACCACCAGCGAGTCGGCACCGTCCGCCCCGTCCATCACCCAGCGCAGCTCGGGCGCCAAGGCCGCCGCGCCCCCATATGCCGCGTCCACGTGCAGCCACACCTTCTCGTCCCGGCAGATCCTGGCAATACTTGCTACCGGATCCACGCTCGTGGTGCTGGTAGTCCCGACGGTCGCCACCACGGCGAGCGGGTGGAGCCCCTCGGCACGGTCGCGCGCGATGGCGCCGCGCAACGCGCCGGCGTCCATGCGAAAGGCGTCATCGGTGGGCACGCGCACGAGGTTCGCCGTCCCGATGCCGAGCGCCATCACCGCCTTGTTCACCGACGAATGCGATTCCTCCGACGCATACACGCGAAGCACGGGCAGGTCGCTCCGTCCGGCCAACCCCAGTTCCCGCACACGCAACCCGGCTGGCGCCTCCCGCGCCGCGGCGAGAGCGAGCAGCGTGGAGATGGACGCGGTATCGGTGATCATCCCCCACCACTCGGCGGTGAGTCCCAGCATCTGCTTCAGCCACGAGAGCGACAGCTCTTCCAGCTCGGTGGCGGCCGGCGACGTGCGCCAGAGCATACCGTTAACGTTGAGTGCCGCTGTCAGCATCTCGCCAACAATGCCGGGCGCAGATCCGGACATGGCGAAGTACGCCATGAAACCCGGGTGATTCCAGTGCGTCACAGCTGGTACGACCAGTCGGTCAAAGTCGGCCAGGATGTGGTCGAGAGGCTCGCCTTCGGCGGGCGGTGACCCAGGCAGCGCAGCGCGCAGTTCGCCGGGCCGCGCGCGCGACAGCACAGGATACCGCTCGATCCCGGTCAGATAGCGTTCGATCCACTGCAACGCTGCGCGTGCGTGCTCGCTGAATTGCTCCGCCGGCAGATCTCCTGCGGCGGCGCTGTCGCGCGTCACGTCACCTGCATCGCGCGTCACGTCACCTTTATCGCGCGTCACATCACCCGCATCGGTGCTCACCTCACGCGGCCCTTGGGCGGGATGCCGCCGCGCGGTGCTGCCGCGTGGCCTCGGCGCGACGCTGCACCGTCTGCCCGGTGACGATTATTGCCACCGCGCTCACGATCACGGCAGCGGCCACCAGCACGCGGGCCGTGATTGCCTCACCGGCGAACGCCCAGCCGAGAAACACCGCGACGACGGGGTTGACATACGCGTACGTGGACACGCGCGCCGGTGTCGACACTCGCAGCAGCCAGATGTAGGACGTATAGCCGATCAGCGACCCGAAGAGGATGAGGTAGAGCAGACCGGCAAGCGACCGCATCGAGATGGCGGCGATGTCCACGCGCGCTGCTTCGCCGGTCGCCAGCCCCGCCAGCATGAGCAGCGCGCCGCCGGCGAGCATCTGCATCCCGGTGGTGAGCAGCGGCTCCCGCGGAAGATCCGCGCCACGCGAGTAGATCGAACCGGCGGCCCACGCCAGCGAGCCTCCGAGCACCACGAGCACTCCGCTCAGCGGCACCGCGCCCTGTCCCGTACCGCGGAACACCTCCGGCCCCATCAGCAGCCCAATGCCAAGCAGTCCCAGCGCGAGGCCGACGAACACGATCGCGCCAGGCCGTATGCCGCCGCGACGAGCCCACTCCAGCAGCACCATCCACACCGGCACGGTTGCGACGACGAGCGAGACGACGCCTGTGGGCACCGACTGCTCAGCCCACGCCACCGCCCCGTTTCCCCCCAGCAGGAGCGCTGCGCCCACGATCGCGGCCGCGCCCCATTGCTGCCGCGTTGGCCGACTCGCGCCGCGGGCGACAGAGAACCCGTAGAGCATCGCGCCCGCTATCAGGAACCGAACGCCGGCCATGAGCAGCGGCGGCATGGTCTCGATTGCGATCAGGATGCCGAGGTACGTCGAGCCCCAGATGATGTACAGCGCCAGGAAGGCGGCGATGAGCTTGATGCGGAAAGCGCGGTCACCGTCGCCCATCACGCCTCCTGCCGCACCGCTGCACCCACCGGGAGCGCTGCCGTCTCGCGCGTTGTTCCCAGCACCACCGTGGTGCGCGTGGAACGCACCGTGGCGATGGCGCCGAAATGCTCGCGCAGGAGCTGCCCCAGCGCCTCCGGATGGGCGGCACGCACCTTAACGAAAAAGCAGTCCTCGCCAGCCACGTGATGCACCTCCTGGACGGCTGGTATCTCGGCCAAAGCGTCGGCCGTTTCGGTGCCGCCCACCCGCTCCTCGGCGCGCACGAAAACGAACGCGAGCAGAGGCAGACCGAGCGCAACTGGATCGATACGCACCTCGTAGCCGCGTATCACCCCGCGCTCCTCCAGCTTGCGCAGGCGCTCGAGCGTAGCGGAAGGCGCCATGCCGATCCTGCGCGCGATCTCGGCGTTGGAAGTGCGGGCGTCTTGCTGAAGTATGGCCAGTATGGAGCGGTCGGTCTGGTCGATCATGCGTTATTTTGCTAGGTCCACCGAATAATATTCGGCTTGGTGGCACGGTCAAGGGGTTCTCAACTCCCGAGCGTTGATCCGGATGGGTGACGTCCCTAATGTGCCCCGGCCATCATTGTCCGCGTTCCCAGGATATGCGAATGCCCGACATTTCACGATCACGTCTGGAAGATGCCGTCGCCCGTGGGATCATCACTCCCGCGCAGCTCGAGCAGATCCTCGCGCTCCCCACCCACGATGCCGCGGCTGCCACGCAGCCGCCTTCGACGCCAGGCGCCGAAGCGCGCGGGCTGAACGCGGTCACCGTCGCCTACCATCTGGGCGCCCTCATGGTGCTTTTTGCGGGCGCGTACTTTCTGCTCGACCGATGGGTGGCGTTGCGGCCCGGCGGCGTGCTCCTCGTTTCGCTTCTCTATGCCGTAGCGTTCACGACCGCGGCGGTGCTCTTCAGGCGACGTGGCTTCCGCCTGGCCGAGGGGGTGTCAGCCACGCTGGTCGTGGTGATGGTGCCGGTGATCGCCTGGGCACTGGCGAACCTTGCCGGCGTGTGGGCGCCATACGACGTGCGCATTCCCATTCGTCCGCCTGGCGGCGCGGCGTGGGATTCGGGGAGATGGCTGATCCCGCAGCTCTCCACCATTGCGGCGGCGCTGATCGCCGTGCGCCTGGTGCGCTATCCGCTGGTGGTCGCGCCTGCCGCCTTCGCCGCATGGAGTATCACCATTCCTCTCACCGAGCTTGCCTTCGGCCTGACGCTCGGCGGCTTCATGGTCGCGCGCGTGTCGCTCCTTGTCGGGACGCTACTGATCGCCGCAGGCTACGTGGTGGACCGGCGCTCGGCCACGGGCAGCTGGGCATTCTGGATCTACCTGTTTGGCGCGATCGCCACTTTCATCGGCATGGTGCAGACGGCCTCCGACTTCCCCGCCGTGCGCCATCTTTCGCCGCTGGTCTCGCTGGCCGCCGTAGCGCTTTCGCTGCGGATCGGACAGAGACTATTCCTTGTCGCCGGTGTGCTCGGGCTGGTGCTCTACCTCGGGCACCTCGCTTTCGACGTTTTTGCCGGCACGGTACTCTTTCCCGTGGCGCTGGCCGCGCTCGGTCTCGGGATCATCGTAGCGACGGTCTGGATGCAGCGCTCCTACCCGCGGCTGGCCGCACGTGTGGGCGCCAGCGCGGGCGCTGCCCACCGTGTGCCAGGGGGCCTGCTGACGCTGCTGGCACCCGCCGCGCTCGCGCTCCTCCTCCTCGTAATCAGTGTTCCGCGCGAGCGCGCCCGCGCCGACGAACAGCTTCGGCAGCGGGAACGGCTGCGCGAGCAGATGGAGCAGATCGAGCGCGAGCGGCCCCCAGTGACAGAGCCGCGGCTGTGACGCCCACGCCAGGCCGGCCGCCGAAACCGGAACGGCCCCGGCGTCGTAGGGTCTCATCGACAGGACGCACGGACAGGCGGCTTCTGCACCGCGGAGCCGCCGCGCGCCAGTTCCTGTGTCTTCCAGCCCGAAAACGATGAGATGCTCGCTCGTCCTCGCCCTTCTTGCCGCCGGAAGCACGGCTCTTACAGCGCAGGAGCCGGTCGACACCAGCCGCTCGGTCAGCGCCGGCGCCACCCGCGTGGTCGTCACCGGCCGTGAGGACGGTCGCACCGCGCGTCGTGACTCCGTCACCGCCGAGCATCTCGCCACAGCGTTTCGCTCGCCGACTGCGCGCGAACTGCTGTTGAGCGCGCGCGCGGCGCGGCTGGAGCAGGATTCGACACTTGTTGCTTACGATGCACGCGCACTGCGGCGGATCTCCGCCGGACTCGGCTTTCGCCGCATCGGCCGCGAACGCCTCGCATTCCGTCACGAGACCTCCGGCCGAGTGCGGTGGAACGTGGAGCACGGTGCATGGGTGGACGTGACCGGTTCGCGCACCGTGCTGCCGATGCTGCCAAGGGAAAACGTTCGCGTGAGCGTGGACGGCGATCAGGTGGCGGTACCGTACTACCCGGGACGGGAGGAGTTATTGGTCGGAGGGCGCCGTCTCCGACAGGAGGTGGATGAGGAAGAGTTCGTGCACCCCATCGCCCTGGGCTCGGAAGCCTACTACCACTATGCACTGGGCGACTCGGCCATCTTCACCCTGCCGAACGGGGAGCGCATCCGCATTCTCGAGCTGCGCGTACAGGCGCGCCGTCCGAACTGGAATCTTCTCGTCGGGTCCTTCTGGTTCGACGCCCGCACCTCGCAGCTCGTGCGGGCCGCGTACCGCCCGTCCGTACCGCTGGACATAGTCATGCTCGCTGCGCGAGATGGCGACGATGACATCCCGCGCTGGCTGCGGCCAATGGTCGCGACGGTGCACGCCGTCACCATCGAGTATGGACTGCACCGCTCGGAGGAGGGGGGCACGTACTGGCTTCCGCGTCTCAAGTCCGCCACCGGCGAGGCACAGGTCAGCTTCATGCGCCTGCCATTCTCCGTGGAGGAGTCGTTCCGCTATGCGAGCGTCAACTCCACGGATCCCTTTCCCGAGCTGCCGGCAGTAGCGGTCGTCGACACTGCCGCGCCGGATACGGCCGCTGCGGACTCCGTGGCCACCGATACGAGCCGTGACGGGAGGCGGCGACGTCGCGCGCGGAGTGCGCCGATCGACGACGGTGATGCAGTGGTGATCGTCACCACCCGCAGCGAGACCGGGCTGCGCATCTACTCGCGCGTGCCGAAGGACACTTCGCTCCTGCTGAGCTCGCCCGACCTGCCGCCATCGCCGTACGACACCGGCGAGGAGCTGTTCGGTGTCGCCGAACGTGACGCGCTGATCAACGAGCTTGGCTTCGGTCTTCAGGCGCGTTGGGGGCCGCAGGCGCCAAACCTTTACTACGGTCTCCAGCGGGGCATGCTGCGCTACAACCGGGTCGAGGGTCTGTCGGCGGGAGTCGGTGCCGACATGCAACTCGGCCGCGGGCTGACGCTCGACGGCAACGTGCGACTTGGCGTCGCCGACCTGGAGCCGAACGCCG
>CAZWSO010000144.1:0-6398 GCA_964636485.1 uncultured Gemmatimonadaceae bacterium
ACCGTTGCGAGGCGAGGCGCGATTTCAGGAGCTGGTGAGGGAGATGAGGTTGGGGGATGCGGCCCCTCATACCTTGCATGTAGTTGGAACGCGAGGATCGGGGAGATAAGCTGCCCGGCACGGTGGCTCGGAAGCGGAACTCGCGCGTCGCGCCGGGGGCGACGTCGAACGCGTCCAGCGTATCCGCCGTGCGATCCTGGAGGCCGCGGATCCGGAGCGCTGTGCGGGGCGCGTTGCGGATCGACACGCGGACCTCGGTACCGGCAGGCACACGGATCAGCGGCGCGGGCACTCGTGGCGCAGCGCCTTCTTCGGCGAACGCGTTCACCCGCAGCCCGCAGGCGTCCGGCCCCTCCGGGTACTAGGCCGCGGGCCGCGCCACCATCCGCAGCGTGAGCACGCCATCGCGCAGCACGCCCGCCGGGACGCGGTTGTCATTCGGCTCGGCCGCGGCCGCGGTCACCCGCCGCAGATTGATCGCAACTGGCGTCTGAAGCGGTGATCGCCGGCGTTTCAGCTGTGACGCCACAGCCCCAAGCATGAGTGCCAACACCAATGTATGTGCCATGATTACCTCCTCAGGGCAGCGGCCGACGATGGTTTGGTAGCAGCAGGCGAGGTTCACCAGGACGCTCACCGCGGCACAGGGGCCCACGCGACCCCGTCGGGAGTCCGGCCGGTCTCGACGGTGCCCGATACCGTGAACGTCCGCAGATCCACCGCGATCAGTTTCCCGCCCGCCGCGTCGACGACATAGGCGTGGCCACCATCGGGGGCCACCTCGAGTCCGAGCGGCCTTCCGCCGACCGTGATCTTCCTCTCGACGGCGCGGCTCGTGGCATCGAGCACGATGAGCTCTCCCGCCATCAGATCGGTAATCAGCACCCGGCGGCCGTCCGGGGTGAACCTCAGACGGATCGGAAAGCCGGTCATCTTCGGCACCGTCTCCTTCACCCGCAAACTCGCCACGTCGATGATGGTCACCGTCCCGTCGCCGTGATTAGCGACCCACAGCTCCGTGCCATCCGGCGACAGGTCCAGCGCTTCCGGGCCGCTCCCCGTCGGGATGTGCACGATCCGAGGCGAGCCCTGCTCCACAGGCAGACGGGGCGGCGGCAGGTCGACGAACTCCAGGGCGGTCACCACATCCGACCCCATGCTGGAGGTGAAGACCTTGCAGCCGTCGCGGGAGACGACCAGCAGGTGCGAGACGTCCTGCCCGGTCCCCATGACCCAGTCGACCCGGTCCGCCTTCGGGTCGTAGCGACCCACCGCGCGCGAGCCTCCGGCCGTGAAGTAGATCTCCGTGCCGCTCCGGTAGATTCCGTGAGGCCGGAGGAGCGGACTGAGGTCGACGCGACGCGCCTCCTTCCGCGCGACGAGATCGATCACCGAGAGCGTGTGCCCCGGCTCCTCGCCGGTGCCGTAATTGCTTACGAACGCGAAGCGGCCGTCGGCCGAGGCCACCACTTCGTGCGGGTGCCGCCCGGTGGGGACACGCGCCAGCTCCATCAGCGTGGCGGCATCGAAGAGCGACAGCGTGTGCTCTTCCGAATTCGTCACCAGCAGCAGGTCTCCCGTGAACGGCTGCTGCGCCGCGGCCACGGTTGCGCCGGGCTGCGCGGCGACCAACGAAATCGAAAGCGCGAGAGCGGAGATCACATGGCTATTCATGCGCCGGCTCCGGGCGCGCGGCAATCGGCAGCCGCAGGGCACGACCCCACGCGACGAATGCGGCCAGCGAGCCGAGCACGAGGTTCAGGGTCATGGGGGCCCACCGGCCCTGGGACAGGTTATACGCGGCGGCGAAAACCATCACGGTCGCGAGCCCGGCCGCCGCCAGCGGAGTGAGCCCCGGCCGGATCCGCGTCACTGACGGCAGGATCAAGCCGAGCGCGCTCGCGAACTCGGCGGCGCCAATGAACCGGACCAGCGCAACCGGCACCTCGCCGGGCCACACGGCCACCGCGGCCAGGTCCTCGATCGGGCGGAACAGCGAGCCCGTGCCCGTGAACGCGAAGACCAGCGCGAGGAGGATCTGGGCGGACCAGAGCGCGACGGACATGAAGGCCTCCCGCGTGACTGTGAGACTACGGCGATCCGCTTTCTTTATGGTTGGGCGGCCCCAGCACCGAGCGGAACATCGAGCAGCGTGTCGCTCTCGATGAACCAGTGTGGCGGGCAGGTGCCAGCGGTTGCCGTCAGCACCTCGCCGCTGGGCACGACGCTCGGCACCCTGTTCTATAAAAATGCATGAGACCCCCGAAGGAGGGCGCCGTCCATGGCCTGAACAGGTTCGGGGCGCAGCCAAAAGCTGTAGCAGTGCAGTGGTCGCGCACAATAGCAGGCGAGGGGGGCAGCTTCAACGTCTGGTAACCTCGGCTCACGCTGGTGTCGAGATGGGGAGACCCTCTGTCTCATGATCGCGCTCGATCAGGGCCGTATCGGAGTCTACCTGAGCAAGAATGGCTGTGTCATTGGGCTCGCGAATTCGCGCCTGCGAGGAATCGCTGAATGCCCTCGAACGTCGCGACCCACCCTTGCTGACACGCACCGAAGAACTCGTCAGCCTCGGGATTCTCGGGAAATCCGGTTTGTTCCACTCTCAGGATCGCGCCTCCGGGCGCAGGACGAACCGAGAATTCCGTTTGGAGATCCGCCTCGAAGGGGAGACCGCCAGCTGTGGTGTAGTACTCGAACGCGCCCAGCCGCAGTCGGTGCGGTGGATCCCACACCAGGATTCGTGCGGCAGTGATGTACTCCGGTGCGTCCTCATCCGCGCCCCACGCCGCAATCCAGAGTCCGCCCTGCCGCGGCGCGACGACCGCTCGTTCGGCGGACCACCAGCCTCGGATCGCGCTGGGCGTATGCAGCAGTGCGAATGCCTCGCCCGGCGTAACCGGCAGTTCGAGCTCACGAATGATCTCTCGCATAATCGCCTCCGAACCCATTCTCGAGCGCCAGTGTCCACGTCAATGTGGGATCGTAAGTCGGGCCAATCGCCCATGGACCCGCAGCGACGATAACCATAACCCGGATGAAATGCCGCGGCCCAGCTCACCGTGCAAGTCACCGGGGCGCAACAGCGGTGCGCCGGAGATTACCGCGGGCGGTGCTGCATGGCGAATCGGCGGCAACGAGCTCGAGGAACCGCTGGAACATGCGAAAGCCCGCCACTTTACCTTGTGTTCTCGCTACGGTGGACAGCCAGCCGTTCTCAGGCAGATACTCGATGGCCGCGCTATATCCCAGGGAACGGCTTCGCCATGGCCCACCGTGCGAATCCACAGGCCTCGCCCTGTGCTCCCAGCCCGTTCAGCAGCGCATATTTCGGCAGCTTGCCCGAGATGAGGAGGTCAGCGGACCGTTCATTAGCCTGAGTTGCCACGTAGCGCCAGGGTGGCCATGTTCGGACATCGCCCTGGTTACTTCTTTCCGGGCCCTCCCAGTGAAGACGTGCTGCAAAGGATAAACCCAGCGCAGGCACCTTCCCATTGTGCAATCCGCACGTGAAGAACATGCTTTAAGACGCACCGAGTCCAACTGACAAGACCCATGCTACTGAAGCGCCATATCGACTTCCGGCTTGGGCTTTTCCCCGCTGTCGCCCTGCTGAATACGATCTCTCTCCGCGCTCACGACAGGGTAAGCGGCGATCCCATGAGCTTTGCAATCAAGTGGACGCGAGCGGATCGCAGGTGATGGGCGCGTCCACCCACGAGACCCTCTCCCGTTCCCTCACCGGCCGGTACGACCTGGTGCGCGAGCTCGGTAGAGGCGGGATGTCCACGGTCTACCTCGCTCGGGATGTCCGGCACGGGCGCGAGGTGGCCATCAAGGTCCTCCTGCCGGAGCTGGCCGCATCGTTGGGCGCCGAGCGCTTCCTCCGCGAGATCCGCGTCGTCGCCCGCCTCCAGCACCCGCACATCTTGCCGCTGTTCGACTCGGGCGAAGTGCAGGGCCTGCTCTACTTCGTGATGCCCTTCGTGGAAGGCGAGTCGCTGCGCGCGCGGCTCGAGCGTGAGGGCGCGTTGGAGGTGGTCGAGGCGACGCGCCTCGTGCGGCAGCTCGCCGACGCGCTCGATTATGCGCACCAGCGGGGTGTCGTCCATCGCGACCTGAAGCCCGAGAACATTCTACTGACCGGCGGCCAGGCCCTTCTCGCCGACTTCGGAGTGGCGCGTGCGCAGGGAGGCGCCGTAGCGGGCGACGGCGCGACGCTCACCTCAGTCGGGATTGCGCTCGGCACGCCGGCCTACATGAGTCCTGAGCAGGCCGCGGGCGAGCGAGAGGTGGACGCACGGAGCGACGTCTACGCCCTCGGCTGCGTGACCCACGAAATGCTCGCCGGTGAGCCACCGTTCCGCGGGGCGAACGCGATGTCGCTCATCAGGCAGCACCTGACGAGTCCACCACCGCCGCTGGCCGGCAAGCGGGCGATCACGCCCGACGTTGGCGCTGCCGTCTCACGTGCGCTGGCAAAGGAGCCTGGTGACCGTTTCGCCAGTGCCGGAGGCTTTGCGGCCGCGCTCGAACAAGCGCGCACACCATCGCCCGACGACGTGCGTCTCCGTGCTGTGGAGCAAGGGCGGGCGGCGCGGAAACGCGTGCTCGTGCTGGACTTCGCCAACATCGCGGGCGCCGTCGACGTGGACTGGCTCTCGACGGGAATCGTGGAGAGCGTCAGCGCAGACCTCGGCAAGATCGCGGAAATTACCGTGGTCGCGCAGGATGCCGCCTCCCGTCGCCGCATCGAGGCGGCGCGTCAGGGACGGCCCGTGGACGCGAGCCTGGCAGCGGAGATTGGACGTGCGCTCGACGCCCGCTGGGTAGTCTGGGGCGCATTCCAGAAGTTCGGGCCGCGCATCCGCATCACGCCGCACTTCATGGACGTCACCGCCGGTACGCTCGTGGGCGGCGATAAGGTGGACGGCCTGATGGACGACATATTCGCGCTCCAGGACCGCATTGTCACCGGCGTCGCCGAGGCACTGAAGATCGAGCTGACAAGCGGCGAAGTGGAGCGGATCGCACGCCCCGAGACGGTGCACCTCGGCGCCTACGAGCACTACGCCCGCGGCTACCGCGCGTACCTGCAGTTCGGCAGGGAGAGCGTGAAGGTCGCCGCCGAGCACTTCCGCGCGGCCATCGCGATCGACGGCGACTACGCCCTTGCCCATGCTGGCCTCGGCGTCATCCACGCTCCGATGTACATCGCGACGGGACGGCGCGATGTTCTGGACGAGGGGACGAGGCTCCTCGAGCGCGCCATCGAGCTCGATCCGACGATTGGCGAGGCGCACGCATGGCTCTCCTACATGCAGATGCGCCAGAACCGCTTCGACGATGGTGAGCGCACGGCGCGGAAGGGGATCGAGCGGAACCCGGCTGCCGACATGTGTTGGTACATGCTCGGGTGCAGCTACGTTGGGCGGACCGTGGGCGCGCACGACCCGGCCGCGCTTGCGCGCGCGGTGCCGCCCCTGCTTCGCTCCATTGCGCTCAATCCCACGCACACGGCCGCGCCCATGATCCTGGGCTCGGTCTACATGCTGCGTGGGCGGTACTCGCATGCCGCGGCGCTGATCGACCGCGCGACGGCGCTCGAGACCGGCGGTTCGGCAATGGCCTTCCTGGGGGCGTACGTACAGCGCGCGGCGCTGCACCTGGGCGCCGGCGACGCCGCGGCCGCCGCGCCGCTGCTGGACGACGCCATTGGTCGCTACACCGGCGCGGACCACGTGTACGCGGACACGATGTGCGCCTACGCCCACGTGATCCGCGGCTGCCTGGCCGAGCGAGTGGGCCGACTGAATGACGCCGGCGAGGATTTTCTGCGCGCCTGCGAAATTGCCGACGCCAATGAGCACCGCATCAGCATCGGTGCACATTGGTTGAAGGCTCGCTTTGGACTCACCCGAGTGCTGCACCGGCTCGGCCAGGTGGCCGCTGCGGAGACCGCTTACGCCGAGGCGAGTGAACTGGAGGCGGCGCGGTCGCGGTTCATCTGGACATGGTTTGTGGGCGCGGCTGACGCGGATGTGTTGTACGAGCAGGGATCAGCGCTCGCGGTCCTGGGCCGCACGGGCGAGGCGCTCGACACCCTCCGGCGCGCCGCGGACGCTGGTTGGGCGGACGTCACGTGGTTGCGGAGCGATCCTGCCTTCGCGGCACTGCGCGACACGGCGGCCGTGCAACGACTTTGCACGCAGGCCGCTGCGCGCGTCGTCCTCCCGCCGCCGGTGGGGAGTGGCGGGTTGAGCTGAGGCTAATAGTATCTGCATGCGATCACTTTCCGTACGTCGGTGTTCGAGCCTCGCGAGATCGTTCAGGGCTCGAATCTCAAGTTGGTCAGCGGCGGCGCGCTCGGTCTCTGGATCACGATGGCGGATCTGCCA
>CAZWSO010000145.1:0-6370 GCA_964636485.1 uncultured Gemmatimonadaceae bacterium
GGCGGTAGTCCCAACCCTTGCCGTTCTCATCGCGCCAGCGAAGCTGGCACGACACCCAGAGTCGTGCATCGCCATAGTGCTCCGGTTCGTCCGCGCACTGGTAGCCCTCGTAGCGGATGGCCTTCCCGGACAGGAGACGAGCGGCGCGCTGCGCGCCCTTGCTGCTTTCGGCCGCGGTGTGAAACCAGACGTAGGCGGGCGGCAGCTCGTAGGGAGGCTGCGCGTACGGAGAGGCCGGGAAGTAGATCCAGGCAAACTCGGCGCTGTCCAGACGCATTGCCTGGAGCGGGACCGTGTCGGCGCTCTGCACAGCGGCAAGGAAGCGATCAATCAGCTCCTCGCGACTCTCGGCGGCACCCTTCAGCCGCATGCCCGGCGGCGGCGCGAGCCCCACGCGGAAGCGAGCGATCAGCTCGTCCATTTCGTGGATCGTGTCCACCACGTAGCCGGGCGTGGCGCGCAGCCGCTGGATCTCGGCGCGTCGCTGTGATTCCGCCTGGCGCGCTTCGGCATCGCCGCAGGAGGCGATCGCGACCGCGACGACAGCGAGGAGATTGATGACGACGATTCGGTGCATCATGGGATCGGTGGTAGCGATTGAATGAGGGCGCCGCGCCGAGTCAGCGCGCCACCCTCATGCATACGGTCAGCTCTTCACGTATATGGTCCAGCCTTCCCACCACTTCACGCCGTTCGGATCGGCAGCGCCCCGGTAGGCGGTGGGCACGACGAACGTGCCGGCTCGCGCCGCGATGACCCCGTTAAAGGCGTTCAGTCCGCCGTTGGCGGCAGGGGAGCCAGGCGCCGGCGTCCAGTCGAGCGCGGCGACGGACGGCAGCGTGCCGAGCGCCGGAAGCGAGGTGAAGAGCGCGCTCGCGTTCGCAGCGGAGATGGAATCGAGAGCGGCCTCGGCGAAATTGGCCGGATCGGTGTAGATGCCGCCCGCGGGATTGTGCTGATCGAGGTGTGACACTTCCTGCTGCGTGAGCAGGACGTTGCGCAGCACGAGGCTGTCCTGGGAGCGGAGGAGGTCTGTATTGGCATCGCGGATGCTGATGCCGGTACGCCACCGCGCGACGATGCCATTGATGTAGGTGCCACCGGTTCCGCGGCGCAGGACCATCGCTCGCCCGCCGCCGGCGGGGTAGACGCCGGGTCCCGGGCCGACCAGCGTGAAGTTCGCCCAGAACGGCATCGTGTAGGGTTGCGAGAGCTGTCCATCCGGGCACCCGGCTCCCGCGCAGCCGTCCACCTCGAATCCCTGGGGATCGGAAGAGGGCTGTCCCGTTCCGGGTCGCGGCAGGATGACGTCCGTTTGGTAGCCGATAATGAACTGGAGCTTGCCCCGATACCCTTCGGCGGCATCGAAGTGGTCATCGGCGCACTCGTAGGAAACCAGATAGCGCGCGTTCATGGTGCCGCCGAACCACTCGAAGTGGTCGTCCAGCCCGGCCATCGCCTGAAGATACTCGGCCGTGGTGCCGCTGCCGACGGCGCCGAAGGTAAAGCTGTTGAGCTCCTGGTCCTGCGCCACACCGAAGCCCGCGAACTCGACGCGCACGTAGCGCAGGATGCCGCTGTTGTCGTCGTCCGCCGTACCGCCCGTGTAGGTCACGCCGGGCGCGCCACCACCCGGCACATTGGCGTCCGACCCTTCAATGATCGCGCCCGTGCGATTGGAGCGCGCGTTACCCACGAGAATCAGTCCGCCCCAGTCGCCAGGAGCCCGGTTCCCAGGCGCCCGCGCCGAGGTAAAGACGATCGGGTTCTGAGCCGTGCCGTCGGCGCTGATCTGAGCTCCGCGCAGGATGAACAGCGCGCTTCCCGGGACGGTCGTGTCACCCACGATGGTGGTGCCGGCATCGATCGTGAGAGTGGCGCCGGACGCAACCTTCACGAAGCCGCGCAGCGTGTATACGGTATCCGAATGCAGTCTGCGGTTCTGGCTGATCGTGCCCTCGAGCATTGCCACGGCGTCGCCAGGAGGATTCGTGATGCCGGCGCGGCGCTCGCTGCTGCATGCGGACACGGTACCGGCCAGCAGCAGGGCCGCGGTACTGACGAGCTTACGCGAAGTGAAGTGCATTGCTCACCTGTCGGGAGTTGAGACTATGGAGATTCGAAGTGACAGGGGAAAGAAAGAGCTTGTTTGTTCCGGCGTCATGGCGATCCGGTCACGCCCTTGTCACGGCTCTGCTTGTTAGCACGTTGAGCATTATTCACAGGGAGGACGCGGAGCACACGGAGATCTGCATCCGCAGCTTGTACGGGTGCGTTACAGAGCTCTGGTCTCCGGAAGCGCGGTGCAGGCGGCCCGGACAGGAAGGGGAAAAGCGGAAAGCGGTATCAAACCGCTCTCGCCTGGACCATTGCCCCGCGCTTTCCGTGCAAGTCTCCTCATCTACGAACGTCGGCCGTTACGGCCTCCAGCTCAGACCCGCGCTGATGCCGCGCCCCGACGTGTAGCGCAGGCGGTCCACCGAACCCTGGCGCCGCACGTACGGCTCATCGAGAATGTTCTTGACGTCCAACTTGCCATCCACCGTCGACAGCAGCGGGAAGCGCAGCGAGAAGTCCAGCACATGGCGGGGCAGCTCATATACATCGGGCAGTGGATCCGCGCCTGCGGAGAACACGCGCTTCCCCACGAGATTGTACAACGTGGTGGCGCTCAGGCGGCCGCTCCGGTTGACGTAGCTGAGCCCGGCATTGACCACGTAAGGTGCCTGCCCGACCAGCGGCCGGTCGAAGTTTGTGATCGAGAAGAACTCCGACTCCGCAAAGCTGATGTCGCTGCGCATGAACGTCGCGTTGGCAAAGGCCGTAAATGGCTCGAGCCTGTCAGCGAACATGCCGAGATTCTTTCGCGCTTCTATCTCGATCCCGTAGTTGAAGGCCTCTTCCGCGTTCGTCCAGCTCAGCGTGCTGGTGCCGGACGTTGGCACCTCAACCTGCTCGATCGGCCGATCGAATCGCTTTCCGAACAGCGCCACACTGACTACCTCGCCCGGATTCATGTACCACTCCCAGCGTAAGTCCACGTTCTGAATCAGCGTGCGCACCAGGGAGGTGTCACCGCGATACGCCTGGCTGCCGAGCACATCCCGGAACAGGATTGGCGCAAGCTCGCGGTACTCGGGGCGCGCCAGGGTCTGACTGACGGAGAAACGCAGGTACTGGTCGTTGCGCAGGCGATAGATGGCGCCAAGCGAAGGGAGTACGTCGGTTTCCTTCCGGACGACCGACTCGCGAGCGTTGAAGAAATTGATGGTGGTGACGTCCACGTGGGAAAGCTCCACGCGGGCGCCGCCAACCAAACGAAGACGTTGAGTGAGGCCAAGGTCGGCCATGACGTAGGCGGCAGTGATCCGGTCCCGCGCGCTGTAGGAGCCAGCCTGGCCTTGCGGGGCGACGCGGAGGATGCTCTGACCATCAGCCGTAAAGCGCCCGTCGAAGATCTCCTCGGCGGTGAGTTGCGCGGCCCTGCCGGGCAGGTTGCCGATGATCCCGTACTGGAAGTTTTCGGCATCGCGGTCGGTGGCTCGAAACGCCGCGCCGAACTTCACACCATTGTTGAGGACCGGATCGCCGACGACGTATCTCCAGCTCGCGGCCGCGTCGTAGGACTGCTCCGCCAGGTCGGCAAAGGTGCGCCGCGCGCCGTCTGCGGAGCTGGTGTAGATCTCGTACGGCGCCGTACCGCCATCGGAGAAGTAGACAAGATCCGACCGATCAGGCTCGCGGCGAGAAACGCGCGAGGCGGTTAGCGACCAGTCTGAAAGGTGCCGCTCGCCCAGGGAGTGCTCTCCGCGCAGCTGACTTGCCCAGACGCTCCGCTCGACGTAACGCAGCGTCGAGCGGCGGAACGCGCCGGCGAGGTTTTCGTCGAAGCCCTCATCAGCGCTCGCTTCACTGTCGGCCGTGCGGCTGTACGAGTTGTTCAGCGAGAGCTTGTGGTCGTTGCCCAAGAAGGTGCTGAGGTTGAGCAGCCCTCCCCACAGTACGCTCAAGCGGCCGAGCTCGCCCCTGAACTCGTTCTCGGCAAAAGTGGCACGAGTGACCGGATCGAGGTCCGCGCGCGCCTGATACATGTTCTGCCGAGTCTCCTGCGCAAGCGAGTAGGTAAGGGACCCGACATAGCCGATCTGTCGACCGAGAACCCCATCATTGCCGCCGATGGACATCGCGAATGAACTGTTGGGCAGTCCGCGTTCCTCAACGGGGGTCCAGGAGTTCCTGAAGGAACGGATCATTCCGTTCATCTCATTCTGCGTGACGCCTCCCTGGAAGTTGCCAGCCGCGCGGACGAGCTGGGGCAGCTCGCGGTCCGCGCCGGCGAAGCCGAGGTACTCGCGCGGGAGCTTGGGGTCGGCGAGCATCATCCGTCCCGTGGCGGCGGTGTTCATGCCTATTGACGCCGAATAGGCGACCGTACGGCGAAAGGGAAACTCGCGCGTTACCAAATCCACGCTGGCGCCGCTGAAGTCGCCGGAGAGATCGGGCGTGAAAGTCTTGCTGGTGGTGACCGACTGGAGCAAACCGGCGGGAAACAGGTCGAGCGGCACGACCTTCTTCTCCGGCTCCGGACTGGGAATGCGCGCGCCATTGAGAGAGGTGGTCGTGTAGCGCTCGCCGAGCCCGCGCACAAAGACGAACTTGCCATCTTGCACTGTAACGCCGCTGACGCGCTGCACGGCGGCCGCGGCGTCACTGTCCGGACTGCGCGCGATTTGCTCGGCCGTCACCGCGCTGACTACGTTCAGGGCATTGCGCTGTGCATCCAGCGCGGCACTGACCGAGCCGCGTTCGGCGTGCGCCGTAACGATCGTGCCCTCGAGCTGAATCGCGGCGACGTCGAGAGTGACATCCTGCTCGATCGTCTGGCCCGGGCGCACCTGAATGCCCGTCACCGTCTTGGGCGCATATCCGATGAGTCGCACCTGTATCGCAACCACTCCCGCGGGAACGCTGCTGATGGAGAAGCGGCCGTCCCCCTGCGACATTGCTCCCAGCGTGGTGCCGGCGAGCTGGACGCCGGCGTCCGACAGCCCGCGTCCGGTGTTCGCGTCGATCACGCGGCCGACGACCCTGCCCGTGCCTTGCTGGGCGTCCAGCGGCGGGACGTACGGCAGGGAGGGGAGGAGCGCCATGGTGGCGAGCGCGACGGCGAAGGTCCAGACAATGCGTGAGCTCATTTCCATGACCGTGTCGGGTTGAGGGCACGAGACCGCCGCCGTGCTTCGCGGCAGGTCAAAGGTGCTCAGCACACGTGTCGGCGCCGACACGGACGTGCAACGGTCCTGTCACGGGAATGGAGTGGGGAAGGCTACGGGCCTGTGACGGAAGTCTGCCATTGCGCCGCGTCACACACCCGCAGCGCCGTTCCATCAGTCCGACGTTACAGGGGGGCGAAGGGGAAAGAGGGCTGTGATGGCGGTTCCCTCGCCGGAAATGCTCTCCGCCCACACTCGCCCCCCATGCGATTCGACCAGGTGCTTGACGATTGCGAGCCCCAGCCCTGTCCCGCCCTCCTCGCGCGCACGCGCGGGATCCACGCGGTAGAACCGCTCGAATATGCGCGGCAAGTGCTCTGCCGGTATGCCCGATCCCGTGTCACGGACGCTCAGTGCTACCGCCGTGCCCTGAGAGCGCGCACCGATTGTGATTTCACCACCCGGCGGCGTGTGTCGCAATGCGTTCTCCACCAGATTCACCAGCACCTGTCGGAGCGCAGTCGGGTCCACCCACAGGGTCGCGGCCGGTTCGTCCACCTGGATGGAGAGATCGATGCGCCGCTCGCGCGCCTCCCGTTGAAGCGGAACGGTTGCCTCCGTCAGAGCAGTGTTTGCATCCAGTAGCGCCGGGTTGGGCAGCCAGCCGCCTGATTCAATGCGGGACAGATCGAGCAGATCATCCACGATGCGCTGCATGCGATGAGCGTTCGTCCGGATGGTCTCGGCGAATGCGCGCCGCTGTTCCGGTGGCATCTCATCGGTCACGAGCGTCTCCGCAAAGCCGCCAATCACTGTCAGGGGCGTCTTCAGCTCGTGCGACACATTGGCCACGAAGTCCCGGCGCACGGCCTCCAGGCGTCGCATCGCCGTCAGGTCGAGCAGCGCGATGACTGCGCCGCCCTGCTCCAGGGGTCGCGCGGTGAGCGTCAGCGTGCGCCCGTCGAGCTGGAGCTCGGCCTGCTCCGTCGCCTTCCCCGCGAGCGCCGCGCCAATCGCCTCTCGAAGTACCGGCGAACGAGGCAGGAGGTCTACGGAGAACGGCGTCTCCTGCTGCACACCAAGCAGGCGATCTGCCGCATCATTCACCGCCACCACCTGGCGTCGCGCATCCACGGCGAGCACTCCCTCGTCGAGGG
>CAZWSO010000146.1:0-6357 GCA_964636485.1 uncultured Gemmatimonadaceae bacterium
GTTGAACGGCGGAGCTGCGATTCCCGCCAGAAGCTGTAGATGACGGGAAGGACTACCAGCGTCAGCACCATGGCCGTTACGAGACCACCGATCATTGGCGCGGCAATTCGCCGCATGGTCGCGGCTCCCACTCCGGCAGCCCAGAGAAGCGGCAGCAGCGCACCGATATCGGACACGACTGTCATCAGCACGGGCCGCACACGCGTGGTCGCGCCCTCCAAAGCCGCGGCGAGCACATCTCTCGAACTGACCCGCTCACCACGCTCGGCGACCACCCTATGAAAGGCCTGGTCCAGGTAGATCAGCATCACTACACCCATCTCCGCCGCCAGGCCGGCCAGCGCTATGAAGCCCACCCACACGGCCACACTGGTGTTATAACCGAGCAGCCAGAGCAGCCATACGCCGCCCACCAACGCCAGCGGAAGCGTGGTCATCACCATTAAAGTCTGGCTGGCGTTGCGGAAATGGAGGTAGAGCAGCAGGAACACCAGCCCAACGGTCACGGGAACGATCAGGGTCAAACGCTCTTTCACCCGCTGCATGGACTCGAACTGACCCGACCACTGCAATGTGTAGCCGGACGGGAGCGTGAGATTGCGTGACAGGTGCTGCTGCGCATCGCGGACGTAGCCGCCCACATCTCTCTTGTCCACGTCCACGTAAACGGCGCTTACCGGGAAGGCGTTTTCCGTCTTCACCGCCATGGGCCCTGTTGTGGTATGAATGTGCGCGAGCTGCCCGAGGGGAACCTGCGTGCCGGACATGGTGGGGATAAGCACCTGGTGGAGCCGTTCCGCGGTGTGCCGGAGCTCCCGCGGATAGCGGACCAGCACGGTATAGCGCTCGCGTCCCTCCACGGTTCGCGTAGCGACCGCGCCCCCGATGGCCGCCGTGAGCGCGTCCTGCACGTCCGTCACATTCAGCGCGTAGCGCGCCGCAGCCACCCGGTCGACCGCCACGTCCATGTAGAACCCGCTGGCGCTGCGCTCGGCAATGGCGCTCCGCGTGCCGGGTACGGCGCGGAGCAACGCCTCCACCTCAGTACCGATGCGCTGGATCTCGTCCAGATCGGGGCCGAAGACTTTTACCCCCACAGGCGTCCGCATGCCCGTGGAAAGCATGTCAATGCGGTTCCTGATCGGCATGGTCCAGATGTTCATCACGCCTGGCGTACGCACACGACGGTCCATCTCTGCCACCAGATCGTCGTAGGACATCCCGCGCCGCCACTCCGACGTCGGCTTGAGGTTCACGACCGTTTCGAACATGTCGAGGGGTGCGGGGTCGGTGGCGGTGGTCGCGCGTCCGGCCTTTCCGATCACGCTCTCGACCTCCGGGAACGAAGCGAGAATTGCGTTCTGATGGCGCATGATCTCCGCCGCCTGCTGGATGGAGACGCCGGGCAGCGTCATCGGCATGAAGAGAATCGTGCCCTCCTCCACGGGCGGCATGAACTCCGAGCCGAGGCGCGACAAGGGGAGTGCGGTCAGCGCCAGCAGGATGCCAGCACCGGCCAGAACGAATCCGCGGCGGCGAAGCGCGGCGCGAAGCACGGGGCGGTACGCGGCAATGAGCGTCCGGCTGACAGGATTCTCCCGCTCGGCCCGCACGCGTCCCCTGATGAAGTATCCCAGCGCCACCGGGATCAGCGTAACCGAGAGCACCGCCGCCGAGGCCATCGCAAGAGTCTTTGTCCAGGCCAGCGGCGTGAAGAGCCGTCCCTCCTGTGCTTCCAGCGCGAAGATCGGCAGGAAGCTGACGGTCACCACCAGCAGAGAGAAGAAGATGGCGGGGCCTACCTCTTTGGATGATTCAGCTACGATCTCCCACCGGCGGGCGGGGGTCATGGGCGACCCCTCGCGCTCCAGATGCTTGTGGAAGTTGTCGATCAGAACGATTCCAGCGTCCACCATGGCGCCAATGGCGATCGCGATCCCGGCAAGCGACATGATGTTCGCCTGCACGCCAATTATTCGCATCACCACGAAGGCGCCGAGCACCGCAATTGGAAGCGTTGCGACCACCACCAGCGAGCTTCGCAGGTGAAGCAGAAACAGCGAGGCGATCAGTGCCGTCACCAGCAGGACCTGTGTGATGGTGAGGCCCAGATTCCGGATCGCTGCCCGGATCAGTGGCGCGCGATCATACGCGACCACGATTCGTACCCCCTCCGGGAGGCCGCTTTCTATCTCGGCGATGCGCGCCTTGACGCCATCAATGACGTGGAGAGCGTTCTCTCCGTGGCGCATCACGACTATGCCGGTCACGACGTCGCCACGGCCATCCTTGTCCGCCACACCGCGACGAATGTCGGGGCCGATCTGAACGCGTCCGACATCGCGCACCCGTATCGGCGTGCCGGCCGCTCCCGCGGCAAGGACGACGTTCGCTATGTCGTCGGCGGAGGTGAGATAGCCGAGACCGCGCACCATGTACTCACGGCCGCCGATCTCCAGCACGCGCGCCCCGGCGTCCGCGTTGGCCATGCGGATCGACTCCGTTACACGCTGCAGTGGTATGCCGTATGCCTGAAGCCGCTGGGGATCCACGTCCACCTGATACTGTCTCACGAACCCGCCCACGGTGGCCACTTCCGCTACTCCGGGCACGCTCTGTAGCTGGTAGCGGACGAAGAAGTCCTGAAGGGAGCGAAGCTCCGTCAGGTCGTGTCGATCGGACTCGAGGGTGTACTGGTAAACCCAGCCCACGCCGGTGGCGTCGGGGCCGAGTTGTGGGGTCACGCCGGGTGGAAGCTGTTCCCGCACCTGCGAGAGGTACTCCAGCACACGAGAGCGCGCCCAGTATGGATCCGTGTCTTCGGAGAAGAGCACGTACACATACGAAATGCCGAAGCTCGAGATTGCGCGTACCGTCGTAGCGCCGGGCACGGCGAGCATTGCCGTGGCGAGCGGATACGTGATCTGATCCTCGACTATCTGCGGTGCCTGCTCCGGCCACTCGGTCTGTACTATGACCTGGACATCCGAAAGATCAGGGATCGCGTCTACATGCGTCGTCCGCACCGCCCATACGCCGGCGACCGTGAGGAACGCTGCGCCGAGCAGCACAAGAGTCCGCTGGCGTACCGACCATTCAATGATGCGTGTCAGCATGTGCTCTCCTCAGTGCGGCATGCCGGGCATGTCCATCTGCATGCCTCCGGAGTCCATGCCCTCGATGCCGGGTGTGCCCGGCTGACCGATCATCGTCTCCATCAGGCGCGTCTCGGCATCCATCAGGAAGTTGGCGCGCGCCACGACCCGCTCGCCGGCGATCAGCCCGCTGAGAATCTCGATTCGCGCACCGGCCTCGTTACCCGCGCGAACATCACGGAGCTCGAACACGCCTGGCCGCTGCTGCACGAACACAACGTCGCGCGCACCAGTGCGGATGACGGCCTCGCGCGGAACTAGCAGCGCAGGGCCCGACACCGGAGCGCTCACCGTCAGGGTGGCAAACATGCCCGGCTTGATCCGCGCACCGGGATTGGAAAGCTCCAGCCGCACACGCGCGGTGCGTGTGTCCCGGTTCACGTCGGGGTAAATGTAGGAGACATTTCCCTTGAACCGCTCGGCGGGGTATGCGGCGATCTCCACGTCCATGGATTCGCCAAGGCGCACCAATCGCAGGTCCTGCTCGAAGATGTCCGCCTCTATCCAGATCCGTGACAGATCCGCGAGGTAGTAGAGCGCTTCGCCGGCACGCACGCTCTGTCCCCGCTGAACGTTCTTCTCGACCACGAATCCGGCGAATGGTGCGTGTACTGTGAGCGTGCGCCGCACCGTGCCCGTGCGCTCGATCTGCGCGATCTGGCCGGGCGAGATGTCCCAAAGAAGCAGACGGCGCCGCGCCGCATCCGCCAGTCCGCTGGTCCGCTCCGCCACGCCCGGAGCGGCACTGTACGCGAGCTCACCCTCGAGGCGGACCGCCGACAGCAGCTCCTCCTGAGCCGACACGAGCTCCGGTGCGTAGATCTCGAGAAGCGGCTGCCCCCGCCGTACCAGTTGGCCGGTGACGTCCACGTGGAGGCGCTCCACGAAGCCATCGAACTTGAGTGAGATGGTGGATTGACGTCTCTCATCGTACGTCACATGGCCGCTGGTGCGGATCTCACGGTGAACCGGCGACAGCTCGACGGTCGCCATGGTGATGCCGAGCGAGCGCTCCATTTCTGGGGGGATACTGACCGTGCGATCACCCTCCAGGCGCATGCCCGGCGCCGGCGTGCCGCTCATCTCCGCCATCGGCTCCTCCACGCGGTCGCCGTGGTCACGCCGCTCAGCCGCCAACAGCACCACAACGGCTATCAGCACGAGCGCTCCGGCCGCAGCCAGGCCCCAACGAAGTGAACGTGTCATTGAAGTGCTCCTCGGTTGTCATTCGTCACGCTCGAATCGCCGCGCGGGGGGGGGCTGATCAACTCGATGCCGGCGGCGCGCTCGAGTTCTGCGATCGCACGGCCGAAGTCGCTGAGCTGTCGCGACAGCTCGATCTCGGTGCGGAACAGCGCCGACTGCGCGTCCAGGAGGCTGAGGAACTCGACACGGCCCGCGCTGTAGGCAGCGGCCGCGCTCTCGATGGTGGCACGCGCCTGCGGGATGACACCCTGCGAAAGGAGCAGGATCTGCTCTCTGGTGCGCACCAGCTCGGCGTAACGCGCCGTTACATCGGCTCGGATCCCGGCAACCATCTGGTGATGGCCAAGCTCCATTGCCGAGAGCTCGTGCTCGGCCTCCGCCACGGCCATGCGCTGTTTGCGAGCCGCAAAGATCGGAAGCGGCACGGCAACGCCAACCGACACCATGTCCGGCATACCCCAGCGCACGCCGTAGCCGAGCATCACGTCTATCTCGGGCAGGCGCTCGCGCTGCGCAAGCCGCAGCGCGGCCTGGCTCTCCGCGATTCGGCTCTCGTGCTCTCGTAGCATTGGCCGCTCGCGAATCGCTCGTTCCTGAAGTTCGGCCAGCGTGGGAAAGCCATGAGCGAAAGCGCCGTCCAGCGCGGCGGCGGTAAAGGCGCCGGCAGGAGGTACAGCGCTAGCCAGCACGCGGACTTCAGCAGGGAAGGCGGTCGGCAGCGGCGCCGACGGCGATCGCTGAAGTATGGCATTCGCCTCCGCGAGCGCCGCCTCGCGACGCGCATGTATGCCAGAGGCCTGCTCATCCATGCGCGTGATCTCGGTCTGTGCGCGCAGCACGTCCTGCTGCGGAGCCTGACCCACTGCCAGCCGGCCGCGAGCCACCTGCGCCACATCCACGAGCAGCGCCCGATTACGTCGCAGCACCTCCAGAGCCTCGTCGAGGAAGTGAATCTCGTAGTACGCCGCTTTGAGACGCGTGAGAACGTTCAGCTCCGTTTCTCGCGCATACCACTCCGCCGCGTCCCGTGACTGGAGTGCCATGGCCGTTCGCGCCCGGCGCGTGCCGGGCGCGGGAATCCGCTGCCCGAGCTGAAGCGTAGCCATCGTCATCTCATCCGCTCGCAAGTCGAAACGCCGAGCGGGAACGTTCATCAGTCCTGCGCTCAGCACGGGGTCCGGAAGCGAACCTGCCTGCGGAATCCGCGTGCTGGCCGCCTCGACCATCCGGCGCGCGGCCTGGATCTCCGCATTTCCGGCGCGCGCCTCCTCCAGCACGGAAGCCAGCGAGTTGCGGTCGGCGCGCTGCGCCTGTGCGGTGCCGGCGACGACGAGCAACGCGATTCCGCTGAACAGGACATGAGCCCCTGTCCATCGGCAGAGGCGCGACAATGCATCTATGGGACGTACCTTCGTTTTCACGGCGTTTCTCCTCTGAGTCTCCAGCGCGCGTCTGCGATCGAATTGCCGATTCACGGCGCGCTTGGGCGTTCCCGAAGGACGCACGGCTGAAGCTCATGGACTTCTGCTTCCGAGCGATGTGGCAGCCCACGGCGGGAGCTGGATGCTTCCCGGCGCTGGCGCCGATCAGACGTGGGGCTTCGGGGGGAACGACTGGCCGGATGGAATCCGGCTAGTGGCTACGCGCGGGGAGGATGGAAGAACGCGTAGGCCAGGAGGAGATCGTATCCGGCGTCCGGCGTGATGGAGAGAGTGCCGCCGTCCAGGAAGGAAGGCTCCATCTGGAAGCCGACGATGGCCGGAAGAGAGGTGGCGATACAGGAGGAGCCCTGGCCGAGCACTGCCAGTGGGCAGGGGGTGGGCGGCGTGTTGGAGCTGGGCTGCTCCGGCGAATCGCCCGCACCAACCGGCGAGTGAGCCATGTCCATCGGCATCGCGTGCTCACCCTGCTCGGCGGTCGTTGCCATCCCGTCCATATCCATGTCGGGAGGGCACACATAGGCCCACACGCCCCCGGTCAGAAAGGCGGAAAGCGT
>CAZWSO010000147.1:0-6310 GCA_964636485.1 uncultured Gemmatimonadaceae bacterium
CGAGCGGCTGGCCTCGCGGCTCGGCCACCCGGCCGCGGCCACCGCCTCGGCGATGGTTGCCTCCGCTGATGCGGCAATGGCGCGCGCGCTGCGCCGGGTGAGCGTCGAGCGCGGTATAGACCCGCGGCGCTGCGTGCTCGTCGCTTTTGGCGGAGGTGGTCCATTGCACGGATGCACGCTTGCCGAGCAGCTCGGTATGGGCACGGTAATCGTCCCACCCCTGGCCGGTGTGCTCAGCGCGCTCGGCCTGGCCATCGCACCCGAGCGGCGCGATGCGCTGACCAGCGTCATGTCAGCCGCGCACGAGCTCGACGTACCGCGAATCGGCGCCCTTTGCGATGAGCTTTCGGGCCGCGCCGGAACGGGCGAGGTGCGGCAATGGTGGGCGCGCGCACGCTACTTTGGCCAGGGACACGAACTCGAGGTGGCGGTGGCACCTGGAGATGATGGAAGCAGGATCGCTGCCCTTTTCGCCGCCCAGCACGCTGCCCGGTTCGGATTCACGCTGGAGCGGGAGGTGGAGATTATCACTATGCGCCACGCCAGCGGTGGCCGGCGGCGCCAGGTGCACCTGGCGCGCCACGGCGCGAGCGTGGGGCTCGAAGACCAGGGCGTCCACGTGGATCACGGCGGTCCGCTCGAGCTCACGCTGTGTGGCCCCGCGCTGGTCGCGCTTCCCGACGCTACGCTGCGCATCGCCGCCGGCTGGACTGGGCGCGCCTTGCCGATGGGCGGCTGGCTGCTGGAGCGCCAGGCATGAGCGGGATCGACTCTCTCTCGCTCGAGGTGATGGGCCACGCCTTTGCCGCCATTGCCGAGGAGATGGGGAGCGTCCTCGTACGCGGGGCGCTGTCGCCCAACATCCGGGAGCGGCGCGATTCGTCAGCAGCGCTCTTCGATGTGCACGGCACCATGGTAGCGCAGGCGGCTCACATCCCCGTACACCTGGGTGCCATGCCGGAATCTGTGCGAGCCGTGATCGCGCGAACGCCGGCACCCGGTGAGGCGTTCATCCTGAACGATCCATATCAAGGTGGCTCGCATCTCCCGGACATCACCATGGTCGAAGCGATCGCGCTCGGAGATGAGATAATCGGCTATGCGGCGGTGAGGGCCCACCACGCCGATGTCGGCGGCATGAGTCCCGGGAGCATGCCGGTGGGAGCGACGGAGATCTTTCAGGAAGGATTGATCATCCCGCCCACTCGCCTGGCGATGCACGGGGTACCGCGCGAGGAGGTGCTCGCGCTTCTGCTGGCCAACGTGCGAACGTCCGACGAGCGACGTGGTGATCTGCGCGCGCAGCTCGGGGCCTGCGCTGCCGGAGCCGTTGGGCTGCGTGCGCTGATCGCGCGCGAGGGGCGCCAGCGGGTAGAGGAGGCAGGTCTGGCTCTCGTCGTTTACACCGAACGGAGAGCCCGAGCCGCGCTCGAGTCGCTGGGGCGGCGCGCCGGCCAGGCTCTGGATTATCTGGAGGGCGACGGCGTAACCGAGGACGACATCGCCATCGCCGTCCACGCCACCATTGCCGAGGGCCGTTTGAGTCTCGATTTCAGTGGCACGTCGCCACGCGTGCGAGGCAACGTCAACTGCCCGCTTGCCGTAACCCGCGCCGCGGCGGTGTTCGTGATGCGCACCCTGCTCCCTGATGATGTGCCCACCAACGAGGGGATTGCGCGCAATCTGGAACTCGTTGTCCCGGACAACTGTCTGGTCAACGCTCGAGCGCCCGCCGCCGTGGCGGCTGGAAACGTTGAAACATCTCAGCGCATTGCCGACACCATCTTCGCGGCCCTGGCGGATGCTGGGGTGGCAGTACCGGCTCAGGGACAGGGGACGATGAATAACGTTGCGTTCGGCGGCGACGGCTGGACGTTTTACGAGACGCTCGGCGGCGGACAGGGTGCCTCAGTGCACGGGCCAGGACCCTCCAGCGTTCACGTTGGCATGAGCAATACGCGCAATACGCCCGTCGAGTCGCTGGAGCACTCGCTGCCTCTGCGCATCGATCGTTACGAGATGCGGTGGGGCAGTGGAGGTGACGGCCGGCATGCAGGGGGTGATGGTGTCGTGCGCGAGTATCGTGCGCTCGAGCCTTGTGTCGTCACACTGCTAACGGAACGTCGCCGGCGTGCGGCTGCTGGACTGTCCGGAGCCGCGGCAGGAGCGCCGGGGCGGAACCTGCTGAACGGGCGCGTGATACCGGCCAAGTGTCGGATCGTACTGGAGCCCGGCGACGTCCTCCGTCTCGAGACTCCGGGCGGAGGCGGGTACGGTTGAAGCGTACTCGGTGACTCCAGCCTCGTGGCGGAGACGCGGGGAGGCTGGTACATCGTTTTAGTCGGCGCCTGCCCGCGAGCCACAGCCGGTGACAGCCCAGGCGATCGGCGGCTGCGCTGAGTACCAGGGTGCCGTTGACGCGCTACAGCCCGTCGTCCAGCTGCTTGCGCAGCTTGGCCAGCTCCCGCATGGCCGGCTCGTACTCCGGAAACTGCTCCAGCGACCGCGTTAGCAGCTGAATCGCTTGCGAGTCATCACCGCTGTCCCTGGCAGCCAGCGCCCGTGAGTACAACATCGTCGCCTGAAAGGGAACCTTCCTCGCCTGTTCGATCCTTGCTTCTCGCGCATTACGGGGCATGTCGGGAAGCCGCATTCCGCGGTTCAGCTTTCCCGCGAGATCGGCAATCAGTGACATGAGGTCGTCCTGCTTTCCGCGCACCGATTCCACGTGCTCGACGCGCGACGTCTCCACGTTCGCGGCACGCACGTTGATGCGGATGGTTCCGCGACCATCCGTCACGAAGCCGCCGAAGATCATGTGATGAGCGCCCAGGATCTCCCCCATCCGCACGGCAGTCTCACGCGACACGCGATCGCTGGCCGAGAGGTTCTGCTCTTCCATCAGCCGCTGGAGCTGATCACGCTCAACCACTCGGATGCTGGCGTTGCCTGACAGCTCCGTGATGAGGAGGTCGGCGATGCCGCGGCTTAGTGGTGCGAGATCGTGATGCTCGGCGCCGATTGCTCCGTTCCCAAAGTACATGACCGCTACCGTCGGCCGGCGATCCTCGCCGTCCTGAGCGAGCACGGCTGTCGCCCCCGCCGTCAGCATCACCGCCCCCGCTGTCGCCGCGATCGCACTTATGGCTCGCCTCATGATCTCTCCTCCTCTGGTCACTCCACCGTCAGCGTCGTCCCTTCCGCGGCCATGAACACGTGCGGTCCGCCTGAGACGCCGACCAATCCCGCGTCGCGCCTGCATTGCTCCAGCAGCAGCTCCAGTGCTGCGTCCGAACGCGACGGGTGATGATGGAACAGCGCGACACGTCGCACCTCCGCTTCTTGCGCCAGCCGGACCACCTCCGTCACGTACGAGTGCCCCCAGCGAACGTGCGTGGCGTACTCCTCCTGCGTATACATGGCATCGTGCACCAGGAGGTCGGCGCCGCCCACGAATTTCATCAGCCGTACGCGCCAGTCAGCATCGAGCCCATGCGCCTCAGGCGCCGAAAGCTCGTTGTCCGGTATGTAGACGAGCGCTGCCCCGCGCCCGTTTCCGGCTACCAGCCGATAACCTACCGCGCCCCCTGGGTGGCTGACGGAGAAGTGCTGCACGCTGAGCCCACCGATCTCCACCGCCTCCCCGGGCAGCGTTTCCAGACGCACGTCCGCTGGCAGCGATGCGAACGGCACCGGAAAGCTCCCGGCATTCATCTGCTCCCGTACGACGCGATGCACCGTTGCGGACCCGCCACGCGACGCCCACACACGCACCAGGTTTCCGCTGCGGTACAGCGGCGCGAAGAAGGGAAGTCCCTGCACATGATCCCAGTGGGCGTGGGTTATCAGGATGTCGGCGCGCACTCTTCCTTGGGCGCGATCAAGCACATCGCCAAGCGCACGAATCCCCGTTCCTGCGTCCAGCACCACCACCGCATCACCATCGGCGCGTACCTCCAGACAGGGCGTGTTGCCGCCGTAGCGCACGGTGTCGGGGCCAGGACTGGGAATCGAGCCGCGTGCACCCCAGATCGTCACCTCCATATGGTCACCTGCCGGCGTGGCGGGGACTCCTCACCTGACTCCGCTCGGGAAACCGCCGCATGATGCGCGGTATCACCGGCAGGACCGGACGCCGGTCACGACCGTCCGGCGGCGAGCCGCTCCAGCGCCGCCCGATCGGTGACGACGATCTGCCGGCGCTCGACGGTGATCCATCCCCGCTCCTGGAAATCCTTCATCGCCCGCGACACGGTCTCGCGTGACGCACCGACCATCTGCGCGATCTGCTGGTGGGTGAGTCGCTTGCCCTTCGCCGCCGTTTCATCGGCGGAGAGCCGCGCCAGCAGCAGCCGCGCAATGCGGCCGCTCACATCCAGCAGGACGAGGCTGCCGATCTGCTGATCGGCGCGACGAAGTCGGATCGACAGCTCCTGCATCAGGGCCCAACCCACCCTGGGCGACTCCTGCACGCGTAACCGGAAGTCCTCACGGCGCAGCACGAGCAGTCGGGAATCCTCCATGGCGATCACGTGGGCCGATCTGGGCTGTCCGTCGATGAGCGAGAGCTCACCAAAGTGATCTCCCACTCCAAGAATGCCGAGGATGACTTCCCGACCATCCTCGCCAATGAGGACGACCTTAACGCGGCCTTCACGCACGATGAACAGCGCGTCTCCCGGATCGTCCTCGAAAACGATCACGCTGCCACGAGGGTAGCCACGCTCCCTGGTGACAGCGGCGAATGCGGCGAGCTCGCTGCGGTCGAGCCCGCGAAACAACGATACGGTGGCGAGAAAGTCGGTCGTCTGCACTTACATGCGGCTGCCTATCGTCAGACCTCCCGCGAACCCGGAGATGCTGAAGCGGGCGTCGCCGCTCTGCATCCGGCCGGCCTGACCGCGGATGAACGGGTGGAAGGTAAGCCTCCGAGTGGAAATGGATAGCCCCAGCGTGGCGCCGCCCCCCACCATGGCCGCCGTCGACAGTGCCTCGTTCACCCTGAGTCCGGTGTGGTGCCGGCCGTCGAGTGAGGCAGTCAGAGCTACAACCGGTCCAAGGCGAATGACTCCGCGCGCGCCCATCCGGCAAACTGTCGCGTAAGCACGATCCCGCTCGTTGCCGCCAGCCCCGTCCCGATCACTGGCGCGTGAAAGCGGAGCGACGCAGCGTCCAGCACGCGTAGCGCCGCCTGCTCATCGGCGTCGAGCTCCTTGCCTCCGGTTGGTAGGCCGACGCCAATCGTCAGCAGGACGGCGTCGCCGCGCAGTCGCATGGTTGCGCGTAGCTTGACATCGGACAGCCCTTCGAGCGCGTAGCTCCGACGGCACCTTCCCCATCCTGCGCCCGCACCTCGCCGGAGGTCCAAGCTGTGAAGGCATCGAGCACCACCGAGCGGCCATGGGAATCGGATCTCCTTCGACAGCCAACACGTTGTCAGCTTGTGTCTTACGGATTCTGGAGCTATATTGAACAGTTACCCGAAATCGACCGAGGCATTCCAGTGAAGACGGATATCCACCCGCCGTACGCAACGGCGACCGTGCGGTGCGCCTGTGGCAACACCTTTGTGACGCGTTCCACCCAGGACGAGATACACACGGACATCTGCTCCAAGTGCCACCCCTTCTACACCGGCAAGCAGAAGCTCATTGACACCGCTGGCCGCGTGGAGCGGTTCCGGCAGAAGTACGGGAAGGAGAGCTGAGTCTCCGCGATCGTTTGTCGGCTGCGCTCGAGCGCGTGGCCGACATTGAACGCGAGCTGGCCAACCCGAACGGCATCCGCGACTCAGGTCGTTTGGCCGAGCTCGGCCGGGAACACCGGCGACTGGAGCCCGTGCGTGAGTTGGCGGAGCAGCTTCGGCGTCATGAGAACGAGCTCGCGCAGGCCCGCGAGCTCGTTTCAGCAGACGACCCCGAGCTCGCCGAGGAAGCTCGTGCCGAAGAAGGACGCGCTGAGCGTGGCATCGCCGAAGTCGAGCGGCGTCTGAAGCTGCTGCTCATCCCGCGTGACCCGTTGGACGACCGTGCGGCTATCGTCGAGATCCGTGCGGGCACCGGTGGCGACGAGGCGGCGCTCTTTGCCGCCGACCTCCATCGCATGTACACGCGATGGGTTGAGCGCTGCGGCTGGCGAACGGAGCTTATCTCATGCTCACCGGGTTCACTGGGCGGCATCAAGGAAGTGATCTTCAAGATACCGAGCGAGGGCGCGTTCGGTGCGCTGCGCTGGGAATCCGGAGTACACCGCGTACAGCGCGTGCCGGTCACGGAGAGCCAGGGCCGCATTCACACCTCTGCGGCTACGG
>CAZWSO010000148.1:0-6252 GCA_964636485.1 uncultured Gemmatimonadaceae bacterium
GCGAGATCCCCATCAGATCCTCGGCGTCCTCCTGATCGAGGATCGTGAAATCGCGTGCGATCCCGGCGGCGGCACCGTACACCCGCAACAGACGGTGTGCGGTGGCGTGGAAAGTTCCGCCGTGCACGCGCGCGCCCGCCGGCCCCACGAGCCGCTCGGTGCGGCCGAGCATTTCCTGCGCAGCCCGACGAGTGAAGGTGAGGAGAAGGATTCGCTCCGGCCTGACGCCCCGTGCAATGAGATGGGCAACGCGGTAGACAAGGGTGCGCGTCTTGCCCGTGCCTGCTCCGGCGACGATGAGCAGTGGCCCCACTTCATGAGAGGCGGCCGCGGCCTGCTCGGGGTTCAGCTCCGAGAGCAGACGGTCGGCGTCGTTGGCACGGGGGGCGGTGCTCCCGGAATGCGGAGGGTCTGAAATCTGAGTCATCTCGGAGGAATCTACTGTATCCTCGACGACGAGGATGTCGCCATCGAACTTACGCCCAGGACCGCCTGCGAGGAATCGCTTGCCACCGCGCCGTTGAGCACCGCGGCATCCGCGCTCACACGGTTCCGACCTGTCGATTTCCCGGCTGTCCGAACGATTATCCGGTAGACAGCCGGGGTCGGCCGCCTGGGGTGCTGTCCCGCCGGCGCCCAAACCTCCTGTGTTGGCCAGGCCTGATTGTAGTCTGTGATCATTGGCACGTCCCGACAATCCGGAGTGAGCCATGAAATACCTGTGTCTCATCTACAACGAGGAGGAGAGAGTGGTGAGCTTGTCGCCCGATGAGTACCGGGCCGTAGCGGCCGAGTGTCTGGTCTACGAGGAGTCGCTGAGAAAGAGTGGGCATCTGGTCGCCGTAGAGGCTCTCCAGCCCGTCCAGACCGCGACCACCGTGCGGGTGCGGAATGGCCGGGTATCGGTGACAGATGGTCCGTTCGCCGAGACAAAGGAGCAGCTTGGCGGGTTTTATCTGATCGATGCCAGAGATCTGAACGAGGCCGTGAGGATTGCCTCCAGGATACCGCCGGCGCGTCTTGGGAGCGTGGAAGTACGGCCGATCCGGGAGCTGGACGGTCGCCTTCAGTGATCCTTTCGATTCGCAGCTCATCGGAGAGCTCCGGGCTCTCCCGGCGCGCCGTCCGTACAGCGAGATTACCGGACTGCGGCCCATCAGCCATCGGGGACTTGATGTCTCCCACACCGCACCCGGAGGAGCGATGAAGTATTTGTGCCTCGTCTACGGCGAGGAGAGTCTGATGCGCACCGTGCCCGACGCGGAGTGTGCGGCGAATGGCGAGGAAATTCGCCTGAGCGGGCACTATGTGGCCGCTGAGGCCTTGGAGCCCGTTCACACAGCCACGACAGTCCGGGTCAGGGATGGCAAGGTCTCGATCACCGACGGCCCCTTCGCCGAGACGAAGGAGCAGCTCGCTGGATTCTATCTGATCGACGCGTGTGATTTGAACGACGCTCTCCGCGTAGCGGCGAAGATACCGCCAGCGCGCATCGGCAGCATCGAGGTGCGTCCGATCCGGGAGCTGCAGCCTTAGTGAGCCGGAAGGCGACGGCGGCGCCGGCAAACGCCGCCACGCTTCGGTTCGAGGGCTCGACTTGATGACGGATGATGTCGATGAAATCCGACAGTCGGCGGAGCTCGTCTACCGCACCGAGTCGCGGCGTGTCCTGGCAACCTTGATCCGCCTCCTGGGCGATTTCGACCTCGCCGAGGAGGCACTGCACGATGCTTTCGTTGCGGCGCTCGAGCAGTGGCCGCGCGAGGGCGTCCCGTCCAATCCGTGCGGCTGGCTCGTGTCAGCAGGACGCTTCAAGGCGATCGATGCCATGCGCCGGCGCGCCCGCTTCGACGCCTCGCAGGGAAGGATCGCCAGCGAGCTTCACGCGGAAGCGCCCGATCCTGCGGCATCGGTGGATGAACACGTCGCGGACGATCAACTGCGGCTGATCTTCACCTGCTGCCATCCCGCGCTCCCTGGCGACGCCCAGGTTGCGTTGACGCTGCGCGAGGTCTGCGGCCTTACGACCGAGGAGATCGCGCGCGCCTTCCTCACCGCGGCACCGACGGTCGCGCAGCGAATCGTGCGCGCCAAGGCAAAGATCCGCGATGCCCGAATTCCGTACGAGGTTCCGCCCCCTGCGGAGCTGCCGGAGCGGCTGGATGCCGTGCTTCGCGTGATCTACCTCGTTTTCAACGAGGGGTACTCCGCATCGTTTGGTGATTCACTGACGCGCGCCGATATTTCGCGCGAAGCGATTCGCTTGGGGCGGCTGCTTGTCGAGCTGCTTCCGGACGCCGAGGCCATGGGGTTGCTTGCCCTCATGCTGCTGCACGAGTCGCGGCGGGCTGCGCGCAGCTCTCCCGCAGGGGAGCTGGTGCTGCTCGACGACCAGGACCGTTCGCTGTGGAACGGCGAGCAGATTGCCGAGGGTTTGGCGCTGGTACAGCGAGCGCTCTCGTCGCTTCGCTTCGGACCGTATACGCTGCAGGCGGCGATCGCCGCGGTGCACGCCGATGCTGCGAGTGCATCAACCACGGACTGGGCTCAGATCGTCGGCCTATATGACGTTCTGGCACGCGTGAATCCTTCCCCGGTCATCGACCTGAATCGCGCCGTGGCGGTGGCGATGCGCGATGGCCCGCTGGCGGGGCTGGCAATCGTCGATGCGATTCTGGAGCGCGGCGAGCTGGCAGATTACCACCTGGCGCACGCCGCGCGGGCGGACCTCTGTCGCCGACTGGGAAGAGATGCGGAAGCCCGATCGTCCTACGAGCGGGCGCTCAATCTCACGCGCCAGGAGCCCGAACGGCGTTTCCTCGAGCGTCGGCTGCTCGAGCTCGACCGCGCGAACGACGGTGGCCCAGCTGTCAGAGAGAGTAGAGCGTGGTGAGGATCTCAGCGCAGGAGGCTCTCCGCCGGTTTCGCGGACAGCGATTCACGTGTGCGATCGCGCCGATCCAACGCAAATACATCGGCAAACGCGTCAGCGAAAACGGTTTCGGCCTCGGAAATGGTCGGAGCGCGTCCCGGCATCTCCTGCTCGATGCTCGTCATCATCACGCCATCGATGCCGCACGGGACGATCAACTGAAAATACGACAGGTCAGTTGTCACGTTGAGCGCGAAACCGTGCCAGGTGACCCAGTCGCGGGCGTGCACGCCGATGGACGCGATTTTCTTTCCGCCGGTCCACACGCCTGTGTAGCCCGTGCTTCGTTCGGCGGCGATGCCGTAGGTCGAGAGACCACGGATCAGCGCCTCCTCCACCCGGCGTAGGTACCAGTGCAGATCCTGCTTGTGGCGCTTGAGGTCGAAGATTGGATAGCCGACGAGCTGGCCCAGCCCGTGGAAGGTGACATCGCCACCGCGCTCGACCTCGAACAGCTCGACGCCGCGCGATCGGAGAAATTCAGGCGACGATGTGAGGTTCCGCTCCTTGGCGGTACGTCCCATCGTGACTACCGGCGGGTGCTCGACGAGGAGGAGCACATCCTGGTCGATGCGCTCAGCGATCCGCTCGGCGGCGACGCGGCGCTGGAGATCGAGCGCATCGCCGTAGGCAAGTCGCCCAAGCCGCACCACCCAGAGATTACGTGTCGCCACGATCGTGCCCCCTCCCCTCAGGCGTGGATGAGCCTGCCGAGCGAATCGAGCGCCGCCTCGGCAATCGCCTCGGAGAGCGTTGGGTGGGCATGGACCGCCAGATCCACCTCCTCAACCGTGAACTCATTCTCACGGGCAACGGCGAGCTCGTGGATCAATTCGGTGGCGTGCGGCCCGATGATGTGCGCGCCAAGTATCTCGCCGTACTTCGCATCGCGAATGATCTTCACGAAGCCCTCCGTTTCCCCCGAGGTGCGCGCGCGACCGTTCGCGGAGAAGGGGAACTTTCCGACCTTGTAGTCGAGCTTCTTGTCCTTGCACTGCTGCTCGGTATAGCCTATGGAGGCTACTTCGGGGTGACAATAGGTTGCGTTTGGGATGTTGGAGTAGTTCAGCGGGTGCACGTGCTTCTCGCCGGCGAGGTACTCGGCGAAGACGATCCCTTCGCGGGAACCCTTGTGGGCGAGCATCGGCGGGCCGGCCACGTCGCCGATGGCGTAGATCCCTTTGGCAGTGGTCTCCATGCGCTCGTTGATCTTGATGAACCCACGCTCGGTGAGTTGTACACCGGCTTCCTTCAGCCCGATGTCCTCCACGTTCGGTGCCCGGCCGGCCGCAACGAGCACCCTGTCAGCGGTAATCTCGCGCTTTTCCTTGCCGACCTCGACGGTCATGGTTACGGAGGTCTTGCCGACCTTCGTGCCCTGAATCTTCGCACCGGTGAGCATCTCGATCTTCCGCTTGCGGAAGCTCTTTTCCAGCTCTCTGGCGACGTCACCGTCCTCCAGTGGCAGCAAACTTGGCAGCACCTCGATGAGTGTCACCTCGGTGCCGAAGGCATTGAAGACGTCGGCGAACTCGCACCCCACTGCTCCGGCACCAACTACGATCATGCTCTTCGGTGCCTTCTCCAGCACGAGCACGTCATCGCTGGAGAGAACCACTTTCTTATCGAGTTCCAGTCCGGCCTGCGAAAGACCCTTTACACGCGAACCGGTGGAAATGACGATCGCCTTCCCGGCCTCGTGCTTCTCGTCCTTTCCTTCAGCGGTCTTCACCTTGACCGCCTTGTTTCCAGCGAGTGACGCGGTGCCTTTTATCCAGGTGACCTTGTTCTTCTTGAAGAGGAATTCGACTCCCTTCACATTCTGCTGGCTCACCGCGCGCGAACGCTTCATGGCAACGCCATAGTCGTACTTCACTTCGCCCACCGTGACGCCGAAGTCCTTGGCGTGCTTCACTCGGTTGGCCAGTGCGGCAGATTCGAGCAGCGCCTTGGCGGGGATGCACCCCCATACCACGCACGTTCCGCCGAGTGCCTCTCGCTCTATCACTGCCACGGTGAGTCCGAGCTGTGCACACCGTATCGCGCCCACGTAGCCCGCGGGCCCACCGCCGAGAAAGATGACGTCGAAGGAAGCCATGAATGATCGGGTTGTGAAGTTCGGGTTCGGGAGTCGGAATCGGGCACCCAAGATCGGTCTCTGGGGCAGGTGCCCCGGATCGCGGACGCCCAACCCAGCTGTTCAGTGTACCAACATCAAAGGATTCTCCATCATCCGCGTTAATGTCTGGAGAAAGCGCGCGCCAGTTGCTCCGTCCACGGCGCGGTGGTCACAGCTCATGGTCATGCGCATGCAGCGGCGGATCGTGAGCTCGCCGTCACTGACCACCGGCGACTCCTCCACCCCGCCAATCGCGAGAATGCCGCACTCCGGCGGATTGATGATCGCCGTGAAGTGCGAGATGCCGAACATACCGAGATTGCTGACGGTGAATGTCGCACCCGTGTACTCCTCGGGCTTGAGCTTACGGTCGCGCGCGCGCTTCGCGAGTTCCTTTGCCTCGCGTGAGATCTCGCTCATGCGCTTCCGGTCGGCATCGAAGATCACCGGCGTGATCAGCCCTTCATCGATGGCTACGGCCATGCCGAGGTGGACGCGGGTGAACATGCGTATCCGGTCCCCCATCCAGTGGGCGTTCACCTCCGGGTGCAGGGCCAGCGCGGTGGCGACCGCCTTCATGATCACGTCGTTGTAGGAAATCCTGAAGTCGTCTCCCATGGCGGCCATCGCCTCACGCATCTCGGATACGCGTTCGAGATCGACGTCAACGGTGAGATAGAAGGTCGGGATCGGCCCAAGGGATTCAGCGAGCCTCTTTGCGATCGTCTTGCGCATCTGCGAGAGTGGCACGTCCTCGTAGTCGGCGCCCGAAGGCGCGGTTCGTCGCGCCGTGGCAGCCGGAGCGCCGCGCTCGGCTGCCGCCTCGATGTCGCGTCTGATGATCCGGCCACCCGGGCCGCTTCCCTGTAATGAGCCGAGATCCAGCCCCTGCTCGGAGGCCAGGCGTCGCGCGAGCGGGGAGGAGCGAACGCGATCGCCATCGCCAGCGGGGGCGCCGCGTTCGGGCGCCTTCCCCTGAACTGGTGCTCGCGGTGCGGAAGGAGCCTTCTCCTGAGGTGGAACCGACGCTTCGCCCTGTGATTCTTCCGGCTTGCGCGGAGTAGCGGCGGCGGCGCTCTCCGCCTCCGCCTCCTCAGATGGGGCCTCGGCGGACTCGGCAGGCTCGACAGCCTCGTCCTCCTCGGACTCGGCAGGCTCGACAGCCTCGTCCTCCTCGGCCTCGGCCTCAGTGGTCGCCTTC
>CAZWSO010000149.1:0-6240 GCA_964636485.1 uncultured Gemmatimonadaceae bacterium
GAGGAGATCGCGGCAGCGGCCGCCGCGCTGACGGCGACGGCGAGGGAGTTGAGTGGGGTGGTGGGGGTATTCAGGGTGGGCGTTGCGAATGAAGGATCGGGGGAAGCGGAGAAACACCCATTGCCAGCCCCTCGGGTTGCCGAGCTGGTTGTGCAGGGCGCGGGCGGCTGATTCGCTGCGCAAAACCGGTTGCTGGCCGCGCGCTGCGGCCAGCCTTCCCCGCAGGACCGAGGGGGTGGTGGAGCGGCAGGGTCGCTCGCCACCCCCTTACCTCGTGTCAGCCGCCGCCGGCGTGGCTTGAGTCAGCCCCCCCCAATCGCCGGCCCGCTAGCCCCCTATTTGGAGACGGGCACCCTATCCTGCCCGGACGCAACGCCGTGATCCCCGTTTCCGGCCATCCCCTCTTGCGAAGAGCAAATGATCGGAAGCGTTACGGCATAATGAGTTGCACGCCCCACAGCTCCCGCGCGACCGGCCACGCCAATAGCGGACAATTTTACTGAACTGTCGTAATACTCGACAGTTACACTGGCTCTTGCCGTCCTTGAGCCGTGGGTGAATCATTATGCCCGATTCACGGGGCTGAACGCGGGGTCTGCTCGGTACCTGCGCAGCGCCATTCCGAAGATCGGCCAGTATGTCCACTGAGCGGCTGCGCCGCCCCCGAAGGAGATATCGACATGAGATCGCAGCTCTTGACCCCCACGACAGTCGCAGCCGCGCTCCTCCTGAGCGCCTGTAGCGGCAGGGACGTCACTGGCCCCGAGCTGGGGCCCGGCGTCGCCGGAACAACCGTCGCCGCAACCGTTTCAGCCGCCGGCTTCAGCGACGTTACCTACGCCTGGTCACTCGACGCCGAGTCCCCGTCCGATACCGTCTTCCTGTCTCAGGGCGCCTCCTCCGGGGTGAGCTTCGCCGTAGAAGTCGGGCGCGCCGTGGCTTCGGCCACGGCTGGTGCTCGTGGCGAGGTGTGTGTCAGCAACCTCGGTAGCATTGGCACGCAGGGCCTCGGTGTTGCCGCGAGGGTTCAGCGTCTGGTGGGTGAGGTGTTCGTGGATGTGGCGGGGACGAGTGAAGCCCTCCAGGTCGGTCAGCAGGTGGCAGCCGGGCAGTCCAGATGCTTCCCGTTCGAGATTGCGTTCGACCGCGATGAGGAGGCCGAATATCGCGTGATCGCGGACGTCAGCATCGCCAACCACGGCGTGTCTTCTCCCACGGTTGGTGGCGTCAGTGCGGCTGGGATGGTCGGATCGTTCGCCGAGGCCGGCGTTGACGCGGGCGCGGGGCTGAGCGGTGAAATCGCCTGTCCGGCCGGGTACGACTGTACGGCGGCGACGTCGTCGTGGAGCCTGGAAGGTGCAGCGTCACTCGCCCTCGAGATCACGATCGTGAACATTGACGGCGCCTGTGGGGAGGCCGTGGTGCTGGGCAGCTCGCTGACTCTCGTGGAAGGGACTTCGGCGGCAACGCACAACGCAGAAGGTACCGCCGTGATCATGGGCGGCCCGTGCGCCTGCACGCAGAGGGCCGGCTACTGGATGGACAACTCGGGCGCGAACGGCAGCCCGGATCTGATCTCAGAGCACCTCCCGATCTGGCTGGGCACGGCGAACGGTGCCGCGAGCGTGGAGGTCACTTCGGCAGCGCAGGCAGAGGCGATACTGACCGCCACGGCCGGCTCCAACGCCATACCCAGGCTCCAGCGCCAGCTGCTCGCGGCAAAGCTGAACATCGCCGCCGGTACGTCTGACGCGGCTGTTGCCGCGGTGATCGCGGATGCCGACGCCTTCCTGGCGCAGCACGATGCGTCGGCCTGGAGCTCGCTCTCACAAGCCACGAAGGATGAGGTCGAGGCAATGAAGGACGCGCTGGATGACTACAACGCGGGTGTTACCGGGCCGGGTGCCTGCTCCTGACGGTTCAGGATCCGCCTGTACGAAAGGGGTGCCGAAAGGCACCCCCTTCGTACAGGGGATGGGGGGTGCCGAGGAATTGACGGACGACTGCGTTACACCACCTCGCCCTGCAACACCTTTTCCGACCTCACCAGATGCACGCCGCGCCGCCGCCACTCGGCCAGCAACGCGTCACTCTCATCGGCGTGAATGGCTTTGGTCGCATCCACCACCGCGTGGATGCGCCCCACACCGCGCTCGAGCAATCCCTCGATCGCGTACTTGTTGCACACGTCCAGCGCCACGCCGTACAGAACGATGTCGGTGGGGGCAAGAGCCTCGAGCACGACCTCGGTGTTGGGGTTGGTAAACACATCGAACCAGTGCTTGTGAATGAGCACGTCGCGGTCGTGCGTGCGCAGCAGGCGGATGAGCTCCTCTCGCGGAGTGGGCTCGGGCTCGATCACGATGGGCGCGGAGAGCGCGGTTTCGGGAATCTTCTCCGCCCCGCGCGTACCCCTCATGCAATGCTCGGGAAAGGTCTTCCTAAAGTCGGGATTCTCCGAAAGCTCCCGATGCCCGGGCTCGTGATCGTCAGCCGACGCAACGATGCGGATCCCGCGTTCGTGCGCATAGTCGGTGAGCGCGGCAAGCACCGGCCTGATCTCCTCCGCCTCGGGCACGTACAGCTTGCCATCGGCGTCCATGAAGTCATGCTGGGTATCTACGTCCCAGAAGATGACGGTGCGGCTCATGGATGGTCGGGGAGCGAAGGAGCACGGGACTGTGGGCCGGGCGCGAATAATCCTCGGCACCGTCCTTCGTGCTCAACCGCCGGTGCTCTTTGCGCCCTGCCGGCCGGCCCCTCGCTCCTGAACCTCACCCCGGGATCTCCTGCCTCGCGAACAGATACGCGCACTCCTCGTGCCGTGCGCCGCGGGCGTCCGCGACGGCGAAGCGCACACCCTGATACAGCGAGGCGCCGCCGTAGCGGCCATCCTTGGCGACGGCGTAGAAGTTCAAACTGAAGCGCGGCCGGCCGCGGTCATTGAGCAGGCGGCGCTCTGTCATGGCGACGACGCGCTCCAGCGTGCGAAGGCAAGCCTGCTGCGGCGTCGCCCCCTGCCGCATGAACTCCACCGTGAGGAACGCGCCGCATACCTTAATGTTCGCCTCGCCGCGGCCGGTGGAGCCGGCGGCGCCGACGGCGTTGTCGCAGTACTGCCCTGCCCCGATGATCGGGCTGTCCCCCACGCGGCCGGGGATCTTCCACCCGAGTCCGCTGGTGGTGGTGCACGAACCGATGTCGCCGGCACCATTCACGGCGTTCATGTTGATAGTGCCGGTGGTGACCGGGATCTCGATGTCGCCCTCGTAGTCGAGCCAGTTGTCCTGCGGATTGAGCCGAGCACGCCAGCGCAGCCAATCCTGCCGCGTCTTTTCCGTCAACAGGTTCTGCTCGCGAAAGCCGAGCTCCAGCGCGAACCGCTTGGCACCGGGGCCAACGAGCATGATGTGGTCGGTGTAGTCCATCACCGCCTTGGCGACGAGCGAGGGCGTCGCGATGTCCTCGAGGGCACCTACCGCACCCGCCCGACGCGTGGGGCCATGCATCACCGACGCATCGAGCTGCACGACGCCCTCGGCGTTGGGCAGTCCGCCCACTCCCACGGACTGATCCTCCGGGTCCAGCTCCTGGATGTTGCACCCGGCGATCACGGCATCGAGCGGGTCGCGGTTCTGCCGCAGCATCTCGAAGGCGCGCGCCACGCCGCGCAGCCCGTTGGCGGAGGCCACCACCACTGGCCGCGACTGCGCAAGCTGCGAATGGTTCTCGATCGCGGACAACGCCGGCTCCGCCGAAGCGGCCCGGCCGACCAGCGTGATGCCGGCCGCCGCCGCTGCGCCAGTGCCGAGGAATTCACGGCGGGTAAAGGACACTTAGCAAGGCCCCTGTTAGGGAATCAGATCTGCGATTGTAGCGGCAGAAATGGTACGGGGGAAGCCCGTATCGGATCCACTGATCCAGACCTCCTGCATTCTATGGCGTGTCCGTGCGAGCAGCGCCTGACCGCGCGAAAACTCGCCGCCACGCATCGGTCCCGAACAGGCGCAGCGCGAGCAGCGCGCCGAGCCCGATGGCAACGACGGTAGTATAGAAGCGCCACGTGACAAGCAACGCGTGCCGAGCGGCGCCCAGCTGACCGGCGGCGCCACCGATCAACCCGAGATCCACCGCGCCAGCGCCGGACGGCGTTGGCAGATAGATCTGACTGTACAACAACAGAAACGACCCGATCGCGACGAGACCGGCCGGCGGCGGCTCGGGAAGTGTGCGCGTGAGCACGACCAGGATGCCCACGCGTCCGATGAGATTGGCCAGCGTGAGCGGGACGACCGCAATCAGAATCCAGGGCGGCATCCGCTTTGTGGCCGCGACGGCGCGCAGGATGGGCCGCCGCGCGCCAATCGCAAGGCGCGGGACGACACGGCGCGCAACCACCCAGGCGATGGCCGTGATCATGACGACACCGATCACCCATGGCAGCGCCTCCTCCGCTCCTTCGGCAAGCTGCGGTGCCGCCTGCTCGAGCCATGCCGGCGCGAATCGCCAGCTGAGCCAGAGCGCAAAGAGTATGATTACCGGCCACATTGTCACGACCTCGATGCCGATCGCCGCCACGGCCACAGCCGCGGGAACGCCGTAGCGCATCATTACGGCCAGCCGCATCGGTTCGCCGGCGAAGCGCAGCGGCGTGAGAGCGGCCGCGGCGTCACCGATGGCGTTCACCACCACGGCATGACGGAAGCCCAGCGGCCTCCCCAGTCCGCGCACGAGGAGCTGGATGCGCAGCGCGCGGCCCACGAGGTCGAGCGCGAGAAGGGCGACGCACGCCAGGTGCGCCTCGACCAGCGTCACACCTGGGCGGGCCGCGTGCGAGCGGCGCGCACCGGTGCTTCGCCGGCCGCGTCAGAGTAGCGCACGATAGATGTCGAACAGACGGTCGAAGACCACATCCCAGGAACGATGGCTCTCGCTGTACGTGCGCCCCGCATCGCCCAGCGCGCTCAGGTCGCCGTATTCACCTCGAAACAGAGCGATGGCCACTTTGGCCATCGCGTCCGCGTCGCCACGACGATAGAGCGCACCCGCACCGGAGAGGCGCACCTGCTCTGGCACGGCGCCGTGATCCACTGAAAGCAGCGGCGTGCCTGACGCCAGCGCTTCCGCCGCCGAAAGCCCGAAAGTCTCCAGCGGTCCGGGAGCGACATATACATCTATAGCAGCGAGGAAATCCGCCAGTCGCTCGCGATCCGCCTCGTACGGCAGCCAGATCACCTCTTCCGCCCCAGCCAGCCCGCGAAGTCGCCGAGCGCCCGGTCCGTCGCCCAGCAGCACCAGCCTGGCACCGGTGGCCTGGCGCACGCGCCTCCAGCCCCGGACGACGATCTCGATCTCCTTCTCGCGGGCGAACCGGCCCACGTAAGCCGCCAGCGGCCCGTCGGGCAACCCAAGGTGGGCACGCGTCTCGGCGGTTCGCGCTCTGCGCCCAGCGTGAAAGTGCGCGGTGTCCACACCCAGCGGCACCACCTCCACCCTGGGCACGCCCGCCCAGCGCAGATCTCCCGCCACGAACTCGGAACCGGCCACGACCAGGTGCACGCGCTTGCCCAGCGCCCGCACGTACCGCCACGCCGCGGCAACGGCCAGCCTGGATGGCAGCGGCGCCAGATCCGGGCGCGGCACGAGCAGCCTCGGGAAGTTGGCGTGATAGTGCCAGACGAGGGGCGTCCCGAGCCTCCTGGTCGCCCGACGCACGATCCACGGCACGAGATAGGGGCTTCCGATCTCGATAACGTCCGGCTGCTCATGGCGAATGATCCGGCCTATCGATCGGGTGGCCAGCATGAAGCGATAGGGGTGTTGGGCGGGAATCCTCGGACCTCGCAGCCGGTACACCCGGACGCCGTCGCTCTCGGTTAGCGCGTCGCGCGGTCCGGGGAGGAGGATCGCCTGGCTAAGCCACGGGCGGCGCTCGATGTACGATGCCTTCCCCATAAGGTACGTGCGGACACCCCCCGTCGTGTCGCCGAAGAACTTGGTGATGTCGAGGACCGCTATCGCTGCCTGCGGGCGGCGCGGCGCGGGTAACACGCCGCGACGCAGCCGGTAAGCGGGCAGGTGCGCCTCGGTCGGAAAAAGCGTCGCCGAGAGCGAACCGGATCTGATGATGGCCATGATGCCGCCCAGAGTGAGGCAAGAGGGACGCCGGAGGGTATCCGCCGGCGCCAATTGGCGCCAGCGGGGGGGGCCGCTACCTTCCCGGCCATGAACAGCCACGAG
>CAZWSO010000150.1:0-6133 GCA_964636485.1 uncultured Gemmatimonadaceae bacterium
TCGTCGCTGCCATCGCAGATCTCGAAGAAGTCGGCGCGCCGAAAGACGAAGAACGTCGTCGGCCCCGCTGAGGCCAGATCGCGCTGCACGCTCGATTGAATACCGTGTACTGCCGCCGTCATAGCCACCACCACGAACACGCCCACGGCAATCCCCATGATCGTGAGCGTCGCGCGCACCTTGTTCGAGCGGATATTGTCGAGGGCCATGCCGATTCCCTCGATGCTGTGATGGAGCAGCAGGCCGATCCGCACGGTCACTCCTGGCGCATGGCGGCAATGGGATCCAGGCGTGACGCTCGGCTGGCCGGGTAGATTCCCGCCACCACGCCGACGACGCCGCCAACGAGAACGCCGACCGCTACGGACCAGGGGGCCACTGACGCCGGCAGTGGTGAGACCGCGGCGACCACCTGCGCGCCCACGATCCCCAGCGCAACTCCAATCGCGGCGCCTACGGTGCTGAGCGTCGCGGACTCGACCAGGAACTGGGAGAGGATGTCACGCCGCCGCGCCCCCAAAGACTTGCGGATGCCAATCTCGCGCGTCCGCTCGGCGACAGCTACGAGCATGATGTTCATGATTACCATCGCGCCCACTACCAGACTGATCGCCGGCAGCACGGCGCCGGCGAACGTGAGCGTCGTCTTCGTCTTCGTCCAGAACGCCAGTGCCGATTCCGAGGTGGAGAGGGCAAAGTTGTCCGGCTGAGCAGGCCGAAGCTGGCGCCGGCCGCGCATGATCTGCCGGACCTGCTCCATCGATTCCTGCATCTGGTCCAGACTGTTCGCCTGAATCGCCAGCGTGCCTATGTAGCCGTGGGGTAAGGTGAGCCGCCGCGCCGGCGAATTAAGTGGCACGACGACGAAGCGGTCGAGGGAGATGCCGAAGATGCTTCCCTGGGACTCCGCTACGCCGATGACCCGGTATTTCTGGCCCGCCAACCGCACCTCACGTCCGATCGGATCCCGCCGGCCGAAGAGCCGCTGCGCGACGTCGTCGCCGAGCACGATCCCCATCACGCCGTGCGCCAGCTCGTATGGCGCGAACGGGCGACCTCGCGCCATCTCCATGCGCCGGATTGAGAAGTACTCCCCGTCCACGGCGTAGACCGTGACTTGGCGCGGGCGCGCGCCCGGCGCCTCCACCTCCACGTTGTTCTGGAGGTTCGACACCGACCACCGTGTTCCTGACGGCAGTGCCGAAACGACCGGCTGGATATCGGCATCGCGGACGTACGGCCGGCGAGCCCACTCGCGCCACGTCTCGTTCGTGACATTGCCCACGTTGATGTTCGGGAAGCGGCGCAGCTCGAAGCTGTTCACACCCATCAGCTTCCCGACGAAGTCCTCCTCCATGTAGCGGTTCATCCCCTCCACGATGGAGACGACCGCGATGAGGAACATCACGCCGATCGTGACGCCGACGAGCGTGAAGAAGCTCTTGAGCTTCTGCACGCGCAGCTGCTGCAAGGCCAGCCGGATCGCTTCATGAAGGGGCATACAGTACCGGGGGCCAGGGGCAAGGTGCCACGGGGCAACTGACCCCAGTCACTACGGAAGGCCGAACGGGGAGTTTCTGAGTTGCCGCTGCCGGTCGGCCTCGGCGCCTCACTCGTACCGCAGCGCCTCCACCGGATCCAACCTTGCCGCCCGCGCGGCGGGAAAGAGGCCGAACAGGATCCCAGTGACCGCGCTGGCCGCGAGCGCCAGCACTATCGCTAGCGGGGGAATGCTCGCCTCGATTGGTGTCCAGCTTCTAATGCCCACCGTTAGCAGAGCGCCTACCATCAGGCCGGCGATGGCACCAATGGTCGTGAGCGTGGCGGCTTCCACGAGAAACTGCCAGAGGATGGTGCCGCGCGTGGCGCCAAGCGCCTTGCGCACGCCAATCTCGCGCGTGCGTTCGGTTACACTGATCATCATGATCGCCACGACGCCGACGCCACCCACCAGCAGGCCGATGGAGCCGAGTATCATCATCACCAGGAAGAAGGCGCCAATGATGCTGTTGTACAGCTCGAGGACACGCTCCTGCGTGGTCACGAAGAACGTATTCTCATCGCCGGGCTTGAGCCCCCGCATCGTTCGCAACCGGGCCACCGCATCATCCAGCGCCACGTCCTGCACCACTCCGTCGCGCGGCCTGACGGCGAGATCGAGCCACGACGTGCTCATGTTGAGGCGCCGTCGCCCCGTCTCGAAGGGGATCACAGCCTTGGGTGTGTTGGCGGGCTCGAACACGTTCCCAACGGTCGAGAACATGCCGATCACCCGGAACTGCTGCCCGCCCACGTGAATCGTCCGGCCAAGCGGATCGCCCTGCCCGAACAATCGCTCCGCCAGCTTGTCGTTGACGAGCAAAACGGGCGCGCCGGAGGCGTTCTCGGCGTGCGTGAAAGTGCGTCCCAGCACCACGTCGGCACCAGTCGTCTCGGTCCAGCCCTGCGTGAACGCGTCGATCCCAACCCCGGGGAGAAAGACGTCCCGAAACCGCATGGAGGCCGATGTACCTACGTGCGCGGTTACGACGCTGATCGAGGGCAGCCGCTCCAGTGCTGCCGCTTCGTCGACCGTGAGCCCGGGATTGCGTCGCCATGGGCAGCTGTCTGCCGAGCCCGTGCAGGTGTTTATTTGCGCCGGCCATTTGGTGACGTAGAACGTGGTTGGTCCGGCGGCACGCAGGCTGTGCTCCACGCCAGCGTTGATGCCATGCACGGCCGCAGACATCGCCGTCACCACGAATACACCGACGGCGATGCCGAGGATCGTCAGCCCGGCGCGCACCTTGTTGGCGCGAATGCTGTCGAGGGCCATGACCACACCCTCAAAAAGCCGGGCGATATACGCGATCAGGCGCATGTCATTCGGCTCGGAGGGCGACGACCGGGTCCAGGCGCGAGGCACGTATGGCGGGGTACGCTCCGGCCATGATCCCCACTCCAGCGCCAAGAATTACCGATACTGCTATAGACCACGGCGCCACACTCGCCGGCAGCGGCGATGCTGCGGCCACAGCCATTGACAATCCGGCGCCAAGCGCCACACCCAGCGCCGCGCCAATGGTGCTGAGCGTCGCCGACTCGACCAGAAACTGCGTTACGATGTCCCGGCGCCTCGCCCCGAGCGATTTGCGGATTCCGATCTCACGCGTACGCTGCGCCACTGCCACCAGCATGATGTTCATAATGACGATCGCACCGACAACCAGGCCGATGGCCGGCAGCACGATGCCGGCGAGCACGAGAAACTGCTTGATGGTCATCCACTGCGACAGCGCGGACTCGGAGCTCTCGAAGACGAAGTTGTCATCCTGACCGGGTCGCAGCTTACGAAGGGCGCGCATCACCTCACGCACCGTCTCCCTGGCCTCCTCCAGCGCCGCCTCGTTGTGCGCTTGCACGATCATGCCAGTCACGTCGCCGCGCGGATTGGTGAGGCGATTCAGGTGCGACGACCGGGGCGCGATGACCTGCCGGTCAAGCGAGAGCCCGAACACCGAACCCTGCTTCTCGAGCACGCCGATCACGCGAAAGGGGATCCCGCCAAAGCGTATCTCGCGGCCGAGCGGATCGAGGTTCGGAAAGTAGAAGTCGCCCACCTCCTGTCCGATCACCACCACCGGAGTGCCGAGCTCCATCTCCTGCGGCGAAAGCGCGCGCCCCCGCTCCACGACCAGATCCTTGATCGCGAAAAAGTCGCCCGATACGGCATGCGCCAGCACCTGGGGCGACCGCGCCCAGGGCGTTTGCCCGTCGATCCAGCGGATGTTGTCCACGGCCCATCGCGTGCCCGACGGGAGTGCGCGACGCACCGCCTCCACGTCGGGGTTGTACAGCCGCGGCCGGCGCTGCCACTCCCGCCAGGTGGCTTCGGTGACATTGCCGGTCTGGATGTCGGGGAAGCGGCGCAGTGTGAACGTGTTGATGCCAAGGAACTTGCCGGCAAAATCCCGTTCCACGTAGCCGGACATACCGTCAACCACCGCCACCACGGCGATCAGAAACATCACGCCAATGGTTACGCCCAGCAGCGTGAAGAAGCTCTTCAACTTCTGCACGCGCAACTGGGACAGTGCGAGCCGGACGGCTTCGCGGAAGGGCATGGTCAGCCCTGGACGCGAGTAGCGAAGGTTTCGCGCCGCTCGTCCGATTCGACTCGGCCATCAAGCAGCACCACGATTCGGCGCGCGTGCGCGGCAATTTCCGATTCGTGCGTTACCATGATGACCGTCTGGCCATCCCTCGCCAGCTCCTCGAACACCCGCATGATCTCCTCGGAAGTGGATGAATCCAGGTTCCCCGTGGGCTCATCCGCTAGCAGAATCGCCGGTCGGTTCACCAGCGCTCGGGCGATGGCCACGCGCTGCCGCTGTCCACCCGACAGCTCGTTCGGCCGGTGGTCCATGCGATCGGCCAGCTGAACCCGGTCGAGCGCCTCCTCGGCGCGGCGCCGACGCTCCGTTGAGGAAACGCCCGCGTACACGAGCGGCAGCTCCACATTGTGCAGGGCCGTGGCGCGAGGCAGCAGGTTGAACGTCTGGAAGACGAAGCCGATCTCCCTGTTCCGCACGCGCGCCAGAGCGTCATCGTTCATGTCGGAAACGAGCATGCCGTTGAGCCAGTACTCCCCGGCGCTGGGCGTATCCAGGCAGCCGATCACGTTCATCAGCGTGGACTTGCCTGAGCCCGAGGGCCCCATGATGGCCACGTACTCGTTGCGGCGGATGGCGATGTCCACGCCACGCAACGCGTGCACCACCTCACCCCCCATGTCGTAATCCCTCGTGATTCCGCGGGTGACGATTACCCATTCCTTGCTGGGCGTCACGCCCTGTCCGCCAACGACCGCCTGCCGCTCTGCCGTGGTGCTGAGGCCAACCGGTGTTTCGAATGACGGGCTCACTGGCTTCCTCCCCGCTGAGCTCCAGTCCGCTGCTGCTCGCGCACCAGGGTGCCGTCCTTAAGTCCGCGGATCGCCTGATAGCTGCCGGCCACTATCCGCTCACTTTCCGTCAAACCCTCCAGCACCTCGAAGTACTCCTCGCCGGCGATGCCCACCCGCACCGGCCGGAAGACGACTTTCTGATCGTCGCCAACCACGAACACGCCCTCCACGTCGCGGCGCCCCACCTGGCGTACCGGCGCGCGGCCCATGGCGGCCGTGGCCGCGGTGTCGCCGGCGCTTGCAGATTCGTTCTCCTGTACGGTGAGCGCGATGATCGGAATGGCCAGTGCGTTCTGCCGCTTTGCCGTGATGATCTTGGCGGTTGCCGAGAAGTCCGGGCGGGTCTCCGCCGGAGCGTTCACGAGTTGGATGCGTACCTCGTAGTCCACCGCCTGATCCGTCTGCCCCGGTGTGGTACGGCGGATCGAGCTGTTCGAGATCTCCACCACGCGACCGGTAAAGATCGTGTCGGGGAAAGCATCGATCTCGACCACAGCCGAATCGCCCACCGAGATCCGCGCCACCTGCGTCTCGTCCACGCGCACCTTCGTTTCCAGAACGGCCATGTCGGATATGGTGAGCAGGGTGGCAGCCTCCTTGTTCAGCGTGCCCATGATTGCCGTCTCGCCCTGCTCCACGTTTAGCCGGGTGATACGCCCGCTCATCGGCGCCACGATGGTGGCCTTCGACAGGTTCGATCGTGCGTCGCGAAGCGCCGCCTCCGCCTGAGCCACCTGGAACCGCGCCGCCTCGAACAGCGCGTCGTTCACCTCCATGGCGGTGCGCAGCTGCTCCATCTGCTCATCCGACACCAGCGTTGCGTTAGCCTTGCGGATCTCCGCCGAGCGCTGGTAGTTGCTGCGTGCCTGGGTCGCGTTCGCCTGTGCGCGGGCCAGATCCGCACGCGCCGCGTATACCGCCGCCTGCTGACGCTGTACGGCCGCCTGGTAGGTGGACGGATCGATCTCCAGGAGAAACTGCCCCTCGGTGACCATCTGTCCCTCCTTGACGGCCAGCCGTACGATTCGGCCGGTGATGTCCGCGCTCAGGTCTACCTTGGTGTGCGCATGGATTTGACCGCTGCCGGTGACCGAGGCGACCAGGTCACGGCGCTGGACTTCCTCGATGCGGACGTTCGTTCCCTTGCCGCCTCGATTCGCGGCGCCAATGGCGACCACGGCAATAACG
>CAZWSO010000151.1:0-6071 GCA_964636485.1 uncultured Gemmatimonadaceae bacterium
CCGCCGCCGCGCAGACCACCGCGCTGATCGGCGCCACGGTCATTGACGGTACTGGCGGCCCAGCCATCACGAACGCCGTGCTCGTCGTGTCGAGTGATCGACTTGCCTGTGTCGGGACAGCCGTACAGTGCCCGGTACCACGTGGCGCAACGCGCGTGGACGTCACCGGCCGCTTTATCACTCCCGGGCTCGTGGACACCCACGTCCATTTTAGCCAGACGGGTTGGATCGACGGCCGGCCCGACGGCATCAGCGCGCCGGATCTCTACCCCTACGAGAAGACGGCGCACGCGCTCCGCGCAAATCCCGAGCGCTGGTACCGCTCGTACCTGTGCAGCGGCATCACCGCCGTGTTCGATGTCGGTGGTCACCCGTGGACGACCGACCTCCCCGCGGCGGCGGAAGCCGACACACTTGCGCCACACGTTCGCGCCTCCGGACCGCTGGTCAGTCATGCGACGTTAGCGGCACTCTCCGTGGATGACGAGATCTATACGTTCCTGCCCATGGCCAGTACCGCCGAACTACGAAGGAGCGTCGAGCGGCTTGCCGCAATGGGGTCCTCCGCGGTCAAAGTCTGGTACCTGGCACCTCCGCCCGCGCGACGCGATGAGCTGGATGCCCGTCTGATTCAGCTGGGAGACGCGGCGCGAGCGGCGGGACTGGACCTGATCGTGCACGCCACTGGATTGCGTGAGGCCAAGGTCGCGCTTCGCGCGGGGGCGGTTCTCCTCGTCCACAGCGTGGACGATCAGCACGTGGATCAGGAGTTCCTCGACCTGCTCGCGGCGAATGACGCTGTCTACACACCGACGCTGATGGTCGGCGGCAACTGGACGCGGGCGATCGCATCCATCGGTCTGGGCGTGCCATATCCCGTCGTCGACGACGCGGGGTGCGTGGACGAGAACACGCTGTCGAAGGTGGCGAATGTCGAGCCGCTGCGGCAGCGGCTGCCGGAACGGTTTCGAGCGCCGGAGCAGCACTACCGTCGTCTCGAGAACGCGGGCGCAAGCCGCGCCATCATGCTCGAGAACCTTCGCCGTATACACGCGGCGGGCATCACCGTCGCGACGGGCACTGATGCGGGCAACCCGCTCACGCTGCACGGGCCATCGATCTTCGATGAGATGGAGGCCATGCAGGCTGCCGGACTATCTGCAACGGACGTAATCGTGCTGTCCACCCGTAACGGGGCGCGGGCAATGCGACGACTCGACGATCTCGGGACGCTGGAGGCGGGCAAGGTTGCCGACCTGCTCGTCCTCACCGAGGATCCGCGCGAAAGCGTGCGTGCGTTCCGCTCGCGCACGCACGTGATGCGTGGCGGCCGGCTGCACCGCATCGCGGAGCTGGCACACCGCTAACTGAGAGCACGGCCGCGGGCGCGATCATGCCTTGCCGATACGTGCTCAGAACCAGCGCGTGATCCGCACTCCCGTGTAATCGTCCTTGCGCAACGCAGACATCGGGTCGTTCTGCCTGTGCCCCATGAAGCCGCGGATCTCGATGTCGAGCGACCATGCGTCGCCGAGTCTGCGACGTGCTTCGATGTTTACCAGCGCGGCGCCGGAAGAACGGTCCACCATTGTCCCGGCGAGCACCTCAGTGCCGGCAACGTCATTGAGCGCAAGCCTGGCACCGGCGAAGACGTCATCGTCGAACGGCGTGTCGCCGCGCGTATCCTGCAGCACCTCGGCGAGCAGGCCGAGATCCGAGCTGGAGCCGAACAGCTGGTGGAGTGTATACTCGAATCCACCAACCATTGCCCAGTTGCGGCCGCCAGGTGTGCCACTCCGGGACAATGCCTCGAGTTTCCACGCCCAGCTTCCCGTGGTGAGCTGCGCCTCGACTCCGGTCTGATGAACGCGGTCGTAGGCTGGCACGAGCACGGGCAACCCCGAAGTATCGCTCGAGAGCCGCGGCTCTCGAGCCAGCCCGTTGAAGTGCGACAGTGCCAGGTCGACCGCGCCGGTGACGTGTGCCCAACGAACGGCCCATGCGAGGTGGCGTGCAACACCATCACTCGCGAACTCGGCACGGTCAGGATCGACAACCAGCGGCGCGCGCAGCCGCCCTTCAGTACCAGGGAATGTAGGCTGGCGGAATCCGGTGAGAAGGAAGAGATCCAGCGTACCGGCTCGCCCGATCCAAGCTAAGTTCAGCATCGGTTGGCCTAGCTTATCTTCGCCGTCCGGGTTCTCTACGAGATCGGTCTGATTCAGAACATCTACCAGATGCCGGCTTTCGGTGACACCCCAGAATACGCGCCGTATGCCAAGCCGCATCTCCACATTTCGCCACGCACGCTCATAGGACAGCACGCGCATATCTGCGTGGCTGCGGCGTCCATCGGCGGCGTCCATCCTTGCGAACGGTTCGACCGTGACCACGTGCACGCCTCGCCCCCACGTGAGTGCGAGTGTTCCCGTGAGCGCGGCGGACGCGTTGTGATGCGTCTGAGCCGCCGCCGCCGGAGCGGACCAGAAGCCGCGCCCCTCCAGCTCGAGGCCGCCGCGGAAGCGCACCTCCTGTCCTGCCGCCGGTGCCGACAGGAGGCAGAGCGCGGCAGCAATGCGCAGAGTTCTCATCGGATTCGCGCCAGACTCGCCTGGTCGAAGTCGCGCGCTTCCAGCGCGATGCCGAGCTCGTAGCCGCTCCAGTAAAGCGTGGTGCTCTTGCCGGTCTGGTGGTTGACCATCTCCATCCGGCCGGGCCGCCAGAAGCGTCCGTACCGTGCCCAGTCGTGAACTGTCAGCGTCTTCAGCAGAGCACCGCGACGGTCGTAGTAGTCCACCTTCAGCAGCCGATACTCGGCTCTGTCGTACCAGGCGACCTGGCGCTTGTAGCCCGAGCTCGGGTCCACGGGAATGCGCTCCACCTTGAAGGCCGGCATACCATCCTGTGTCTCCGTACCGAGCAGGCGGTAGCTGTACTTCTCTACCTCCTGAGCCGCGACGTCCTCATAAGCGAACTCGCTTCCCATGAACGGGCCGGCCTTGTTGTCGGAGGCGATGCGCTTCACGCGGCGGAGCGCTGGCAGATACAGCCACTGGTCGTCCGGGCCCGTGCGGTGCGCGAACGTGAGCAGCGCCGTGCCGGCGACATCGCCGGGGTGATCGAACACCACCAGAGAGCGGTCGCCGTCATTCGGCATCTCGAGCGTCCGCAGTCGCATCTGACGAGTGGACTCCTCTCCATGCCGATTCCGCAGGATCATCCTCAGGTTCGCCACCTGTGCGCCGAAACCACTGTCGCGCCTGTCCCATTCACGGGCGATGGCCAATCCCTCGACCACGGGATCGGCGACCGCGGACTGCGCGTTGCTCGCCGCCGGAAGCACGACGAGCGCCATGGACATCAAGATTCGGGTGTGCATGGAAGACCTCCTATTCAGTTACGACGGCAAACGTGCCGGTCGTCGTTGTCACAGAGGATGGCTGTTCCGCGGCGCGGCCATCGAACCAGAGCAGCAGTGGCGGCAGGAATACCAGGTCGGCCAGCAGCGCCAGCATTATCGTGACGGCAGTAAGCCGGCCCATGCCGGCGTTCAGGTCGAAGGCCGAGAACGACAGCACGGCGAAGCCCGCGGCAAGGACGAGTGACGTGAAGATCAGCGCCGGCCCTACCGTGCGGATTGCGTAGCGAACGGCATCCTCGGCGTCGAGCCCCTGCTCGCGTTGCGCTCGCAGGTACTTGCTGAGGAAGTGCACCGTGTCGTCCACGACGATCCCGATAGTAACCGCCACGACCGTGGAGAGAGCGATGTTGATCCGGCCGACGAGCAGACCCCACACTCCGAACGCCATGACCGCCGGCACCACGTTGGGCAGCAGACTCATCGCACCGTAACGTCCGGACCTGAGCGCGAACACGAGAACGCCCGACACGAAGACGAACGCCAGCAGAGTGCCGCGCAGCATGCCGCGGATGTTCCGGTCGGAGATGTGCGCGAACATGAGACCGGACGACGCGGCCGTCGCACTCATGTGCGGGGGTGCGTGCTCGCGCAGCCAGGTCTCGCCGGCGGTCGCGAGCTCGCGGAGGCGCCGCGATGACACGTCGCCAACGGAAACCACGACGCGCGTCGCCGACTTGTCGACGTTGATCTGGTTGTTGAGATCGAGGCCGTATGGCAACGACATCTCGTAGAGCAGGAGATACTGCGCCGCCAGATCGCGCGTGTCCGGCACCCGATGCGCCGCGGGGTCGTCGTCGTGCATGTTGCGGTTCAGCCGACGCATGACGTCCGCGAGCGACGTGACCTGCACGACATCCGGCTGCGTGCGGAACCAGCTCGTGAATTCGTCCAGTTGCGCGAGGTACGACGGCTCCGCAATGCCGCCGCTGGCGCCCGCACCGACGGAGAACTCGAGTCGGTAAATGCCAGCCATGTTCTGCGTCGCGAAGTCAGTGTCGCGCCGGAATGCCACACGTTGGTCGAAGTAGTCCACAAATTGATCGTTGAGCTCGTTCTTCGAGACCAGTGCGCCGAGCCCAAGCACCAGCGCAGCACCGCCGAAGAGCAGCGGGCGACGGTACGCGATCACCAGCTCCGCCAGTCCATCGAGGCGGCGCGACTCCGCCCAGGCCGCCACCTTCACGCGGAACGGCAGCACGGCGATCAATGCCGGAAGTGTTGTAATTGAGAACAGCCATGCAGCGGCCACACCCATGGCGGCGATGTTGCCAAGATCGTGGAAGGGAGGCGAGTCGCTGAAGTTCAGCGACAGGAAGCCGATCGCCGTCGTCAGACTCGTCAGGAAGATGGGCTGCATGTTGACACGCAGACTCTCGACGAGCGCGGCATGCTTGGTTTGTCCGGTGCGAAGACCGGCGAGAAAGGTGACCAGTATGTGGACCGCGTCTGCCACGGCCAGCGTCATGATCATCGTCGGTGCCACAGATGATGGTGGCGTCAGCAGAATGCCGAGCCAGCCCGCGACGCCCATGGCAGTGATCAGTGCGAGCATGATGACCGACAGCGTCGCCACCGTTCCGCTCACCGACCGCAACAGCAGCACGAGCGCGAGCAGGATCGCTCCGTACATGAGCGGAACGAGTCTGGTCATGTCGTTCAGGGACTCCTCGGCGAACGCATTCGACAGCATTGCCTGACCCGTGAGGCGCACGGTGATGCCAGGGTGCGACCTCTCGATTTCTGATGCCAGCTCGCGTGCGGCAGCGACCGCCTCGGTCGTTTCGGTGGGCGACTTCTCCGGCAGCTGGAGCGTGACGTTTACTCCGGCTACCCGTGCGTCCCTGGCGATGAGCTGCCGGACGAGCAGAGGCTCGCGCAGTGCGACCGCACGAGCGGTGTCCAGCTCGGCGGCGGTTCGCGATTCCGGATCCCTAACAAGGCTCTCGACGATCAGGTCGTCGCCGTCGGCGCGGGTGTGCTGATAGTTCGTAGGACCATCCACTCGCAGCGCGTACGGAATGCGCCACGCGGCCTCCGTGAGTTCCTCGATCGCCGACAGCGTTGGCGGATCGAAGGCTTCGCCGCTCGCGGGCTCGATCACGAAAAGGATGTTGTCCGTCTTCGTGTAGATGTTCTGCAGCGCCTCGAACGCCACCAGCTGCGGGTTCTCGTCGCCGAAGAATACTCGATAGTCGTTCGAGAACCCGAGCCTGTGTGCGCCGGCGCCGGCTGTCATGACCATTAGCGCCGTAGCAGCGAGCACGGCCCAACGCCGGCGAATGATCAGGCGCGCCCAGCGGACCGCCAGGCCGCCTTCTGTGTTGTGCACTCCCATGGCATACCACCTTCGCTGCGAGTCATTCCTGCTCGTCGGTATGTCTGAGAATGCGAAGAATGGCTGCTCCACCGGACAGCGATTGCGGACGTGAACCGAAAAGGGCCCCGGTACGCGCCGATTTGGATGGATTTGCACGTGCCCGCATCGACGTCTCTGACCCGAGGCCGGCTCGGGGGTTTCGAAATCGCCCGGTCGCCGCCGCCTGTGAATGGGCGTGGCGGACTGAATCTGCTGTCAGCGCACTCCGCGACACCGCCGATATAGTTGGCAGAGTTTGTATCAGCCTCGGCCCGCGCCGCGGCGCCAGACGCC
>CAZWSO010000152.1:0-6057 GCA_964636485.1 uncultured Gemmatimonadaceae bacterium
GTGAACGAGGCTGGGTTCGTTACCGAGTATCCGGATCTCTGGATCGCGGCAGACGGCCGGTGACGTGGCGAGGTGCCGCCGCGAGCCGAGCGCCCTCGCCGCCGGCGACCGACGCGAGGGCAGCTGGACTGGGGCGTCGATCACGGAACGACCAAACCACCAGACCTCCGAACCTGCGAAACTGCGAACCCCCCGAATCCTCGGCCGTCATGCCTCTCTCTATACCGAGTGCCCCGTGCATCCTCATCCGCCGTTCCGCGTTCGAGCGCTCGGCGCTGACGCGGGCCGAAATCGATGAGCGTTTCATGCTGACGGATGAGGAGTTCCGTGTGGAGGGCGAGCTGATCGTGATCGGTCCCTTGCACGACGATTTTACTGCTGGCGAGCTGGCTGAAACGCTGGAGGAAAAAGGGCTCATCTACTTCGATGACTTCTTCGACCTGAGCGGAAACTGGCCGTCCTGGCTGCAGCTGTTCGCGATGACGGCGCGCGACGCTACTTCTTTCGGGTGAGCACGCGCGGCCGAGACTCCTCGGTCAGCTCGCCGTGGCGCAGCAGCCCATCCCACCCACACTCATAGCACCAGCTCGTGCGAAACCAGGGCATGAGCGTGTTCCACCCTCGCGATCTTACGCGGAGCGTGGCGGCATCGCAGTTGGGACACCGGTCACCGCGCGGCAGCAAGCAGTAGAAGAGGATAGTGGCCGCGATGATCCGCAGCACGAAAATGCCAATGAAGAAGACGGCGAAGAGGACGGGGTCGGACAAGGAACGACCGGGAAGCGAAGCCCGCGCTTAAGGATTCGGAATTCATGAGCTGCAAGTGCCGAACACGTGCCTTCGTTTCCGGACATCGTCCGGCGCTACAGCCCGGGGGAACTGCCACGCACAGCTCCGCATTGCGTACCGCGAACGGCGGCGTGCGCAATCCCAACCGACGGCCCTTTAGTGATGCCCTTCCATCTCCTTCTCGATCACGCTCCACAGCTCCACATGCGCAACGCCGTCCTCGATGCGCTCGATCACGATCTCGGCTCCCACCGCGATTGCCTCACCCGAAAGGCTGCGCGCCGGAAGTCGGTACTGCTGCCCGTCATGCGCGTACTCGATCAGGCCGTCGCCTCCGGGAGGAACCGCCTGCACCACCTCCCCGGGGTGCCCCTGAAGCTCGAAGCGTGGATCATCGGGGTCGCGCACCGCGCTCGGAACCGCCCAGCCGGCGATCAGCGAAAAGGTGCCCACCGCCGCGGCCACTCCCAGTGCGGCGGCGATCCCCAGCACCAGCCCGAAGCCCAGCGTCGAATACCGGTCCAGCAGATAGCCGGCGGCGCCGAGCACCGTGAGCAGCGCTCCAATTGTCGGCAGATTGAGAATGCGGGCTCGAAGGAGCTGCTCCTTGCTCCGCACTATCCCGACGAGCATGGCGCGCACGCCGAGCAGAAGGCCCAGCAGGAACGTGATCAGATAGAAGACCCGCATGAGTTACGACTCCAAATGACGCCGAAAGAATGCCACTGTTCGCGGCCACGCACTGCGCGTGGCCTCCATGTTCGCGCCGTCGCGGCCGGTCTGCTGGCGAAGGAATCCATGCCCGGCGCCCGGATACAACTCATGCTCGAAGGAGCGGCCGAGCGCGCGCAAGGCGGAGTCCGCGGGAGGAATGGTGGCGTTCACCCGCGCGTCGTCGCCGCCGTACAGTCCCAGCACGGGCGCACGCACAGAAGCGAGCGAGGCGGTTGCCGGCGAGGACCCGTAATACACGACACTTGCGCCCAGGCGCGGCGAGTGGACGGCATGGTTGAAGGAGACGGTGCCGCCCCAGCAGAAGCCTACGATACCATAGCTTTGCCGCGCCGCCGGTAGCGCCATGGCATGTCTCGCAATGGCGTCGATGCGGCGCTGGATCTCGGCGTTGGGGAGCGCACGAATGGCCGAGACCACCGAGTCGCGCACGCTCATGTCCACTCCCTTCCCTGAAAGGAAGTCCGGTGCCACGGCTATGAAACCGTCCGCGGCGAGCTGATCGGCCACTGCCCTGATCCAATCGCTGACCCCGAAGATTTCGTGCACCACGATGATGACCGGTGCCGGCGTGCTTCGCTCCGGATAGACGATCCATGCGCGAACGCTGTCAGCTCCGTCGCCCACCATGATCCACTCGCCGTGTCGCGGCGAAGCGGCCAGGCGCTGCTCGGCGTCTTCGGCACCGGCCGGTAGCGCGCCAACGGTAGCGGCGGAAGCGGGTGCCGGCGCGGTTTCTTCAGCGGCACCGCCCGGCGTGGACCGTGTGGTGCACCCGGCAAGCATCGCCATCAGGACAAACCGTTGAGCAGCTACCAATGACGTCATAATGCACCGGCGGTTGAAGTTGAACGTGAGAACGGCCGGGTTCGGGGCGCGAGTGCAGGGATCCGTTGCATTATCTGATCGGCAGGTCGAAGCGCAACGGGTTCCCGGCACGGTAGTCGAAGTGCCACCATTCGCGGAAGTAGTTGGAGAATCCCTGCGCTTCAAGCGCTTCCACAAGCCGCTGACGGTTCCACGCCACGTCGCCAGTTGCGGCGCCGGTGTGCGCCGCACGCGTGAACGTATCGAAATCCGTCCCCATGTCCACCGGCTCGCCGGTGTCGAGAGCCACCAGCGTGACATCCACCGCAAGGCCGAGATTGTGGCGGCTGCGTCGCGCTATCCATCCGTTGAGGAGGTCATCGCGTCCCGCCCGTTCGGCCCACTCCACCATCGCCAGCGTCGCTCGCACGGGCCGGTAGCCGTCCCACACCTTCAGGCCATAACCCTGCCGGCGCAGCTCGTGCTGCGCCCGTGCCAGTGCGTCCGCCGCCTCGCGGCGAAGCAGGGCCCGGTTCGCATGATAGCCGGGCAGCGGGGTAGTGGTGAAGTTGTCGGAACCGGCGTAGCGCGCGTTTACGACAATGGTGGAGTCGATTTCGCGCACATCCACAAGCATGCGTCGGGCGATTGAATCGGGTGCGATGCCGGAAGCTCCCGGCATCTCATCTGGCGCAGCTTCAAGCAGGCTCACCTCGTTCAGATCGAGCGCCTGAGCTTCGGAGGTGGCGGCCGCGATCTCGGCGGAGTCTTGCGTAGCCGGTGTACGCCCGGCCGGTGCGCAGGCGGCAAGCACGACCGCCGCGACGCAGACCGTCAGAGGTTGTGGTGCGATCGAGTGAGGGTGCATGGCAGCGCCGCGTGTCTCGTAGTCCGCGTTCCCGTCATTGCGGGAGTGCACGGCTGGATCCCGGAACGAGCCAGTGCTCAACCTGCGGCCCTCCCGTTCAACCGCTCGTTCAGGTAGGCCAGCACGCGCTGCTCCGCATAGTACAGAGGCCTCCACGGCAGCCTCCCACCAATGAAACCAACATGTCCGCCATGCTCGACAATCTCCAGCTCGAGCGCGGCGTTGGCGCCCACGATCGGCAGCACGTCGTCCAGCAGCTCCGGCGGCATGAACGGATCGTCGCGCGCGCTGAGCAGAAGTGTGGGCCGGCGGATCGCGTGCAGGAAGTGGACCGAGCTCGATCGCGTGTAATAGTCGTCCGCACTCGTGAAGCCGTGCAGTGGGGCGGTGATCCGGTCGTCGAACTCGTAGAGCGTTCCCGACCCCCGGATTGCGTGCTCGGATATCAGATCGGGGAACAGCTTCCGCTTTAGGCGCGCCTTGCGCCGCAGTGACCGCAGGAAATGCACCTCGTACATTCGCGACGCGCCACGCGTGATGTACCGCGTGGACGATCCCAGATCGTACGGCACGGACACCGTTGCCGCGCCACGAAGCTCACGCGGCACGTTCTCCCCCTGCTCGCCCAGCCATTTGAGGAGCACGTTTCCGCCAAGCGATATACCTGTTGCGAGCAGCGGCCGGCCCGGCTCCTCCGCCACGAGCCGCTCGATCACGAAGCCGAGATCGCCCGTCTCGCCGGAGTGGTAGAAGCGGGGTAGCCGGTTCATCTCCAGGCCGCAGGAGCGGAATACCAGCACGTCCGCCGCCCAGCCGGCGCGCCATGCCGCCGCCAGCATCCCAGCGACGTAGTGTGAGCGGTGCGACCCCTCGAGCCCGTGCAGGATGAGCAGCCGGGGACGGTCCGGAGGCGCAGCCAGCCGGTGAAGCTCCAGGAAGTCGCCGTCCGGCGTCTCCCAACACTCGCGACGCGACCCGACGCGAGGAAGCGGGCGGCAGAACTTCCCCCAAAGCGTCCTCAGGTGCGCCCCTGGAATCCACCAGGCGGGAACGAATGGCTGATGCGCCTTGGGAGGGGGCATGGAGGAAAATTAATCGGGATCCGGCCGTCCGGGGCCCACAAGCAGACTGTCCCCGACGCGCAAGCGCGGGCTCGTCAGCGAATTGAGCGCCAGAAGCGAGTCGGCTGTGAGGCCATAGCGGGCGCTGATCGACGTCAGGGTCTCGCCGCGCTGGACATGGTGGTAAAGGGCGCGGCGAGCCGCGTCCTCGGAATCCTCCCGCGCAATCCGCGCGGCTTCCGATTCCGCGTCGCGGTGCCGCTGAAATTCGGCGACGAGTACCAACAGCGACTCGGCGCGCTGCCAGGCGCGTGGGTGGATTCTGAAGGTCGCCGACGGCCCGTACGGAAGCGCGATCTCGATGCCTCGGGCGCCGCGAACACCGCTTCGGCGCACGACAAGTGCCGCGGAATCGATGACGAAGCTCACGCGCTCGAGCGCAGGCGGTTCACCGACGGCCTCGCGAGTGATCGGCCCGGGGACAAGCCCCACGAACAGCAGCCGTCGCTCGGTGGCCACAAGCACCCCCCGCGTAGGGCGGAAGTAGTCCCACCACCGGCGCTGAAACGCAGGTACACTCCATTCGACCGTCTCCCCCAGGGCGGCGAGCTGAGCCTCCGCCTCTTCCCGGACAAGCGGAGGGACAGCTAACGGATCGCGATCCGACGACGCCCCCACCGCGATGACTGCGAGCGCGAGGAGCGCGACGAACCCCACGAACGCAAGCGCCCTGAGTGAACGGGAAAGCGGCGTGCCAGATCGTGCCGGATTATGGATCATCGCAAGGCAGGTTATGGAGCGTCGGAAACAGGTCTCATCCGGGTCTGGTGGTAGCGGAGGCAGGCAGCGCTTCATCCCTCATTTATATTTCATTCACGACGCGCCGATCTGCGTGCGCGCGGCGACTCCTGATTCCCAATATCGTACCCGTGCCCCCCATACGTGAGGTCCAGATCTTCGGCGTCAGGAAGAGCGCAGACACGCGAAAGGCCTTGCGGTTCTTTGCCGAGCGTCGGGTGAAGACCCATTTCGTGGATCTCACCGTTCGCGCGGCATCGTTGGGCGAGCTGCAGCGCTTTGCGCAGAAGTTCGGAGCGCGTGCGCTGATCGATACATCGTCGCGCCGCTTCGACGAACTGGGACTGCGTCACGCCACCTACTCCGACGACCGCCTGCTCGAGAAGCTGGCTGACGAACCGCTCCTCCTCCGCCTCCCGCTCGTGCGCCAGCAGAACCGCCTGACAGTCGGCGACGCCGAAGCGGAGTGGAAGAGCTGGATGGTGCCGGGTTGACGCAGCTCTCGCTTGCAGGCGTCGCCGTGGAGTTCGGCGCCGAGCTGATCTTCTCCGATGTCACTTTGACTGTCGCCCGCGGTGAGCGGTGGGGGGTTGTCGGGCGCAACGGCACGGGCAAGACGACGCTGTTCCGACTGATCACCGGCGATCTACAGCCGTCGCGCGGCAGCATTGCGCGTACGCCGGGCCTTCGCATCGCACTCCTCGAGCAGCACCGCGACTTCGGTGACGCGGAGACCGTGTGGGAGGCGGCCGCAGGCCAGTCCGCGCACCTCTTCGCACTCGAGCGCTCCCTCACCGACCAGACCACCGTGCTGGCGGAGATGGGCCAGGCGAGCACCCCGCAGATGCTCGCGCGCTACGATCGCGACCTCGAGCGGTTCGAGCGCGAAGGCGGCTACACTCTGGCTCCGCGCGTTGATGCAGTGCTCCAGGGGCTCGGGTTTGACGCCGACGAGGCGCGGCGGCGGCCGCTCGACACGCTCTCCGGCGGCGAGCGCGGGCG
>CAZWSO010000153.1:0-6039 GCA_964636485.1 uncultured Gemmatimonadaceae bacterium
TTGCCGCGGTGGCGGTGTTCGAGATCCACATCGAGATGAACGCCGTCGCCACCATCACCCCCAGCACTATCCGCCTTCCTTCCGTGCCAATGGCCGAGATGAGGCCGTATGCCAGCCGGGAATGCGCGTTCCAGTACTGGAGCGCGGCCGCAAGCAGGAAACCGGCGAGGAATAGGAAGACGAGCTCGTTGGCGTACGGTGCTGCCGCCTCACGCGTCGACGACACGCCCAGTGCTGGGAACAGCACCAACGGCAGCAACGAAGTGGCGCCGAGCGGCACCGGCTCCGACAGCCACCAGATGGCCATCCAGGCAGCCACTCCCAGCACGTGCGCGGCCGCCCGCGGGAGCTCGGCAGGGGCCAGAAGGAACAGCAGAGAGTAAGCGGTTGGTCCGGCAACGATTGCGATGATGCGTCGCCAGCTTGGCCACTCCTGAGGTGGTGGTGAGACTTCTCGCTGTACCGGCCGCCGAGCCGGTAGTGTCACCCGCCCTGCCCTCCGTTCGGCGTCTTCCCTCCGAGTCTCTCGAGGAGTACGGGCTCGAGCATGCGCGACACCACCGCGTGGCCAGCGGCCGAGAAATGCGGATCGACTCGGCCGTGGACTTTCTCTCCCGCGTCGTGCGCGGCGCGCAGCTCCTCCGTCGTGTCGATGAAGTCCAGTCCGCGCTCGGCCAGCTTCGCCCGCATGATCCGGTTTGGCTGATCGATGTCGAGCACCGACTCGTCGAGCTGGAAGCCGCGGAGATAATCCTCGAACTCCCGGCGGTTGACCTGGTAGGCTGAGGGAATGAGCACGAACAGCGTGGGTGTGCCGTAGCGCGCCGACTCCGCTGCGATCTCCGCCAGGATGTCGGCAGTGACCGTCCAGCGCGGCGCATCCGCCTCGCTCACTCGCAGCTCGACCGGGTCCGCGCGGGCGGTGACGCCAGCCCGCATCATCAGCACCTTCGAGCGATCCTTGGCCATCACGTACATGTGAGAGTTCGCCTCCAGGAACTCGTTGACGGGGTAGAGTACGGCATTGACGATCTCACGCTTCGATGCCTCTCGGGGGAAGCGCAGGCGGCGGTTAGAGACCGGCACACGCGGCCGGAACGCCTCGGTGCGTGTCGACACGATGTCGTTGCCCAGGTACACGAAAACCAGCGTCATGTCGAACCGCTCGCGCGCCAGCGCGTATCGGGCGCGCAGAAGATAGTGCGGGGGATCCCAGCTCGTCACACCAGTGTTGCGTACGGATGCCGGGATACCACCGGCCGCCAGTCCTGTCTCCAGCAGCCCCGGCACGCTTTCCTCATACTCCACCTGAAAGGCAGCCATGTACGAGTCTCCCAGCACGAGGACGCTGCGCTCCGCTTCCACGCGCCCCGCCGCGGACACTCGGTATCCCTCGTGATCCGTGAAGATGCGGACTGTCCCCTCGCCAGAGTTAAAGTTGGTGTTGAGGTTGGGGCGGTGCGTCCAGCCGAAGGTATCCACCGGCATCCAGACGTCCGGGCGGACGCGGACGAGCTGCTGAGGCGCTGCCAACCGCACCGTCGCCTCTCCCAGGAGGACGGCCAGCAGCACCGACGCGGACAGCAGCGTGACGTTGATGAGAACGCTACGGAGCCGCGACGAGCGCGGCGGCTCCGCCGACGGGGCCTGAGGTGGGGCCGGCTTCGTAGCTGGATGCTGGGTGGCGGTCACGGATACGATTGCAGCTGGTGACGGAGCGACTGGCACATAGGATACAGGTGCGAGCGTGCAACTGGAGGACCATTCTACGGCGCCAGGGTAATTCACGGTAAGCGGCAGAAGTGGCCCTTGCGAGCGGTGGAATGCCACAGCTTACCCACCGATCGTGGCAGCGCTGCCACAGTCCGCCCCCTCCAGCGGACCCTGGGCCGACCGCGACGCGAGTACCGGCGGCCCGGTGGTTGCCACTGTGCTTACCCACTCGTTACCCTGCGAAGAGGCAACGACAACCCGCAGCAGACCCCGCGATCAAGTGGCGCACGTACATATCCTGGGAATTTCCGCGTTCTATCACGATAGCGCGGCCGCATTGGTGCGCGACGGCGAGATCATCGCCGCCGCCTCCGAGGAGCGTTTCACCCGCAAAAAGGGCGACCCCGACTTCCCGGCCCGCTCCGTGGAATACTGCCTTCGGGAGGCCGGCATCGGGGTGGGCGACCTCACCTGGGTGGGCTTCTATGATAAGCCGCTGCTGAAGTTCGAGCGCATCCTGGAGACTTACATCGGGGTGGCTCCACGTGGCTTCCGCTCCTTCCTCAAGGCCGGTCCGCTCTGGATGAAAGAAAAGCTGTTCATGGGACGGGAGCTCGCGCGTTCCCTCGACTACGAGGGGGATATTCTCTTTGCGGAGCACCATGAATCGCACGCGGCCAGCGCCTTTTTCCCGTCTCCCTTCCAGGAGGCGGCGATCCTCACGATGGATGGTGTCGGAGAGTGGGCGACGACCTCCTACGGAGTCGGCCGCGGTAACGACGTAGAGATCCTGAAGGAGCTGCACTGGCCCGACTCGCTGGGTCTGCTCTACTCCGCATTCACGTATTACACCGGCTTCAAGGTGAATTCGGGAGAGTACAAGGTGATGGGGCTTGCTCCATACGGCGAGCCGAAGTACGTGCAGACGATCCTCGACAACCTGATCGATCTGCGGGAGGACGGCTCCTTCACGCTGAATCAGAAGTACTTCAATTACCTGTCCGGGCTCACCATGACCAATGGGGAGTTCGACCGGCTGTTCGGCGGACCGCCGCGAGTGCCGGAGACCAATCTCACGCAGCGTGAGATGGACCTCGCGCGCTCGGTGCAGGCGGTGTGCGAGGAGGTCATGCTGCGGATGGGGCGCACGGTGCACCGGGCTACGGGCCTGGATCGTCTGTGCATGGCCGGCGGTGTAGCGCTCAACTGCGTCGGGAATGGCCGCCTGCTGCGTGAGGGACCGTTCAAGGAGATCTGGATCCAGCCGGCCGCCGGCGACGCGGGCGGAGCGCTGGGCGTCGCGCAGCTGATCTGGCATCGCCACTGCAAGCAGCAGCGATCCACGAACGGCTGCGATGCGATGAAGGGAGCGTACCTCGGTCCTGGCTTCTCAGACGAGGAGATCGCGCACTACCTCGACTCCGTCGGCGCCGTTTACGAGCGGCTCGATCGTGAGGTACTGATCGACCGCACAGCGGCGCTGCTGGCAGACGAGAAGATCGTCGGCTGGTTTGCCGGCCGCATGGAGTTCGGCCCACGCGCTCTGGGGGCGAGGAGCATTCTTGGCGATCCCCGCTCGCCGCGGATGCAGGCGCAGATGAACATCAAGATCAAGTTTCGCGAAGGGTTCCGGCCGTTCGCGCCGAGCGTTCTGCGCGAGCGCGTGCACGAGTGGTTCGAGCTCGACGCGGACTCGCCATACATGCTGCTGGTGGCACCGGTGAAGGAGGAGCGGCAGATCTCGATGACGGAGGAGCAGCGGCGGCTCTGGGGAATCGATCAGCTCAACGTGCCGCGGTCGGACATCCCGGCTGTTACGCACATCGACTACTCCGCGCGCATCCAGACGGTGTCACGTGCGACGAACGACCGGTATTACGACCTGATACGGAAGTTCGACGAGACCACCGGGTGCCCGGTGCTCGTGAACACGTCATTCAACGTCCGCGGCGAGCCGATCGTCTGCACGCCGGCGGACGCCTATCGTTGCTTCATGCGCACGCACATCGACCATCTGGTGCTCTGGCCCTTCCTGCTGTCGAAGGAGGACCAGCCTGAATTCGAGGAGACCGAGGATTGGCGCACCCAATTCCAGCTAGACTGACGTCAGCGGAGGGGCGCAAGTTCGCCCTTACGGTGGGTGCCGCATTTGCGGTGCTCGGCGGCATCCTGTGGTGGCGGGGGCTGGCGCGCGCGGCCGTCGTCCTCTGGACCATCGCGGGAGTGCTGATTCTCGCGGGCCTCATCGTGCCGGCACAGCTCTCGCCGGTGTACCGCGCGTGGATGGGTCTGGCGCTTCTCATCTCGAAGGTGACGACGCCCATCTTTCTCGGCATCGTCTACTATCTGGTGTTCACACCCTTCGGCGTCGTACGACGCGCCCTCGGAAAGAACTCACTCGACCGCGACCCCTCCGCGTCCAGCTTCTGGATGCCACGCGACGGCGGCGGGCGCAGCGATCTCGAACGTCAGTTCTAGGAGATACCATGGCCAGGAATGGAATCGTCAGGGAGATGTGGGCGTACATGAAGGTCCGTAAGAAGTGGTGGCTGGCCCCGATCATCATCGTGCTGATGCTCGTAGGCTCGCTTCTCATCTTCGCGCAGGGCTCGGCGCTGGCGCCGTTTATCTACACGATCTTCTGAGGAGGGAGAGCGTTTTTGGCGGGTTTGGGGTTCGGGATTCGGCATCCCGAATCCCGGGCTCCAGTGCCACTTGAGGATCCAGAGCGGCTATGCGGATCAAGCGGATGAACTGCGGATCAGCGCGGGTCGTTTCGCGTCAGGGCAAGGCTCTGATCGGCGGACGGAGGGTCCACTGGTGCTTTTCTCATCGGTCAGGAAACGAACTCCCGCGTCGGCGGGGAGCCTGACCTTGCCGTCACCGCAGAGCTGATCCGCATCTATCCGTTCCAAATCCGCCGGATTTGTATCACAGCTCTGGGTGCTTGTCTCCCGGCCGACGCCCGACGGAAGCAAGCTAGAATTGCCCCACGAACCCGATCTCCGGCTCCAGGCTGACGCCGAACTTTTCCTGCACCCGCTCCTGAGCATGAGCGATGAGGGCGCGGATGTCGGCGGCGCTGGCCGAGCCGAGGTTCACGATGATGTTGGCGTGAATGTGCGAGATCTGGGCGTTGCCGATGCGGTAGCCTTTCAGGCCGCACTGGTCCACCAGCCGGCCGGCGCCCATCCCATCGATTTTCCTGAAGATCGAGCCTGCGCTGGGATGAATCTCGAGCCAGGGGTGACGGGCGCCTCGCCAGCTCAGGTTCTCCTGTATGATCCGGTGCATCGTGGCGCGGTCGCCAGCGGACAGGCGGAAGGTGGCGGACAGCACGTAGTCATCGCGGTGGTGGAAGACCGAGTCGTCGTAGCCGAAGGCCACGTAGTCCGCGCCAACCAGCTTCCGCTCCCCTTCCTCGGACAGGATCTCGCACGACTCGAACACCTCCTCGATGAACATCGTGCGTTCGCGCTCAGGAGCGGGTGAGAGGAAGTGGAGGTTTTGCCAGATCGCGCCGCCGATCGTGCTCGGAATCCCAATGTAGTGCTCCAGCCCCGAGTACCCCTGTTCCACCGCCTCCAGAATCAGATCTCCCACTATTGCGCCGCTCTCTGTCCAGAGAACGCCGTCGCTCTCGAAACGATGCGCGCGGGCGGTGTTCCGGATCACCAACCCGCGGAAGCCCGCGTCGCCGATGAGGATGTTGGCGCCCAGTCCGAGCACGAAGTAGTTGATTCCCAGATCGCGTGCCGCCGTGATGGCGTGCGCCAGATCGTCGGCTGTGTCGGGTTCGTAGAAGAGATCCGCCGGTCCCCCGATCCGAAACGTCGTGTACGGCGACAGCAACACGTTTCGCCGGAGCCGAGCGGAGCTGAGGCGGGAGACCAGGGAGTCGACGGGGGTGGCGGTCACAAGCTCGGGATTGGGATTCGGGGCTCGGGACAAGATATCCAGGTTAGCACCTGGCGATCCGCGTCCGTGTTAAGCTGGCGAGAGTTCGCTATGCCGAGAGTTCGCTATTCAGACGGCTGAGGGCAGCCGCAATCACGCGAGACCGAACACGGCATCCTCAGCCCCGACCCTACAACGCCTCCTCCAGGGCACGCACCAGCGCCGGATCGTCCGCCTGCACCGGGCCAAGATGCTTCCAGCGGATCATCCCCGCGCGGTCGATCAGATACGTGGTGGGGACGCCGTAGGCCAGGAAGGTGTTGACGATTCGGGAATCGGGGTCGTGCCAGATGGGGTAGGTGACGCCGAACTCCCCGGCGAACTCGCGTATCGGCTCCTGCGCGCCACGTGCGTCGACCGAGACGCCCA
>CAZWSO010000154.1:0-6015 GCA_964636485.1 uncultured Gemmatimonadaceae bacterium
TTGGCGGCGACTCGCTGGCCGAGCTGTGCCGCAATCACGCCGCCTATCTCGCGCGCCTTGCCGAAAGGATCCCCGATCGCAACGGCTGAGCGGTTTCTCGTGCTGGTCGGCCTCCCCGGGGCCGGGAAGAGCTCGGTGGGGCGCGTGCTTTCGCGGCGGCTCCGGCTGCCATTCGTGGATCTCGATGCGGAGATCGAGCGGCGCGCCGGTACCTCGATTGCGGCAATGTTCGCGGCGCCCGGTGGGGGCGAGGAGCGGTTCCGGGAGCTGGAGCTGGAGGCGACGCGCGACCTCGCCGCCGCCGTGAGCCGGGCAGTCGTAGCGCCCGGAGGCGGCTGGATGATGAACAGCAGGGCACTGGCACTCCTGCGCCCGCTGTCGCTTATCGTCCACCTGCGCGTGTCGGCGGAGAGTGCGTTGGAGCGGCTCGGGACGGCGGCGATTGACCGGCCGCTCCTGTCGGGGGAGGGGCCGAAGCGGCTCGGCGCGCTGCGTGCGCTGCTCCAGCGGCGCGAGTCCATGTATCGGAGTGCCGATTTTGTGGTGGATACGGAACTTCTTGACATTCAAGAAGTTGCAGATGAGGTTGTGCGGCTCATCGGAGCGGCCTGGGGAAGGCAGGCGTGAACTCCGCGCCCGGTTCGGGGTTTCTATGGGCCACTTGCGTGTCAGGCGGCGGTGACGAAAAGATGCCGCCCGCGTCGGACGAGTGACGGATCGGCGGTGTTCGACGCCAGCTTCTCTGGACGGCACCGCCAAGGCGAGAGGGTATATCGAGAGGGTATATAAGGTATGACGTTTCGCGTGATGGGTCCCCATGAGAGGGGACGCTTTGCTCCCGAGGCATGGGGACACCTGATGTCGCTCAGCGGCTCGGGGGTGCTCAGCCCGGCCGAGCTGGAGCTGCTGATAGAGCGCGCGCTCGTCCAGGTCGAAGGCCGAATAGCCCTGGACGACCTGCGGGCGATCATCTACGGCGCCGGCATCAGCGATCAGGATCCAGGCGGACCACAGACAATTCATTAGGACATAGATGGCGGAGCGAAAGGACGGCGGAAGCAAGCGCGACAGTGCGGCCAGGACTGCGGCCGGGAAGCGGACGGGCAGGAAGACGTCGGCCCGGATGAAGCCGGCCGTTGTTGCCGCGGAAACCATTGAGCGCCCGCGCGGCGCCGCACCGGCGGGGAAGACCGCGCGCAAGACGGCGCGCAAGTCGACGCGAAAGACCGCCCGAAAGGGCTCGTCGCCGCGTGGCGTGCGTGGCAACGGCGGCGACGCCGACATTGGCGGCGTCGGCAAGACGCTCGTCATCGTCGAGTCGCCCGCCAAGGCGCGCACCATCGCCAAGTATCTCGGTGGCGACTTCCGCGTGAAGGCGACCGTCGGGCACATCATCGATCTGCCGGCAAAGAAGCTGGGCATCGATGTCGAGCGCGGCTACCGCCCCGAGTACGTGGCCATCCCAGGCAAGGAGAAGACGATCGCCGAGCTCAAGACCGCGGCGAAGAGCTCGAGCGTGATCTATCTCGCAACCGACCCGGACCGTGAGGGAGAAGCGATCGCCTGGCACGTGGCCGGTCAGGTCCGCGGCCGCGGTGCGGATCGCAAGACCATCCGTCGCGTGCTCTTTCACGAGATCACCCGCGATGCGGTGCGCCGCGCCATGGAGAGCGCGGGCGAGATCGACGAGCGCAAGGTGGATGCGCAGCAGGCGCGGCGCGTGCTGGACAGGCTCGTCGGCTACAAGGCGAGCCCGTTGCTCTGGAAGACGGTAAAGAAGGGGCTCTCGGCGGGGCGCGTGCAGACCGTGGCGCTGCGTCTCATAGTGGAGCGCGAGAACGAGGTTCGCGCCTTCACGCCGGTGGAGTACTGGACCATCGCGGCCGCGCTCACCAAGGGAAAGCAGGAATTTACGGCGCGTCTGCATCAGCTGGACGGCAAGAAGCCGGAGATCGGCAACGAGGAAACCGCCCGCGGCATTCTCGAGGATCTCGAGGGTGTGAACCGTTTCACGGCTTCCGAGGTCAAGCGCCGCGAGCGACGCAAGAATCCGGCGCCTCCGTTCACCACCAGCACGCTCCAGCAGGAAGGGGCGAAGAAGCTGGGCTTCGGCTCCAAGCGCACGATGCGCGTGGCGCAGTCGCTGTACGAGGGTGTGGAGCTCGGCAAGGACGGCTCGGTCGGACTGATCAGCTACATGCGCACCGATTCCACCCGCGTGGCGCAGAGCGCCGCGCTGGCGGCGCGCGAGCACCTGAGTCGCGCGCACGGCGAGGAGTACCTTGCGCGCACGCCGCAGCTCTATGGATCCGGCGGCGCCGCCGCCCGGCAGGACGCGCACGAGTGTGTGCGCCCCACCGATCCGTCGCTGCGTCCTGATGACATCAAGCGCTACCTCAACCCCGACCAGTTCAAGCTGTACCAGCTGATCTGGCAGCGCTTCATGGCGTCGCAGATGGCGCCGGCGGTGTTCGACACCACCACGCTCGATTTCGAGGTGCGCGGTCTCAGGGAGCGGCGCGAGTATATGTTCCGCGCCACTGGCAGCGTCATCAAGTTCCAGGGGTTCCTCACGCTGTACCGTGAGGCGCGCGAGGACACCGAAGGCAGGGCGCTGGAAGACGAGCAGGCGCTGCCGGCGGTGGAACGCGGCGAAGCGGTACCAGTGCGTGAGATCGTCCCTACCCAGCATTTTACCGAGCCACCTCCGCGCTTCTCGGAGGCGTCTCTGGTGAAGGAGCTGGAGCGGCTCGGCATCGGCCGGCCGTCCACGTACGCGCAGATCATCTCCGTGCTCACCGACCGCCATTACGTGGAGCTCGAGCAGCGACGCTTCACGCCCACGGAGCTGGGCGAGACGGTCGCCAAGGTGATGATCAAGCAGTTCCCGGCCATCTTCGACGTCGCCTTCACTTCCACCATGGAGGGCGAGCTCGACAAGATCGAGGAGGGCGAGCTCACCTGGAAGCGCGTGCTCGATGACTTCTACCAGCCGTTCGATGCCGCGCTTCGCGACGTGCGGGTGGAGGAGCTCATTGCCACCGCACACGACCTGTCGAAGTTCGACAAGGAGCGGTGTCCCGACTGTGGCGGACGCCTGGAGCCGCGCGGCGGATTCTTCGGGCCGTTCCTGGCGTGCGAGCGGCACCCCAAGGCGTGCAAGCACACGCGGCCGCTTCGCGGCGAGCGCCACAAGCCCATCCCCACCGACGAGATCTGCCATCTGTGCGGCGCGCCAATGGTGATCCGCAAGGGGCGGTCAGGGCAGTTCCTCGGCTGCAGCACCTTCCCGAAATGTCGCGGCACTCGGTCGGTGCCCACCGGCATCAAGTGTCCCAAGTGCTCCGGCGACATCATCGAGCGTCAGGCGCGCAAGCGCCGGCAGACGTTCTACGCCTGCGCCACGGAGAGCTGCGATTTCGTCATCTGGAACAAGCCCGTAGCCGAGAGCTGCCCTGAGTGCGGGTACGTTGGCGCGGAGGCCAAGTCCACCAAGGCGCGGGGCGAGCATCGCCGCTGTATCAAGTGCGCCAACGAGTGGGACGTCGAGACGCCGGCCGAGACGGAGGCGCTGGCGGGGTAGGGGGCGGGGGGGGGCGCCGGTTTTTCCTCGAGCACCTCGCGCGCGGCGCCGACCGGGCACTCATGGAGCGGCTGCGCGTGGGACTGCTCAACAGCATTCACCACGCAGTCTGGCGCGGGGACTGGCGCGAACAGCCCGACCGTTTACCTTGTGCGCCGTGGGACTTTGCGCCATGTCGCACCGTCGCATTCCGAGCACATGGAGGCGGCGCGAGCATCGATGTGCGTTTACGTCCGTGTTGATGACGTTGGTGCGTGCCCGCCGATCGCGGTGCACCGGGACCCCCAGGGGAGGAAATCTCAGATGCGGAAGCTTGCCTCGTTCGCCGCGGTATTTGCGCTGCTGCTCGGTACGACCACAGCTGTCATGGGACAGGAACGGCAGGGTGTGGGGCTCATGCTCGGCATTGGCGGGACCTACACGCCATCGTTCGACTTCACCGCGACGATACCCGAGTTTCCGGGCGAGGCCCTGGAGGTGGATGTGGATGGCGGCATCGGTGTCGCCGTGCGGGCCGGGTTCGGCGTCACCCCCGTGTTCGTCATCTTCGGGGGATTCGAGCAGTCCTGGCACGACCTTGCCGATTCGGACGATGACGTACAGTTGCGGCACATCCTCGGTGGGGTGCGCGTGAACCTGCCGACGGACAGCCGAGCGAACCCGTTCGTGAGCCTGGGCTACGGCGAGCGCCGGCTTCGCGGCGAGGACGAGGAAGATGGCAGCACCATTACCATCACCGGCAACTTCTTCGACCTCGGCGCCGGCGTGCTGTTCTTCATCGCTCCTTCCCTCGGTCTCGACGTCGGTCTGAACTACGGATTCGGAGAGTTCGACAACGCGCGTTCGGGCGACTTCAGGATCGGCATCGACACGGGGAACGTCAACGCGCTGCGGATCCGCGTGGGGCTGACCTGGATGCCGATGGTACGACGGTGACCGCTGACGCCTGACCGCCCACCGCTTAGATTCCGGGCTATGGCCTTCGCCCGGGAAATTCACGTAGTCGGCGGCGGGCTGGCGGGCTCGGAAGCGGCCTGGCAGCTGGCGGAGCGCGGGTTCGGCGTCCAGCTGCACGAGATGCGTCCGGTGCGCGGCACCCCGGCGCATCGGACCGACCGCCTCGCCGAGCTCGTCTGCTCCAACACCTTCAAGAGCACCGAGACGGCCAACGCGCACGGGCTGCTCAAGGCCGAGATGCGACTGCTGGGTTCACTCGTCCTCTGGGCGGCCGACCGGGCGCGAGTGCCGGGCGGCACGGCACTGGCCGTTGACCGCGACATCTTCTCCGCGGCCGTGCACGAGCGCGTGCACGCTCACCCGCGCATAACGATCGTGCGGGAGGAGGTCGCGACCATTCCGTCTCCCGGCGTCATCGCCACCGGTCCGCTCACCTCCGACTCCCTGGCGGGTGCGATCCGCAACCGGCTGGGTACGGAGTCTCTCGCCTTCTACGATGCCATCGCTCCGGTGATCGCCCGCGATTCGATCGACGACGCGGTGGTCTTTCGCGCCTCCCGCTACGGCAAGGAGACCTTTTCGGATGCGCATCTGCTGCGTCCGGAATCTCCGGCGTCGGAAGGTGGCTCCTACCTCAATTGTCCGATGAGCCGCGAGGAGTACGAGACCTTCCTCGATGCGCTGACCGCCGCCGACCAGTATCAGGCGCACGAGTTCGATCAGGTCCCCTACTTCGAGGGGTGCATGCCTGTTGAGGAGATGGCTCGGCGCGGTCGGGAGACGCTTCGCTTCGGCCCTCTCAAGCCGGTGGGGCTGCTCGACCCCCGCACGGGAAGGCGGCCGTACGCGGTGGTGCAGCTTCGGCAGGAGGATCGTGCCGGCCGTATGTGGAACCTGGTTGGCTTTCAGACGCGCCTGCGCATCGGCGAGCAGCAGCGCGTGTTCCGGCTGATCCCGGGGCTGGGTGAAGCGGAGTTCCTGCGCTACGGCTCCATCCACCGCAACTCGTATCTGAACTCCCCGGCGGCGCTCACCCCGCACCTCTCGCTCCGCTACGACCATTCAGCGCTGTTCGCCGGGCAGATAACCGGTGTCGAGGGTTACACGGAGAGCGCCGCCACGGGGATCCTTGCCGGGATCAACCTCGCCCGCCTCCTCGACGGTGATGGTCCCGTAATTCCGCCGCCGACCACCATGCTGGGCGCCCTCTACCGCTACCTTCGCCAGGCCGACCCCAAACACTTCCAGCCCATGAACGCCAACTTCGGGCTGGTGGACGACCTGGAGGAACCGGTGAGGGACAAGCGGCGCAGGCGCGAGCTCCTGGCGGAACGCGCCCTGTCGCGTATGGAGGAGTGGGTCGCCGCCCTCCTCGAGCCTGCCCGCACCCCGTGACCGACAGCGGAGCTGGCGGGCGCAATCGGCCGGCCCGGCCACCGGAGTTGCCGGAGCACCACCAGCCGGCGCCACTCCCC
>CAZWSO010000155.1:0-5989 GCA_964636485.1 uncultured Gemmatimonadaceae bacterium
CGGTGCTGGTACTGAACGTCGAGGGAGTGACGCTGCAGGTGACCAGACCATGACCATGGGAGCGACGCTGCACCGCTCCTCATCCGGAGGAAAGTGCGATGCCTGAAGATCCCACCACTCTCACGGTGCTTGGACTGCTGATCTTCTTCGTCGTCGCGGTGGTAATGATGGCGATCCGCGTCGTGCCGGAGTACCAGCGGCTGGTGGTCCTTCGCCTCGGCCGCGCGCTGGGTGCCAAGGGGCCCGGACTGATCCTCCTCATCCCGGTGATCGACAAGGGGATTCGTGTGGATCTGCGCGAGCGCTACTTCGACGTGCCACCGCAGACCACGATCACCGAGGACAATGCGCACCTCTCGATCGACTTTCTCGTCTACTCGAAGGTGGTGGACGCGATGCCCAGCGTGCTGGCCGTGGAGCACTATGAGGGTGCTGCGCGCGGGATCGCTATCACCACGCTGCGCGCCGTGGTCGGCAGCATGCCCCTCGACGACGTGTTGTCGAAGCGCGAGGAAATCAACGAGGCGCTTCGCGACAAGCTGGACGAGGTCACCAATCGGTGGGGAATCAAGGTTACCGCCGTCGAGATTCGCGAGATCACGCCACCGCACGAGATCGCAGAGGCGATGACGCGTCAGATGTCCGCGGAGCGCAGCCGGCGCGCTACCATCCTCGAGGCTGACGGCCATCGCGATGCCGCCGTCCGCCGGGCCGAAGGACAGAAGAGAGCGACGATTCTGGAAGCAGAGGGACATCGCGAGGCCGCCGTGCTGCGTGCCGACGGACTGGCAAGCGCACTCGGGCGGATCTCCGAGGTCGCGCGTGGTCTCGATCAGCATACCATGAGCCTCCAGTACCTGGACGCGCTCCGCCAGGTCGGCAGCGCCGATTCCACGAAGCTCGTGGTGCCAATGGAGCTGGTGAACCTGATTCGGCCGTTTACCGAGCAGATGGGGACACAGCGGGGATAGCCATCTCCCGTAAGCTCCGTGCGCGCCGTATCTTCGGGCATCCCCTGGAGAGCCGATATGCGCAAGGATCTCCACCAACGCGTGGTGCGCGCCCTCGACCAGACGTACGCCATCGAGCGCGAGCTCGGCGGCGGCGGAATGGCTCACGTGTTCCTCGCTCGCGAGATGGCCCTCGACCGCCCCGTCGTGATCAAGGTGCTGCCGCCGGAGATTCGGGTCAGCGCCAGCGCCGAGAGATTCCGGCGGGAGATGCAGCTCGCGGCGCGGCTTCAGCATCCGCACATTGTGCCGCTGCTCAGCGCTGGCGAAGCGGACGGGCTGCTCTACTACACGATGCCTTTCGTGGAGGGAGAGTCCGTGCGCGCGCTCCTGGCGCGGCGTGGCGGCCTGCCTGTCGATGAAGCAGTGCGCATTATTCGCGATGTCGCCGATGCGCTGGACCACGCCCACCGTCACGGCGTCGTCCACCGCGACATCAAGCCCGACAACGTGCTCATCTCCGGCACGCACGCCGTGGTTGCCGACCTCGGCGTCGCCAAGGCGCTGCGCGATGCGTCAGCAAGCCGCGGGCTCACGTCGGCAGGAATCGCGATCGGCACGCCGGCGTACATGGCGCCGGAACAGGCTGCCGGTGATCCCCACACCGATCACCGCGCAGACCTCTACGCACTGGGCGTACTCGCCTATGAGCTGCTGGCCGGACGTCCGCCCTTTCACGCGATGCCCACTCAGCAGCTCTTCGCCGCCCACGCCGCGGGCGTCCCGGAGCCACTCACGAAATACCGCAGTACGGTGCCGGCGGCGCTCGCTGCGCTGGTCATGCGGCTGCTCGAGAAGAACCCGTCCGATCGGCCACAAAGCGCCGCCGAACTGCTCCGCGAGCTTGATGCCATCGCCGCGGCGCCGGGGCCTTCGACCAGGCCGATGCCGCAAACGACTGCCGCACGCACCAGCCGCATGAACCGGATCACTCTCGCGCTGATCGCCCTGGCGGTCCTGCTGCTGATCGGCGTCGTCCTGTCCATTCTCTGGAACGGCGCGTGAACGCCGGCCTGCGCGAGCGGCTCGAGCAGGCGCTCGAGGGATCCTACGCCATCAAGCGAGAGCTTGGCGGCGGCGGGATGTCGCGCGTCTTCGTGGCGCAGGACACGACGCTGGGAAGAAGCGTGGCTGTAAAGGTGCTGCCGCAGGAGATGGCGATCGACATCAGCGCCGAACGGTTCCGCCGCGAGATTCAGCTCGCCGCCCAGCTTCAGCACCCGCACATCGTTCCGCTGCTCAGCGCTGGTGAGGCCGATGGTCTGCTCTACTACACCATGCCGTTCGTGCAGGGCGAGTCGCTGCGCGCGCTGCTCGATCGTGGCGGTCAGCTGCCGATGGGCACCGCGCTGCGGCTGCTTCGCGAGGTGGCCGATGCGCTGGCCTATGCTCACGGTCGCGGAGTGGTACATCGCGACATCAAGCCTGAGAATGTTCTGCTGACCACCAATCATGCGGTGGTCGCCGATTTCGGGATTGCCAAGGCGCTGACCGCCAGCACCAGGGAGGGAACACTAACGTACACCGGGCTGGCGCTCGGAACACCGGCGTACATGGCGCCCGAGCAGGCAGCGGGGGAATCGCGCATCGATCATCGCGCCGATCTCTACGCCCTGGGCGTGCTCGCATATGAGCTGATTACCGGACGCCCTCCGTTTTACGGTTTGTCACAGCATCAGATCCTGGCGGCGCACGCGACGCGTATGCCGGAGCCAGTCAGCGCACACCGGCCAGCGACTCCGCCGACGCTCGAATCGCTGATCATGCGTCTCCTCGCGAAGAACCCCGCCGACCGCCCGGAGAGCGCCGCCGAAGTGCTGGCCGCGCTCGAGGCGATCGCGGTGCCGACTGGCATCGATGCCGGGCCGCCACGGCGGCCGCTCGCGCTTCGGCCCGTGGGCATTGTTGCCGCGGGGTTGCTGCTGATCCTCGTGGCTGCAACAGCTCTCGCGTGGTCGCGGCGCGGTGGCGAGCCGGCGCCGCTTGACCCACAGCTCATGGTAATTGCGCCTTTCCGGGTCAGCGGCGACCCCGAGCTGGCATACTTGCGCGAGGGGATGCTCGATCTGCTGGCGGCCAAGTTCACTGGCGAAGGAGGGCCGCGAGCGTCGGATCCGCGCACGGTGTTGAGCGCATGGCAGCGGCGCCTGCCACCGGCCGCGGCAGATCCGTCACAGGCGGAGGCGCTCGCCATGGCGAGAGAGCTGGGCGGCTCGCAGCTACTGCTCGGCTCCGTGGTCGGCGCTTCGGGACGCGTCACACTTACTGCGTCGCTGCTGGATAGTCCGTCCGGGCGCGCACGGGAGAACGCTACAGTCGATGGGCCTGTCGACAGTCTCGGCGCTCTCGTCGACCGCCTTGCCGCTCTGCTGCTCACACGGGGGGCGGGAGAGTCGGAGCGGCTTGGTGGATCACTTGGAAGTATCGCCCTCCCCGTGCTGCGCCCCTACCTCGATGGTCGTGCGGCGTACCGGCAGGGACGCTACCAGGAGGCGGCGCGCGCCTTCGAGACCGCACTGCGCCGGGACACCACATTCGTTCATGCCGCGCTCGAGCTGCGGCAGGCGGCAAACTGGGCTTCGGTCACCGATCAGCAGCTAATGAACGACGTCCTCTCGAGAGAGAGACACCGGCTCGACAGACGGGATCGCGCATATCTGGATGCAATCTGGGGCCGGGATCTTCGTCGCGCGGTGCCGATCTCTCAGCAGATCGCGGCTTGGCAGGTCGTCGTGCAGCACGCACCGGATCGCTCTGAACTCTGGTACGAGCTCGGCGACATGTACTTCCACTTCGGCAAGTTGACGGGCATGAGCGATTGGCGGGCCCGTGCACGCGGGGCGTTCAGCCGCAGCATCGAACTGGACTCGTCCTTCGTCGCGCCCCTCGCCCATTTGCTCGAGCTCACGATGCTGGAAGAGGAGGATGACCAAACACGCGAAATCTGGCGATTGTACCGGACCCGCGTCTCGGAAGCCGATCTCACGGACTTGCTCCGCTGGCGCGTGGCCGTGGCCCTGAGCGACACCGTGGCGCTCCGCCAGGTGCGCTCCAGGATCGGGCAAATGAGTATAGGCACGCTCGTTCGCATCGCTGGCGGCATGATGCTCGATGGTGTCGGTCTGCATGACGGACCAGCGGTGATCCAGGCACTGCGGGATCGTGCCAACCCGGAAGCACCGATCTCTTCGGTCACACCCATGGCCTACTTCTATTACGCCAATGCGGGCCAGCTCGGCTCAGCCCGAAGGCTCACGGCGGAAACGGGGCACACGCTTCCGTCCTGGGCTGACCTTCCGGAGGTTTCGAGCTTATTCCTTCAGGTGCCGGCGGCGGCGCTCCCAAGCTGGAGAATTTTCGACGCGCTCTACTGGGACGGCGACGCCGAGGACGCCCGACGCGCGCTTCCCGCTGTCGAGCGCACCGCATTCGCAGCACTGCAGGACACGTCGGCACTGGCATCGTTCTGGACCGCCTGCGCTCTCGCGCACTGGCGTGCACATCACGGAGATGCGGCGTCGGCCGGCCAGCTGGTGGACATCATGCGCGGCGCCAGTCAGATGCCGCGCGCAAGAGCTGAGGGAGGCGACCTGAATGTCTGTCCACTCACCGTCGAGGCGCTGATCGAGCATGCACGCGGCACGAGCGACGGCGAGGCTCTCGCCCGCCTCGAGGCGGTGTTACGCGAGGGCTCGGTACTCGCCCAGGAGGCGAACCTCGTCGCCGCGAGGTTGCACGAGGCGCGCGGCGATATCGCCGCGGCGCTTCGTGCCGTCCGGCGGCGTCCTTATCACTGGAGAATAGGCCCTGCTTACCTGTCCACTTACCTCCGGGAAGAGGGTCGCCTCGCATCGCTCGCTGGCGACCGCGATGGTGCAATGCGCGCCTACCGTCACTACCTCGCACTGCGAGCCGACGCGGATCCGGAGCTGAAGTCCGATGTGGAAGCCGTACGCCACGAGCTGGCGCGGCTCGAAGTCGGCGTGCGGTGAGCCGGCGGGACGTGGTGAACGGCTCCCCCAACTCTGCCCCCCGACTCTGACCCCTCAGGCGGGCTATGACGTCTTCTCGCTACCGAGCCTTCCCGGCCTCACCACGTCCCGGCCGTACTTCAGACGCAGCGAGTCCACCGCGCGCGCCAGCGCACGGTCCCGCTCCGACTCCACGTCCGCCGCGCTCCTCGCCTCGAACAGCACCAGCTGCTCCCCCTCGGGATCGTCGCTCAGCGATGACAGGCCCACACCCAGCAGCCGCGCTCCCACACGACGCGCGCGGCGCAGCTTGCGCAGCAACTCGCGCGCTACGCCGAAGATCACCCGGTCCGTGGATACCCCAATTGGCAGCGTTCTGCTCGCCTGCCTGGTGGTAAAGTCGTAGTCGCGCAGCTTCACCGTGATGGTGCGCGCCACCAGTCCGTCGTCGCGCAGATCACCTGTTGCTCTGACCACCAGCCGCAGCAGCTCGCGCTCCAGATCCGTGTCGGCGGTGATGTCCTGTGGAAAGGTGTCCTCCCGACTCAGGCTCTTCTGCTGATCGCCAGTCAGAACCGCCCCGTCATCGATGCCGCGGGCACGGTCGTACAGCCAGGCGCCGGCGCGCTCGCCAAGCCAGCCGCACAGCGTCGGCAGATCGTGCGCCAGTACATCGGACACGGTGCGCAGCCCATAGCGCTCCAGCCGCTGCCTGGAGCGGGGACCGACCAGCGGGATGTCGCCAACCTCGAAGCGGCGCATGAACGCACCTTCCTCGCCAGGCGGCACGACGTGCACACCGGTGGCGTCGTTTCCGGGACGCGGCTTCGCCACCTCCACCGCCAGCTTGGCGATCAGCTTCGTCGTTCCGCCACCGAATGAAACGGAGAGCCTCGTTCGATCGGCGATCTCTGCGCGCATGCGCATGGCCGTGTCAGCGAGCGACTCACCGCGATAAAGCGCCTCCGTGCCGCCCATGTCGAGATACCACTCGTCAATGCTCGCCCC
>CAZWSO010000156.1:0-5979 GCA_964636485.1 uncultured Gemmatimonadaceae bacterium
CTCGTGTTCACCATCCACAAGCGAACGCCACCCGGAAGCGCGGCGCTGGCGGTGCCTCCCTTAGGTGCTGCGCCCTTCATTTGACGACTACTTACTGGCCAACTCATGACCCGGCTTGGCACCGACCGGCCCCCCACAGGAGACTTGCAATGCCCAGGATGATCCCGTTGGTACTTGCCCTCTTTCTCGCAGTCGCGTGTGACAGTTCGGGAACAGAACCGACCATCAACCCGGTTGGAACGTACGCGCTGATTCTCGTCAACAACGAATCACTGCCGTACGTGGTCGAGACGGCCGACGGGGAAATCGAAATCCTCGCCGGTCAGTTCATCGTTTTCCAGGCTGGCACCTGCACCGGAAGTTTGAACTTCCGTGAGGTGGAGAGCGAGGATACTGATATGGTTGGTAACACCTGCACCTGGACGCGAACCGGGTCGGAGCTTCATGTGCAATGGACTGATGGCTCGGCCGACACCGCGACGATTCAGGGCGACAGAATTACTCTTGTTGCGCAGGACCTGAGCGACCTTTCACTCGTCTTCGAGCGGTAGAGTCAGGCAGGATTTGGCGGTGCGGGATTGGTCGACCAGGAAGGCCGAAGCCATCCCGAGAGCAGGCTGAGGAGCGAACGGCCCCGGGGCCAAAGCGGGCGCGGGGTCGTCGACGAATCTGCCGGACAAGGCATCCATCCTGGCGCAGGAGATCGACCGCGTGACCGAGATCTTCCCCATCGCTCCCGCAGCCGGGCGCACACTCTGGTTCTTTGCGCTTCTCGGCGGGCTCATGCTTGCGCTCGCACTTCTTTTTGCCTGGTTCGCGTATGCGAGCGTTTCGGCGCGCTTCGAGCTGTCTGACGGCGGGCTGCGCATAAGAAGCGCGGTGTACGGCCGAACGATTCCAGCACACGCCCTTCGAGTGGACGAGGCACGCGTGGTAAACCTGCGCGAGGAGCGCCAACTTCAGCTCTCGATGCGCACCAACGGGATTGGTATGCCTGGGTACGCCGCCGGCTGGTTTCGGCTGCGCGGCGGCGGGCGGGCGCTCGCATTCCTGACGCGACGCGAGAGCGTGGTGCACATCCCCACCAGCGCGGGGTACGATCTCCTGCTTAGCCCACGCGAGCCGGGCGAATTTCTCAGGTCGCTCGAGCAGGTGCGTGGGTCGGATCCGTCTTGAACTCCCAATCGACCGCACGGGAAGACTATGAGCCAGTCCGCATGACGCCCTGTGCCCTGCCCTTTGCCCGGGCTGCTCCCGTCGGCACCTTCCTGCTGGCACTCGTCTTGGGCGCGTGCGGCTCACCCCGCACGCCGGAGGCCGGCGCTCCTCCGGCGCCTTCCAGAGCTGAGCCGAGACGCGCCGAGGTGTACGGCGTGACCTATGAGGCCGGGGAGCACCGCTACCAGGTAACGGTGACAGGGACCGCCGAGGCCCAGGGAGGGCCCGCGGCCACGCAGGGTACCGCTCGCCTGAGGACTGTGGCCTTCCTTACCTTGAGCTCTACGCCGACGGCGGATGGAGCCCAGCTGCGCGTGACCGTCGACTCGTTCGCGGTACAGGGCCCGGAGCCTCGCATTCCACCTCCCGACCAAGGTGCGCCGGGCGGCGCCGCGTACGAGGTGGCGGTGCAGAGTGACGGTCGAACCACGCGACTTACGTCGATGTCGCTCGGCTGTCCGGGACGAAGCCCGATTGAAGGGGCGATGGCCGATCTCGTCGTTCCGTTGCCGTCCGAAATTCGCGTTGGGGTGCAGTGGGAGGACAGCGTGGTGACTGTCTCATGCCGGGATGGGCTCCCGATCACGACAGTTTCGCACCACCGCTACGTCGCTGACGGAACACAGTTTTTGGGCGGTCGCCGTCTCCTGCGGGTGAAACGCATGTCCGAGTCGCTCATCGAGGGCTCGCAGGTCCGGCGCGGACAGGCGGTGGGACTCTCCGGCTCGGCACGGGCCACCGCTTCGCTGCTGGTGGAACTAGGGATTGGCCTGGTCGTGGAGGGCGAACACACCGTCCAGGCAGAGCTGACCCTGTCAGGGGGTGACGGAGAGGTCCCGCTCCGCCAGCTGCACACGAGCCGGGTTCGACTCGTGCGCTGACAGGTGGGCGGGCCCTCCCCTCGCCCCCCGGTTGAGCTGGGTTCGTCGATAACGACGAGTGGTCAGCGGTCGGCTGCGCGCGTGTTGGAGTCGGCCACGAGGCGCCGTCGAAACGCCCAGAAGCCTGCCGGAATGAGGAGGAGTGCCGTCGCCAGCCACGACGAACTGGGCGCGCGCTCGCGTGCGACCGTGGCGTCGTTCCACGCCACCTCCGCACCAACTGAGCTCAGAGCGACGGTCCGTCGCAGCATGGCGTCCACCTCGTCCGGCGTAACGCTGCGAGGCACCAGCCACCGGCCGCCTTCGTGCCGGTCGTGTGGCACCCGCACAGTGAGGATCTCGCCCGAGGCTGCGAGCGCGATCAGCGCCGTTGCCCGTGCGCGGCCATCCTCGTTCTGCCGCGTCACGACGAGCACCCAATTACCCCCCGGCGGAAGACTGCCGCGAACCGCGTAGGCGCCGGGACGCGACGTGGGGGTCACGTCGAGGCCAACTGTCATACGGCGACCGTTCAGAAGCCCGACGGCCTCAGCGGAGAAGGCGGAAGTAACCTGGGCGCCATGATGATAGGTGTGAACCACAGCAAGGGCGCCACGCGTGGTGGGATCGTGTGGGTTGGCGGGGTACTCCACCGACAACCACGGCGGCCCAGCATGCGCGGGGGGGGCCAGAGCAAGCGCCAGGGGAATCGCCAGCGCCGCGACGCGAAGATGTCTGAACATGCGGATCTCCTTGGGTGAGGATCGCTGGTGGCGCGCGCCGGCAGGTAACCGCCGGTCATCGCGAAGCGCGCGTCACCTCGCCAATGGGACGGCCGAACACCTTCCGTTGTTTGAGCGGCATACCGATGCCTCTCAGCGGTCCTCGAGCGGGTGCACCCTCACCGCGCCGCTGAACGTCCGGATCGTGACATGCGCGCCGCCGCTCCCGCTCCTGAACGCCAGCTCCTGCCCCTTGAGGCCGCTGCTCTTGCGCGCCCCGCCCCGGGTTAGCTCGTTGACCAGCTTTCCCTGAAGCGTCACGAAGAGAAAGTCCGCATCCGTGGCCACAGGAACGGCGAGCGTTACCGGCCCGTCATGACTGTTGACGGTGACCGCACCGCCCGGCTCGAGCGTTCCCCGCATTCGCACCGGTCCACCGATCGTCTCGACCGTCAGCCGAACGAGCGGCGACTCGCCATTAAACGTGATGCCCCCGCTCACCGTGGAGAGCGCCATGTCGACGCCGCCACCGCGGTATGTCACGTCGCCAGATCCGGTCTTCACCCGCGCGACACGCGGCGACCCGGCAACGTCCACCGTGCCGGCCATCGACTCCGCGTACAACGATCGCGGACTTCCCTCGACGCGAATGCGTCCTGTTACCGTGTACAGGTCTACCGGGCCGGTCACGCCAACGACGTGAATGGGAGCTCCGCTGGTCTTGATCCAGAGCGTCGTGCCCGCCGGTACAAGTACCTCGAGCTCCGCGCGGCCGCCTTCCGGCGCCTCAAAACCGAGCTTCGATGCGCCACTCACCACCGGGCTGAAGTAGAACCCGGAACGCGGACCGCCACTTACCGTGCCCGTCACTCGAACGGTGTCTCGGTCCCACACCCGCACGTCAACGGATCCCTCGAGTACCATGATCCTGAGGGAGCCGGTGCGGCTGAACGCGCGGCTCTCGTCCACGCGCTGCTGCGCCGACAGGGGGAACGGGGCGATCGCGCCAGCGAGGAACGCCGCCGCGAGCATTGCGCGTACAACGTCGGTGTTCATGTCCCCACCATCATGATCGCCGCCCGCCTCAGCACGTCCAGGCGATGACGATGCGCGGCGAGCACCAGTTCCTTGAGCGCCGGAGACACCGGATCCTCGTTCAATGCCGCGCGAGATTCCGACAGCGCGCGCTCGACGGAGCGCAGGCTCTCCTCCATCAGGTCCAGTGCCTCCGGCGACAGCCGCTCCCGCTCCCCCTCCAGGGCTCGCGCCAACTCATCCGCCGCCCGCACGTATTCGCGCTCGAGCATGGCGAAGTTCGCCGGCACGTCCAGTCCCCGGCCGTCCGTATCGGGGGTCTGGACGAGCAGAATCGTAATGGTGGCAGTGACGATGACGAGAACCGCTGCCGCCGCCGACAGCGCCCAGCTCATATCCCGGAGCACGGCTCGACGGCCGCGGGCCGCCGAGCGGCGCTGAATCTCGGCGAAGATACCGGGACGAAGATCCAGGCCCGGCTGGAGCTCCCTGGGCAGCGTCCGCAGTGCGGTAATGATCGAACGCTGGCGGTCGCGCTCTTCGCGGCAGGCCGCACATCGCTCCAGGTGCGCCGTCACGCCGTCGCGCTCTGCCGGTGCGAGTCGTTCCTCGGCCAGCGCCTCGAGCTGCTCGGCAGTGGGGTGGTCGTTGTTCATTCGAGCTTCTCCCTCATTAGCCGCCGCGCCCGGTGAATCTGGGCCTTCACTGTGCCAACGGCGGTTCCAGTGAGGCGAGCGATCTCGTCGTACGTGTAGCCCTCGATGTCACGCAGCACCAGCATCCGCCGGGCTCCCGGCGGCAGTCCAGCGATCGCCCGCTCCAGGTCCACGCGAAGGCCTGGATCGTCCCGCTGCGCGCCCTCGGTCTGGACCCCATTCTCCTCGGGAAGCAGCCACAGGCTCCAGCGCGACCGCCTGCGACTGCTCTCGAGCGCCAGGTTGACCGTTATTCGGTGCAGCCAGGAGGAAAGCCGGCTCTCGCCACGGTAGGATCCGATCCGCTCCCAAGCCCGCACGAACGCCTCCTGCGTGAGCGCGCGCGCCCGTTCCGCGTCGCCCGCCATTCTCAGCGATAGTGCGTATACCCGCCCCACGTTTTCCGCATAGAAGCGCTCGAACGCTGCCTCGTCGCCCGCTCCGATCCGGCCGGCAAGCGCCATGTCCTCGGAGAAAAGCGGCGTGACGGCGGCTTCGGTCACGGCCGCGGGGACGGCCAGATGTCGTGCGAGAGCACCTATGGGTTCCGGCTCCATTCGTGGGGAAGGGAGATTGCCGTGAATAGGACGGCGGGAGGGCCGGGAATGTTTGAAGGGGTGCCCCCGCTAATGGCCTGCCGCATGGAGCGCAGCTGCTCGTGGCTGGCAGCTGCGGCACTGAACGCTAGTCCACCAGCCTCAGCGGCATCACCAGACACAGGTACTTCACATCCTTCTCCCAGCCCACCGGCTCCAGAGTGGCCGCGCGCTCGGGGGCCTTGAAGGTGAGCCTGACCTCCTCGGTAGGGAGATAGCGGAGGATCTCGAGGAGATAGTTGGCGTTGAAGCCGATGTCGAAGGGATCCCCCTCGAAGCTGATCGGCAGCTCGTCCTGCGCCTCACCAAGATCCGGTGTCTGAACGCTGAACTTGAGCATCCCGGCGTTGAAGGACATCCGGATGCGGTGCGTCTGATCTGACGCAATGACGGACATTCGCTTGAGCGCGGAAGCGAGCGAGTCGCGATCGGCCATCGCGATCTTGTCGTTGTCGCGCGGAATTACCTGATCGTAGTTGGGGTACGGGCCTTCGATCAGGCGCGTGAACACGGCCGTGAAGGGCGACCTGAACCCGATGTGATTGTCGCCGCGCGCGATCTCCAGCTCCTCCTCAGCGGGAAAGAGGCGGCGGATCTGCTCGAGAGCCTTCGGCGGTACGATCAGATCACCAGACGGCGGCGTACCGGAGGAGCTCACCGGAAGCTCGATCTTCGCGAGGCGGTGTCCGTTGGTCGCCACCATGCGCATGTATTCGGGGCGCAGCTCCCAGAGCACGCCATTGAGGATTGGACGGCTTTCCTCGGTACTGGCAGCGAACGCCGTGTGCGAGATCATCTTCTGGAGGTCGCCCGACTTGATGCGCCAGCTCTCGCCGAACTTGACCGCTGGAAA
>CAZWSO010000157.1:0-5967 GCA_964636485.1 uncultured Gemmatimonadaceae bacterium
ATAGACTCCGCGGCGCTGGTAGACATCGATGAAGTTCACGCCTGCCGCCTCGACATGAACGATCACTTCACCCCGATCCGGTACGGGGCGCTCCGTCTCCTCCATGCGAAGCACCTCCGGTCCGCCGTGCTCCCGCACGACCAGGGCGTTCATCTGGCCGATGTTCGCCATCCCGAACCCACCACCGTGGTCCCTTCGTCGTCTGCCTCCTCCATCGTGAAGCCCGGACCGTCGGTCGCGATCTCGACTAGCAGTCCGTCCGGCGCGCGGAACGAGAAGCTTCGGAAGTGCGTTCGATCCATCACCGGTGTTGCCTCGACCCCCAGCGACAAAACGTGGTCGCGCCACGTTAGCTGCTCCTCATCGTCGCGGGCGCGAAAGGCGATATGATGCGTCTGACCCGCGCCATCGCGCGCCCGGAACGCTTGCGGCGGCCAGCCGAACAGCGTCATGGCGCTGTTCGGTCCGACTTCGCCGCCCTCGTATCTCGCCCAGAACAGGTGTGGCGTGTCCGGGTCATCCTGGTTGACAGTGTGCTTGACGAGGCGCAGCCCGAGCACGCCCTGGTAGAAATCGCGTGCGCGCTCGATATCGTTCGTTATCCCACTCACATGATGGATCCCCTGAAGCCGCATGGAGGACGCGATCTCTGCCACAGGATGAGGCCACGTGCGCGCTGCGATCTCAGCCTCGTCGCGATGGCCTCGAATCTCGGCGCGAACCGGCGGCTGCACGATCTTCTGACCGAGGGCCGCGAGTGGCTCGTCCACAGCGTACCCCGGCCCCTGGGTGGCAATCTCCAGGATCTGGCCGTCAGGGTCGCGAAAGTAAATGCTCCGGAAATAGCCGCGGTCGAACGGTCCGGATACTGCCAGACCTGCGTCGTTCAGCCGACGCTTCCAGCGAAGCTGGTCGTCCGCCGTGGCGACGCCGAGCGCGAGGTGGTGGATGCCACCCACGCCCGGACGCCCAGGACGGGCGTCAGGACGTTCGAGGAATGCCAGGATGGTACCGGGCGCACCGCCCTTCTCACCGAAAAACAAGTGGTATGAGTCGGCATCGTTGGGACTGCGGGCGCGTTTCAGAAGCGGAATCCCGAGCAGGTCGCGATAGAAACCGACCGTGCGGTCTGCATCCCTCGATACCATCGTGATGTGGTGGAAGCCCTGCGTTCTCAGCCCCGACATGGTTGTTCCTCAGTCGGCGGCGCGCCGCGCCGCGTGAATTGTCAGTCGCGTATCAGCTCGGCCTCGATGCTGATCTTTACATCGTTCGCCACCAGGACGCCACCCGATTCCAGCGCCTGATTCCATGTGAGGCCGAACTCACGGCGGTCGATGGTGGTTCGGGCGGTGAATGCGGCAATCGTCTGGCCATATGGGTTGCGAACCCGCCCCTCCTCCGTCACGTCGAAAACCACCTCGCGCGTCACGTTGCGGATGGTGAGATCCCCAGTTATGCGGAAGCCATCACCCTTCCTCTCGACGCGCCGGCTCCGGAAGGTGAGCGTCGGCCACTTCTCGACGTCGAAGAAGTCGCCCGATCGCAGGTGTTGATCACGCTGCTTCACACGCGTATCGATGGACGCCGCCTCGATCTCCACCTCCACCGAGGAGCGGGTGGGATCCGTGTCATCCAGCGTCACGGTGCCCGCCAGCTGGCCGAAGCGTCCGTTCACAGTGGCTATCATCATGTGCTTCACGGCAAACGCCACCGTGGTGTGGGCGACATCGATGGTCCACGTGCTGGCTGTGCCCGTGGGTATTGTGGCTGTTGTCGTCATTGGACCATGTCCTCGCGTGGGGTGGGCGAAACCACCCTTGATTAAGGGATAAGCTTCTCACTATTAAGATAAATACCCAAAGACTCGGCCCGGTTCCCGGCCCCCCGGACCCTACGATGCCGGTCCCTCCGCGAGCTCCTCCGCATACAGCCCGAGCTTCCGGAGCAGTCGGATGGCTTCGTCCTGCTCCGCTCCGTTCAGACCCCGCAGGACGCGCTCCAGGCGTTCCGCGTGGTCGGGAAAGATCCGCGTGATGAGTCGCTCCCCGGCTGGGGTGAGAACCGCGTAACGCGCCCGGCGGTCTTCGGGACAGGCCTGTCGCTCGAGCAGCCCCTTCTCCTCCAGCCGATCCACCAGGTACGTCACACCGCCGCTCGTGACGAGAATCCGGCGCTGGACTTCCCCCAGCAGCTGCGGCCCCCGGTGGTAGAGGAACTCGAGGATCGCGAATTCGGTCGGCCCCAGCCCGTGGCGTGCGATGTCGGCCCTCGCGTGCCGCTCCGCGGCGCCGTACGCGCGCGATAGCACCACGAAGAGTTGCAGCGCCCGCCTGGTGCGGGGGGTGGCGTTGTAAGTGTGACGGAGATCGGAAGTCATCTTAATACTAAGATACATTCAAACAGGTAACGCCGTCAAGACTCCACACCTGGTGCGCGGCTGCTCCTGCCCGGGCTGCGGTTCCCGTCGTTCCTATCTCCCTGCCTGCAGCGCCTCCCTTCCCCCCACCGGCCACTCCTGCCGCTCCCACGCCTGCTGCCAGAACATCCATTCGTACTGGACGCTGGTGAGGAATGCTGTCTTTGCGCGAGCCCGAGCTTTGTCGTCATGCGCCTCGGCGGAGCGCTGAAGCAGCGCGAGCAGCCTGTCCATGTAGTCGTTGAAAGCCGGATCCGAGTACATTCGCAGCCAGTCCGCGTACGGGTGATCGTCGCTCGGCGACCCGAGCTCGCGCTGCAGATGCTGCCCGACCTCGATGTACAGCCACGGGCATGGCGTGATGGCGGCGATCGCTTCGACGAGCGTCCCACGAACCGTCGAGGAGACCATGTGATCCTGGTACGCCCGATTACTGGGCGTGAGCTCGAGCGCGGCGATGTCCGCCGGTCCGTACCCGAGCTTCTGGCCGTAGCCGGCGTGAAGCTGACCTTCCACGACGAGCGCCAGCCTCGCTCCGTCGATAAACCAGAGCTTGTCCACCGGATCCATGCAGCGTGTCGAGATGATCGCGCACGCGTCGGAGAAGGCCTCGAGGTAGCGGGCGTCCTGCATCTGATAGAACCTGAAGAGCTGCGGATCGAGCGTGCCAGCGGCCAACTCACGAACGAACGGGTGCTCGAATGACGCACCCCACGCGTCCTGTGCGTGCTCCATGCATTCGCGCGCGAAGGGAGGGATGGTGTATTGAGGCATTGAAGGCCGGGATTCGGGAGCGTTGGTTAAGCGAAGCCACGCTCATCATCTTGGCGACTTTTCTGCGGGCCGCAAGGCTGCGACCAGCCGCCCGATCTCCGGCCCGAATCCGTCGGTGAACGGGCGGCGGAGCGTAGGGGAAGCCCGCAGGGTGGCACGTCCGTCGACCGTGGAGCCCGGCAGGTGAGCCCTGTCCCCGCCCTTTCAGGGTCGTGGGTGGAGACGCAGGGGGCGATAGCGAAGGGGGTGAGCGGAGGGGCCGGGTTGGTTGGCCACCGGTTCCCGGACCACCTGCCGCTGCACCCCCCACAGACTCGCCAGAAGCTTTCCGCGACTTCGCGGCGCTCGCTTCCGAAAAGACGCCGGGCTTCGATTTGGGTAACCCTGCTAAATTTCGATAAACTTCCTTGTTGCAACGTGTTACGATAATGCAACGGAACCGCTCTGGGATGTGCCAGTGTGGCCCCTCTGCCGAAGGCGGCTCACGGGCACTTCGCTCGGTGGCTTCGTGTGGGCAACGAGAAGGGGCGGGCGCATTCGCCGTGTAGCCCGCTTCCTGCGCTTGCGCACGACCGTGACCTCGTCGAACGCTGCCAGTGCGCGGCCGATTCCGGCCTACCTGAACCTCCAGGCCGGCACTGCGCGCGCGGTGGCCGAGCTGCTCCGCGCCGATGCCCGATTCGCCGTTCGCGAGTTGTCGCCGTCGGATTTCGACTCCGCCCTTCGCCGCGACGCCGCTCGGGACGCCAGACGCGTGTTGATCTGCGGTGGCGACGGAACCGTCGCGACGGCCGCGAAGACGGCAGCGGAGCTCGGTCTCGAGATGGCGATCCTTCCCGGCGGAACTCTCAATCACTTCGCGCGACGGCTCGGCATTCCCGTCCATGCGGAAGAGGCCCTCGGGGTCGCCGCCAGCGCGCAGGCGCGTGCCGTGGACGTGGGCTTCATGAACGAGAAGCTCTTTCTCAACACCAGTTCGGTCGGAGCGTATGTCACGTATGTGCGGCTCCGTGAGCGAATCGAGCGCTGGCTAGGTTACTATCTGGGCTCCGCCGTAGCCGCGCTCCGCCTCCTGTTTCGGCTCCGTAGCCTCAGCGTCCGGCTCCAGGTGGAAGGTTCGTCGCGCATTTATGCGTCGCCACTGGTGTTCGTTGGAGTGGGAGAGCGCAGGTTAGCGACGCCGCGCTTCGGTGAGCCGGTTCGCGGTGGCTTCCGCGCGCTGCACCTGGTGGTGGTTGACGGCTCGTCGCCGGCGCGCCACCTGGTGCGCGCTCTGACCGCAGCGGCACGCGGTAGCGACACCGTTCATCGCACGCCGGGCATCAACAGCCACCTGGCCGATCTGTGCACGGTCGACCTCCCGGTGCCTGCGGCACGTGTTGCGCTGGATGGCGAGATCCACCGCGTGCACACCCCGCTGCGCTACCGTCTGGCGCGAGAGGCGCTCCACGTTGTAGCGCCGGAGCCTGAGGATCGTCGCGAGGACGACTGAGGGACTGCTCTAAGGACTCTCCTCCGCACGTGTGCAGCTGGCGGCTTCAGCCAAGCAGCTGCCGGCTCGCTTCTAAAACTCTCCCCGGGCGGATGCAGCTGGCGGCTTTCAGCCAGGCAGCCGGCGGCTAGGGCACGATGAGGATGCCGACGACGCCGCCGAGCTCATCACCGATCTGCGGCAGACCCGGGGGAGGCAACCACTCTCCGCCATCGATCCGGATCGCCATTCGGTAGGTGCCCGGCGCCAGCCGGAGCACGGTCTCCCACCCGCCGGAGCGCCGAACGAGCGGAAGCGGCTCCCAGCCGCTGAACTCGCCCGCAATCTCGACATGCTCCGCCCCGCCGGCCAGGTCGACGCGGAGCACGTGCGCGCCTCCTCTTCGGGGGAGAAGCGCTACACCGGCGCGCGCATCGCCGGCGAGACGAAGGGCATCGCCACCGCCGAAGGGGGACAGCCGCAAAGCGACGGTCGCAAACGAGCCCCCCGGGATGCCCAGCACCTGATCGGGCTGCTGACGGCCCCCGGCGAACACGACCGCGAGTCTTCGCTCCATGTGCCACGTGAGCGCGCCAAGAGCGCCATGGCGCCGGGATGCGCCGTCGAGCGAGGAGCGCGTGGAAACCGTGATGTCGAAATCCAGCGGACCGCGCGACGAGCTCGCAGAGAGCACCGCCGTACCGAAGGAGAGAGCATCGAATCGCCTCACGAGGAAGGATCCACCCTGCGCTGGCGGGGGGCTGCTTGCCAAACTCCCCTGAACCGGAGCCTGGATCCACACCATCGTATCCTCAAACGCGCGGGTCAGGGAAAGCTGTCCGGTAAGGCGGATGGTCCGGAAGCTTCGCCATGCCCCCACGTCCCCTGAGAGCACCGGCCGGACTACGCCGTACGTCCAGCGCGCGCCGCCGCCGAGGCCAACCCAGAGACCATCGAGCGCATCCCCTCGCACGCTGCGCACCTGAACCAGCGAGGTAGTGGTGCGCCGCGTCTCGCCGTACGCGACCCCGCCGAGGAGAGCGCCAATCTCGTATCGTCCGAACGCGGACGGCGCTATAAAGCGCGTAGCTGCTGCGGTACCCTGTGCGCTCCACTCGCCCTCCGGCGCCAGCGCCATCGCGGCGGCGGCGCTCACGGATCCGCTCATCCCCTCGCGCGAGTAGCTCGGTACCAGCGTCAGCGAGCGCGTGGGCCGGACTCCCTCCAGCGAGAGCGCCGCGACGCCGAGCTCCAGCGACACGCGCTCCTGCTGCGCAGCGAGAGGGGTCGCCGCCGCCGACAG